>NZ_CP089290.1:300000-600000 GCF_022819385.1 Candidatus Nanosynbacter sp. HMT-352
GACTTCTTCACGATGTATGCTGAAGTTGACGGCTGGGAGTTTAACGGCGATTTGTCAGATCCGCTTCACGATTTAACAAATCCGTTGGATATTTGGATTGTGTCGAGGTTGCATCAATTGATAACAGAGGTCGAGCGAGGTCTTAACAACTATAATCTACAGGACGCAACCAAGCCGATATTGCCGTTCTTAGACGACGCAAGTAACTGGTATGTTCGACGTAGTCGTCGCCGCTTCTGGAAATCTGAAGATGACGGTGATAAAAATGACGCTTACCGCACGCTCCATTACGTTTTGGTGCGACTCAGTTATATGTTAGCGCCGTTTACGCCATTCTTAGCGGAAGAATTGTATCATAATTTGACGGGCGATAACGAGTCGATTCATCTTAAAGATTGGCTGCCGGCTGGTGAAATAGACAATTCAATGCTTCGCGACATGAATGCACTGCGTACTGCGGTGAATGATGGCTTGTCGAAGCGCGCATCGGAGGGAATTAAGGTGCGTCAGCCGTTGGCGTCTGTGAAACTTATCAACACTATTTCTCAGGATACGCCAGCGGAAGTTGCGCAATTCTTGATTGATATCGCTAAAGATGAATTGAACGTAAAATCGGTTGAAATTGTTACAGATTCAGAGTCTGAGTCGGCGCAACCGAGCGTTGTTTATGACTTAACAATCACTCCTGAGCTAAAGCGCGAAGGTTTGATGCGTGAAATCGTTCGCCATGTCCAAAGCGCGCGCAAGCAGGCTGGTCTGCAGATAGATGATCGAATTGTATTGAGTATTTCTAGTGACGATTCTGAAATATCTCAAGCTGTTAACGCTTTCGCTGACGTCATTAAATCTGAAACGCTCGCCGTGGAATTGAATTTTGTGATCAATGAATCGGAAAAATATGACGCCAAAATCGAGGGTAAATTGGTAAAAATTTCCCTGAAAAAAGCTTAAAAAACCAAGTTATAACGTCTATGCTTGCAAAAGTCAAGGGCAGCTAGTATAACAAGTTCATAGCATAATAATTTGAAAGGATAAGCTATGACTAACTTAATTAAGGTTGGAGCTATCGCTGCATTGGCTACCGTTGGCGTAATATTCGGCAACGTAACCGCATCTGCATTAGAAGCTAATCCGCCAGCTGCACCAAAAATAACAATTTCCACCGCTCAGTATAAAGGTGAGAAAAATATAATTAAGTTCGAGGGCGTTGCGAACGACCACTATCGATTCGTGCTAACGAATGGCACAAATAAGATTCAGCTGAAAAGTCCTATTCGTCAAGAATTGATGCAGGGCAGTGAACTGTCGATTGAGGATTTGGTGAAGAAGTATTACTCAAGTTCTGCCGATTCAATCCCATACGATACTCCTATTTCAATTGACACATACTGGTTCGACAAAGAAGGTAATTACGATAACTCATTGCGCCAAACTGTCGCATTGACTGTTGGTGGTAATCTGACAAAGGCTGTGAAGTTGAGCCAGACATCGGCAACATTGAAAAACCCAGAAAGTTTGCCGGAAGCTCCTGCTAATCCAGATCCAGCTACTCCAGAAAATCCAGTAAACCCTGAAGCTTCAACTGAATCGGAAAACGTTAATATAGCGACTACTCCAGTTCTAGTAGAATCAACCTCAGTTCCAGCTTCTCCACGCAAAGAAGCTAAGCCTACCGAGACTTTAGCTGAAACTGGCGCGAGTGTATACTCAGTTATTGCCGCTGCTATTACGGCAATTACCGCTGGCGGTGCTGCAATTATTAAGCGATCGTAATTTTGTAGATTCTCATAAGAATTTCAGTAAAAAATATCCTCCTCTTCATGGGGAGGATATTCTATTGACTTTTAACCGTACTTATGCTAATATATCACTGTTAATTGATAAAAATAAAAAAAGTTATGCAAAATTTATTCAACAAATTATTCGGTAGTAAAATAGGGTTTTCGCCAATCGACCCGCTGGCGGATGGGCTTGCTGAGGAAATTATTAAAGAGCAGCGGGAGCCGCAGGCGATTCGTCTGGATGCCGACGATATAGAGGATATTCGTAAGTTTTGGTCTCGTGCGGATGGCGATTTTGACAGATAATAGTGTATAATTAGCTCATGTTAATTGAGTCTTTAATGTTTTTTGCTCGAGCCGGCGGAGGAGGGTCGGGCTCTTCTGGGGGATCCTTAATTTTGATGCTACCCGCAGCTGTATCGGGCGGTGTGGCAGGCTTTGTAAAAAGGAAGACTAGATCAAAAATAGCAGGCTTCTTGGTGGGCGTTGCTGTTGGACTAGTTTTTAGCTTACTGTATTTAGCCGACTTAATGTGGTTCATATGTGCAGTTATTTCTACTTTTGTGGGGGCCGCTATCTCTGTATTTGTTGATAAGCTCAAAGTATTTCGCCAAAATAGTGAGGCGGCTACTAATACAGTTCACCAAGCTTCCTCCGCTGATTCGTTATGGCAGCCAGATAATCTTACTAATTACGCTAGGCAAGTTTTCGAGAGGTTTCAGTATGATTGGAGTAACTTAGATTATGAGTCAATTCATAAGTACACGACACAGAGATATTCAAATCACATTGGACTAGTAATGCAGGCTTTGCGTCAAATGGGTCGTAGGAATGTCGTCGATAACGTGCGGATAAATGAGGCTATTTTTGCTGACGCGCATGACGATGCTAATAATCAAAGCGATCGGGTGAGTGTAGCATTTTTGGCGGAAGCAGACGATAGGCTAGAGGAGGTTGCTACAGGTAAGAAAATCCGAAGTACTAACGAAGAATTTGCAGAGAAGTGGAACTTTGTTCGTGAAGGCAATGAGTGGAAGTTAGATGGCATAAATCAGCCGACTGAGGACGTTAATACATTAGTTGGCTCGCTGAATAAGTTTGCTAAGGACAATGGTATGTATTTTAGTCTGGATTGGGGTAGGCTGCTTCTTCCGAAGGGTGGTAACTTATTTTTGCCGCGCTATTTTAGCTCTGCTGACGTAAATAACCATGTTATTGGCATTTGGGATGGTGGCATTCTTGTTCAGCTTTATACTTGTGTGCTTAAAAATGGCAATGGATTTACGGACGAGGGTAAAAACAAAGATGAGGTTAACTATCTTATCGGTCAGATTATGCTACCCAAATCTTACGGTGGAATTTTGGTCGACAGGGATGATAATAGCATTTTTAGGAAGCGGATAATATCGCCAATTGGCTATAAGAAAATTGAAATGGAGTGGGGAGATTTCAATAAGCGCTATACCATTTTTGCCACAAACGAAGATCAGGCGGCGAGCTTTGAGTTATTAAATCCGAGTTTTATGGCGTGGCTGTATGACCAGAATATAAAAGCTAACATTGAAGTGATGGACAATATAGTTATTCTATATGCCCGGGTTTCTTCTGATGAAAAACGCTATGCGGAAATGTTGGAGATTTTAAGAAGAGCTCACAAAGAGCTGAAAATGTAGGAGGTGCTATGATTACTAAAGCTATTATTCCGGTCGCTGGTTGGGGAACGCGAATGCTGCCGATTACCAAATCTATCGAAAAGTGTATGTTGCCAGTTGGTACTCGTCCAGTGATTGATTATATTATGCAAGATGTTGTGCGAGCGGGCGTGAAGGATATTTACTTCGTAGTTGGTGAGCAGAGTACGCAGGTGCAGAGCTATTATCGATCGAATATTCAATTGAACGATTATTTACGTCGAGCGGGCAAGCAGGACAAGCTTCCTCTGGTGGCGCCACTTCGCGACGTCCGAATACATTTTTTAACCCAACCGGGAACTGGTGGTTATGGCACAAGTATTCCAGTTGGTCTGGCGAGCGAATTTATCGAACAGGGTGAGTCGGCTTTTGTGATTATGGGCGATCAATTCTTTTGGCGCGGCGACGGCGGTTCGAACGCGGCTGATTTGGCGGAGCTAGTGGAATCACGCGGATTGTCGGCTGGGCTATTAGGAAATCCTGTCGAAGAGGAATTTATTCCGCAAACAGGGATTATTGAAACTGACAATCAGGGCAATTTTGTGCGAATAATTGAAAAGCCAAAATTGGAAGAAGCTCCAAGTAACCTCAGCAATTCAAGTTTTTACGTCCTGAACAAAGAGATTTTTGAGTTGGCGCGAACTTTGCCGGCAAACCCTAAGAGAGGTGAGTTTGAGCTAACGGACGCGATTAATGCGTACATCGATAGCGGCGGTGTGATTGTTGTTGGCGAGGCCAAGGGTGAATATATGGAATGCGGCTCACCGAGCGGTTGGCTGAAGGCGAATAACGCTATGGCGAAAAACGCTACCTGCTAACTTGACTATATCGATTTTTTGTGCTATTATATAGTCTATACATGGAAAAACATCCAAAACAAACAACTATGAACGGAGTCGAAATTAAGAATCCTGGCGAAGTGTTGTCTGCGGAGGGTCTTAAGAATCTTGTAGCTGAGGCTGGTATTGATGGCTCTACGCCAAAAGAGCGGGCAGATCAATTTAAGAATGTTAGCCTTGAGGATTTTGCTGGGCTTATTGATAATATTAATAGGGGAGTTCAGGGGTCTGCTGATTCATTGATTTTAGAAGATGGCGTTATGAAAATAGGCGACAAGGAAACTATACCTGTTGAGTACCGCTACGAGGTGATGAACGAATTGATAAGATTGATAAAAGAATCTTCTGATGATGTTAATCCAGAGCGGCTTGGTGATGTGGCTGCACTTGGTATTGTGCTGCTTCATCCATTTCAGGATGGAAATGGCAGGACGGCTCGAATTGTAGGTTCCATATTCCACAAGGAATATGATGATGATGGATGGGAGAATAATTACGGTATAGTTTCTGAATCTCGAGATGTCGCAAGGGCGCGCGGCGGTTTTATGATTAATGGCTATATTCCATATCTGCCCGAAGGCAAATCCCAGTCAAATCCAGAAGACGTCATTGCGTATTTAGAAAGTCTGCTGTCGTCCGAACATAAAGATGACAGGTTGTATACTGGTCCTTTTGGTCAAGCTCCGCTTTATAAGTAATTGCTACTGATGTGTACTTGATTTTATTGCTAGTTTTTGATAGAATTATTAGAGTTAATTCATAATAATTAAGGAACGAAATGAAAGCAGTCGTAAAAATCTCTGGCAAACAATATCTTGTCAGCGAAAAAGAGTCCCTCTTGGTGGATCTCCTCCCTGAAGGCACAAAAGAACTCACTCTCGACGCACTTTTAGTGATTGATGGTGATAAAATCAAGGTTGGTACGCCAACTGTAAAAGGATCTAGCGTTAAAGCTAAGGTCGTAGAAGCGGAAGTTAAGGGCGACAAGCTTCGCGTTATCCGCTACAAGAGTAAGAAGCGTGTACATAAAGAAACTGGTCATCGCCAGAAGTACACGAAGATTGAAATTACGTCAATTAAATAATCTGAAGAGCCGCTTTCGCAAAGGAAGCGGTTTTTTGATGTCTGTTATTTATGTTCTGCTCATGCTATAATTAAGGCAGGTAAAAAGGGGAACGAATGACAAAAATCATTGCGGTGACAAATCAAAAAGGTGGCGTCGGCAAAACAACGACGTCGATTAACGTGGCGTATTTTTTGGCAAAAGCTGGCAAGAAAACATTGTTGGTGGATTTTGATCCACAGGGTAATGCTACCAGTGGACTTGGAATAGATAAACAGAATTTGGGCGCAACAATATCAGAGGTGATTATGCGACAAATTGACCTGGCGAATATCATATTGCCGACGGAATATAAAAACTTATCAATCGCTCCAGCCACACCTCATTTGGCGAATACAGAAGTGGAGTTGGCGCAGGCGCAGGGAAGGTTTGTTCGCTTACGAGAAGCTTTACAAAAGGCGACGGATTACGACTATATTATTATTGACAGTCCGCCGAGCTTGAGTTTGTTGACGGTCAACGGTATGATTGCCGCTAATTACGTATTGCTTCCAGTTCAGGCGGAATTTTATGCTCTGGAAGGGTTGGGGCAGCTTTTGGAAAGTATGAAATTGATAAAGAAGGGGCTTAATCCACCTCTGGAATTATTGGGCGTTTTATTGACGATGATGGATTCCAGGACTACATTATCTGGGCAAGTTCACGCTGAGGTTAAAAAATATTTTCCAGATAAGATTTTCAAGAATAGCATTCCGCGAAATATTCGCTTGGCTGAAGCCCCTAGCCATGGCGCGCCAGTTGGAGCATACGATCGTTTCTCAAAAGGTTCTCGGGCTTATAAGGCGCTAACGAAAGAAATTATAGAGAGGGTGGAACGATGAAAAAAGGTTTAGGTAGAGGTTTTGGGTCATTGATTCCAACCAATTTGATCGATGAAACGTTCGATCCGACAGCGCAACAGGACGTGAAAGTTTCTCATTTGAGAGATATTGCTATTGATCAAGTTGTCCCAGATCCAGATCAGCCGCGTCGTTTTTTTGATGAGAATGCTTTGAATGAGTTGACGGAATCGGTGCGCGAGCACGGCGTGGTTCAGCCGATTGTTGTGACGCCAAAAGGCGATAAATATCTGATAGTGGCGGGCGAGCGACGCTGGCGTGCGGCGAATAGGGCGAATTTAACAGAGGTGCCGTGTATCGTCAGGAGTATGAGCGATCAAAATCGCCTGGAGGTCTCTTTGATTGAAAACTTGCAACGACATGATTTGAATGCGCTTGAAACTGCGACTGCTTATCAAAAATTGCGCGATCAATTCAATATGACGCTGGAGGAAATTGGCAAGCGTTTGGGCGGCAAATCTATAAGTGCGGTCAGTAATACGTTGAGGCTACTGAAATTGCCGAAGTCTGTGCAGCAGGCGTTGTTTGAGGGGCGATTAAATGAAGGGCAAGCAAGGCCTCTAATCGGTTTGCCTGATGACGCCGCGGAAGATATTATGGAGCGAGCTATTCGCGAGGAGTGGTCAGCGCGACGAATTGAACAAGTGGTGACGTTATGGAAGCAGGCGAAGGCTAGTCCAATCGAGAACAAACGCCGCCCAGCAGATATGCCTCACGCAGATGCTATTGAAAGTCTTTCAAAGCGATTTGGAACAGGGGTAAAGATCCGTACAAACGGCCGTGGAGCCGGTCAGATTAGTATCAAGTTTAAGGATAATCTTGAATTTGAACGAATAAGAGAATTACTCGAAAAATAATTTTTATTAGAACGAGCGAATTTTATTGAACGGGAATATTCGTAGACTGACTGGTCCGACGATGTCATAAAGGGGGATTGGCCCCATGCAGTTTCGGGAGTCGCAAGAATAGCTTCCTTGGCGGTGATCACCCATAACGAATATCGTGCCTTCTGGTACGGTCGTATCGACATCTCCAGAGGTAGGCTGTCCTGGCTCATTCTTATTGACTGAGGTGTCAGGGTTAAATCCGTCAGGGTTTTCTGTATTGTAAACAGTTACGGTGCCGTTTTTCACAGTAACTCGCTCGCCAGCAAAGGCGATTACGCGCTTAACAATATATTCATCTTTGCCTGTTGAGGCGTTAAAATTCGGATTCTTAAACACAATTACTTGTCCGCGCTTTGGAATATAATTTTTATTCTGCAATTTTGAACCAGTGACGGGCAATCGATTGACGATCAGACGATCACCAGTGTACATCGTCGTTTCCATGCTGGCACCTTCAACATTGAAAGTTTGAAATACAAAAGTGTTCAATAAAAGAGTGCCGATCACCACGCCAACAACGAAAATGACCATTCCCAGGCCATCTTGTAATTTCGGATGACGATCCATAAAAGTAGCGTCCATTGTTTCAATTATAAGCGTTTTGTGTGTTATAATCAATAGATATGAAACCACGCAAACAGTCGATGGACGGATTTGTCGCCAAGCGACCACAGCGAACTTCGTTGGGGGAAATTACTAGCAAAAAAACGACTACGCTCGGGCATCATCGTAGTAACGAAGATAGTTCGCAAGTATCGAATAATGCGACAAGGAATATTCAGCAACCAACTTCTGCTAATAAATTAAAGCAGAATATTAGCGAATCGTTGGCGGCGATTGATGAAAATACCAAGCCTTCTCATCGACAGGAGCGCAAACAGAAGCGTAAGAAAAAGTTAATTACCAGGATTATTCTTGCGATTATCGGAATTATTATTGCAATTGTGGCGGGTTGGCTGCTATTAAAATTATGGCAGACGATGAACTCGGTGTTCCATAACGGCGGAATCTTAGGACTATTTTCACAGCAGAAACTGAAAGAGGATGCTTATGGTCGAAGCAATGTGCTGATTTTAGGTACAACAGATGATGATCCGGATCACCCGGGTGCGACATTGACCGACTCAATGATGATTCTTAGCGTCAATCAGACAAAGAAGGACGCGTATATGTTTAGTATTCCGCGTGACTTGTATGTAAAATTTGGCATGGCGTGTAATTCTGGCTACGCTGGTAAAATCAATGAATATTTTGGCTGCGTGAATAACGGAGATAGTGCGCAGGCGGAAGCCGAACGAATGGATAAAACGAAGAAATTCATCGGCGATATATTCGGTATGGATATTCAGTACGTGGCGCATATTAATACTGCGGTGATTCGTGATGCTGTCAATGCGGTCGGCGGAGTTACTGTTGATGTACAGAGTCGTGATCCGCGAGGAATCCTTGATCCAAGCATGGACTGGATGTGTCGAGCGAAGGAGTTGAATTATCAGCAACGTCGCGAACGATGTCCAACAGGTCACTATATGCAATTAACTAATGGCAAGCACGAAATGGACGGCGAAAAAGCGATGTGGTTTTCTCGAGCGCGTGGTTTGGTGGCACCAACTTACGGATTGGAACAATCCAACTTTGATCGAGAGAAAAACCAGCAATTGGTACTTATGGCACTGAAAAACAAAGCTACTTCCACGGGAACGCTGACTGACTTTGGTAAGGTGACGTCTCTGATGGATGCTATGGGAAAAAACTTGCGCACAAACATTGACACGAAAGAAATCCGTACAATTATGAACCTTGGCTCAGAGATAAAAGAATCTGATATTCACAGATTGAGTTTTGTGGAGGAAAACAACGTACTTATGACTACTGGCACGGCGGGTGGCGCAAGCATAGTTCAGCCAGCTGCGGGATTATATGATTATGACGATATTCGCGCTTACATAAAGTCTGAGATTTATGCAACGCCATTATCTAAAGAAAAAGCCACGGTTGCCGTATTGAATGGTTCCGGCGTGGCTGGTGCAGCACAGAAAGAAGCGGACAAATTGACAGAATTAGGAATGAAAGTTGTTCATGTCGGCAATGCTCCAGGTAATGAAAAAATAGGGAAGACTCAAGTTTATCAATTGCCAGCCGGCAAAGAAAAAACTGCTACAAAAGATAAATTTAAGGAGTTGTACGGCTCGGTTTCATCAGATTCCTCGAAGTATAATTTGAATGTTGATGCGCAATTTATCGTTGTTGTGGGAACTGGCTCATAATTTGGTATAATAGAGTAAGTTATGGAGTTACTGAAAACTGTTAAACGAAGAACGTTTTGGAGCGAATTGGTTTACTATGTCTTAAATATTGGCTTGGCGGCTGCATTGCTTGTTATTGCTCAAGCATTTCAGACCCCGTTTCCAGCATTAGCACTTGTCGTGCTGAGTAAATGGCGCATAATTGCTGTTCGTCCGCGTTTTTGGTGGGCAAACATTCAGGCTAACTTGGTTGACTTAACGGTCGGAATTGGTGTTGTTGGTCTGATGTATCTACCTACGTCAGTGTTTTATTTCCGTGTAGCGTTGGCGATATTATATGCAATTTGGCTGGTCGTGATTAAGCCGATGTCTAAGCGCTGGCAGGTCGCCATGCAGTCGTTGATCGCTATTTTCGTCGGTGTAACTGCTCTGATGGTGGTGTCGTACGAGTGGCCAGTTTCTGTAGTTGTTATTATGATGTTCTTGATCGGCTATAGTTCTGCGCGCCATTTCCTACACAGCTATGACGAAGAACAGACGGTTTTACTTTCGGCAATCTGGGGACTCATCTTTGCTGAGCTGGGTTGGCTGTCGTATTATTGGACTTATAGCTACGGAAAGTCATTATTTGGCGGTGTTTCACAAGTTACAATAATCTTATTGCTATTTTCGCTTGTTGTCAGTAAAGCTTATCAGTCTTACAGCAAACACAAAGCTATTCGATTTTCAGACATATCCGCTCCGGTGATTCTTACTATCGGAATTATCTTAGTGATGCTAGTGTTCTTAAATTCTGTAGTAATTTAATCTTGGACACCAGTGAAACGCAGGACTAGGATGTAATTGAGAACTCTCTCTCTTACAAAACCATTTTTCACGGCTTCGTTAATTATTCTATTGTGCTGCTGGGGGTCCGCCTCGATAAATAACAAACCTTCCGAGATGAGACATCGTGGTGCTTGTGAGATCAATTGTAATATCAATTTCAGTCCTTCATCTTCGGCGAAAAGCGCAATACCTGGTTCGTATTGAAGTTCTGGCGACACGTCCCAATTTTTGTCAACGTAAGGCAAATTGGCAAATATATAGTCGACTGGTTTGAGTTGGCCATTAAGTAATGATTGCTGTTGAATATGGACGTCCGCATTTAAGGCGTTCGCATTTTTTTCTGCAATGTTTAAGGCTGGTTTGCTGATATCGGATAAAATTACCGACAAGTTGCTCCTCTCTAATTTGGCAGTAATTCCCAGACAGCCAGACCCTGTGCCAACGTCAATTAAAACTTTTTCGGCAATTTCGCTGGCGGTCAGTTCTAAGAACAGTGAAATTAGATCTTCGGATTCAGGACGGGGAATTAAAACAGATGGAGATACGGTGAATTTACGCCCGTAAAATTCTTTATAGCCCAGAATGTAGGCGATTGGCACGCGGTCTAATCTTAGGTCTAATCTGGCATTTGCGATATCAAATCTTCTGGGGTCAATTTCTTCGTCCAGGTGAGCGTGTAGGTAAGTACGGTTTTTCCGCAAAGTGTTGGCTAATATTAATTCAGCGTCTAATCTGGCGGACGGGATGTTTGCTATTTTTAAGGATTTTGCGGCAATTTTTAGCCATTCAGAGATAATCATATAGCTAATTATAACATATATCTATGGAATGTAAAAAGTAAAACGCTTGCAAAAACTGAGAAAAATGGTAAAAAGTATTGATAAATCAAGAGAGAGAGTATTATAGGCTTCATATCATTAGCGAAAGAGATGAATATATAATGGAATTGCCAAATAATACGCATAGTAGTGAAGCCGCAAAACAAATGGAGTTTGCAGAAGGATTTAATCTTGAACTGACGACCGAAGAAAAGTTGCGGGCGGCAAAGGAATTTGATGATCTGGTTTGGTTGACATTACTTAGATTCGCGGGAGATGCGAAAACTTACGATCATACTGAATCGATGGATCGGGTAAAATCGCAAGTTTTATTAGAAATTCCTCAAAAAGACGGATCTTATGTATTGGTCAGTGTGGAATCCGCTCTGCTTGATAATGGAGATAAAGAACGATCCATATCAATTATGGAGTGGAATGAGGGAAGTAAAGAGACGCATGATTATTATATAGAAGATGATCAGGTTTTTAGGTACGATGACAATATTGCTGAGCGGTCGAGAGAGTTAAAGAGAGTACTGCGCCCCGAAGGTATCATCATAATACGTATGGTTGATAGGTGTAACAATGAAATAGAGAATGATAAATTAGAGCAACAAATGGGGCTGAATCGTCAGCCTGTTGGTGTGGAAGAGATAGGTAAGTTGGCAGAATTATTGGAGTCTGCTGAGCCGCGTAAGCTGTACTAATTACTAGCATTCTGAGCTTTCAGTTCACGCTCATATCTCTGTAGATTTTCAATCAAATCGTCGATATCCCCGTTCATTGCAGCGGGGATATTGCTGCGGCTGTAGTGGATGCGGTGGTCGGTGATTCGGTCTTGCGGGAAGTTGTACGTTCGGATTTTTTCCGAGCGGTCGCCAGTTCCAACCAACGAGCGTCGCTCGGCGCTTAATTTGGCGTTTTCCTCGTCAATTTTCATCTGCAGTAATCGCGAACGAAGCACGCTCATGGCTTTTTCGCGGTTTTTAATTTGCGATTTTTCGTCTTGGTTTGTAACTATCATTCCAGTCGGCAAGTGGGTGATTCGCACTGCTGAGTCTGTGGTATTCACGCTCTGTCCGCCGTGTCCGCTGGAGCGGTAAATATCAACTCGCAAATCGTTCGGATTTATTTCAATGTCAGCCTCTTCTGCTTCTGGCAAAACCGCCACTGTTACGGTTGAAGTGTGGACGCGACCTTGGCTTTCAGTGACTGGAACTCGTTGAACTCGGTGTACGCCACCTTCAAACTTCAATTTAGAGTATGGCGCGTCGCCCTTGATCATGAAAATAACTTCTTTATAGCCGCCAGAATCGTTGGCTGATTCGCTAATTAGTTCTACTTTATAGCCGTTAGATTCGCACCAACGTAGATACATACGATATAGTTCCGCCGCAAACAATGACGCTTCATCGCCACCCGCACCGGCGCGGATTTCCATGATGATATTTTTCTCATCGTTGGGGTCTTTCGGGGTAAGTAGGATGAACAATTCTTCTTCTAATTCGGTCAATCGAGCTTCGGTTTCAGTAATTTCAAGCTTCGCCAGGGCAGCCAGCTCGCCGCCTTCGTTTGCTAACTTTTTGGCTTCTACTAAGTTTTTTTCCAGGTTTTCTCGCTCTTCGCCTTTGGAGATAAGCGTTTCTAATTCTGAAAATCGTTTGTTTTTTACCGTAAAATCTGGTGAACTGTAAGCATCAGGTTGCGCTAAAAAATTGCTCAAATCAGCTCGTTCATTTTTCAGAGAATCCATATCTAAAGAAATCTTCGCCATATCTATAAAATTATATCATACATTGACAAATGTTTCCTAGTATTGTATTATATGGTCATAATGAAAGAATGCAAGGTTGATTCGCGTGATTTGGTTTACGAAAATACTGATAAGTTGGCGCTTTGCGACGTTGGAAAGTCATCTGAACTGGTGCAGTGTATTGAAAGCCTTCCAGAGGATATCCCAGCAAACGATCCGAGAGTTGATTTGATTGTGAAGAGTTTGTTTGAGATTGACGCTCATCCAATAGCGAAGCCAGTTTCACTACGTGATTTAAATGAATTAATTAAAGATAATATTGCCAGTGAAACGAAAATATCTATATATGAGGGTGAGTGGCCTGATATGAGAGCGATTTCGGGATCTGATATTCCGTTGCCGGTTGAATTATTTGTGGCTGCACCGATGATTAAAGATTGGCGAGAAGGGCGAGTGTCGGAATCGAAAGGTGGAAAAAGTAGCCGCGATATTATTAGACAATACGCAGAAATGGATCCGAAAACTAGTCCTCCAATACGCAGTGTAGATGTTGTCATAGACTCTGACGGCGGAGTATTTTTGACTTTGCAAGGTGACGGCGCTCACCGCTTATGTGCCGCAAAGATGCGGGGAGACCATGAAATATTATGTCGCGAGATAAGTATTGTCAGATTGAACTAGTGTAAAATAAAACCGCCCAGTGATTTGAGCGGTTTTTGAGTTGTCGGACTAATTTGTTAGATTATTTAGTCTTTTTATCTGATTTTGGAGAATCAGTTTTAGCTGCTTTTTTAGCGTTAGCTTTCTTTGCTTTGTTTGCCAAAGCTGCTTTACGAGCTT
Organism: Candidatus Nanosynbacter sp. HMT-352; assembly: GCF_022819385.1. NCBI lineage: Bacteria > Bacillati > Minisyncoccota > Nanosynbacteria > Nanosynbacterales > Nanosynbacteraceae > Nanosynbacter > Candidatus Nanosynbacter sp. HMT-352. The sequence continues at coordinate 313,646 of NZ_CP089290.1, forward strand.
CAGCGGCTGCTTGACGAGCCTTAAAGCGATCAACACGACCTTCGGTGTCGATAATCTTTTCCTCACCAGTAAAGAATGGGTGTGAAGCTGATGAAATGTGAACCTTAACTAATGGATATTCGTTGCCGTCTTCCCATTTGATGGTTTCGGTTGTTTGCGCTGTCGACTGAGTCAAGAACGCGAAGCCCGCTTGTTCGTCGCTAAATACGACAGGGCGATAGTTCTGTGGGTGAATACTGCTTTTCATAACCTTGGTATTTTAACAGAAAACCGCAGGCATTGCAATATTTATCGAAAGGGTGTGCGGACATATTGACGTATCTGTAAAAAGTAGCGCATAATTATAGATGAGATACGCTAATTTAAGAGGAGTATGTGTTATGGAAAATGGCTCTTTGATATATGATAAGAGTAAGTGTACTGGCTTGTTGAGCCGTTTAGCGGGAGAAGCTTTTCGTCGCTCTAAGGAATTGGCAATAGCAAAAGAGTTAGGGGCGATATTAGAAAATCCCGATAAAACCGAATCTTTTGAGCTATATAATTCGGGGGAGTCAGAGCGTATGCTGGCGCTAGTTGGCGAGGAGTTTGGGATTGGAGTTATGCAGACACCGGGTAAGCCTAAGGAAGTAACTGCAAAATTATTTAATCCGCACGAAGTAATTCAGGATTCATACAGGGAGATGCCGCTGGACGTTCATACTTCGGTCGTAGCCTTTGACGGATATATAGAAGATGGGGGCCGTTTGGGAGAGAAAGTCGCATTGTTATTCTTTAAGCTATCGGCAAACGTAACTGGCGAACCAACTCCGCCTATGACCATGGAAGATTTTAGCCGTAAGACTAGTACTTATGGTGCTGTCGTTTCAGGTAATGGAATTGAATACTTTGAGTTCATTAAGTGCTGCGATATTAAAAGGGTGTCTTCTATAAATTCGCCTCTAGATACTAGTTTAGAAAAAAAAGAACTTAAAGAGGAATTGGAAAAATTTATTAAGTCTCGTCAAGAGGTAGTTGCTCCTGATGAAGAATAGTGGTATAATTGCCAAGTAACTAATTTTAATGACACAATCCGCTCCACACTCCAAATCGTGGGCGGATGAGGCAAAAGGAGAAGAGAATGTCTGTCAAGGTAGACATTAAGGCTTTGCTGGAGTCAGGTGTTCATTTTGGACACAAAACCAGCCGCTGGCACCCAAAGATGGCGCCATATATTCACAGTAAGCGTCAGGATAGTCACATTATTGACTTGACTAAGACCGTTGAAGCTTTGGATAAGGCTTTGCCAGAATTGACAAAGATTGCTGCATCAGGTCGCAAGGTTTTGTTCGTTGGCACTAAAAAGCAAGCTAAAGATGTTGTTCGTGAAGCAGCTGAAAAGATCAACCAGCCATATGTAGTTGAGCGCTGGATTGGTGGTATGTTGACTAACGGTTCAACTATTGCTCAGCAAATTAAGAAGCTGAAAAATCTTGAAAAGCGAATGGCTTCAGGTGACTTGGAAAAGCGTTACAATAAGCTTGAGGTGCAGCGTTTCCAAGAGGAAATCGACAGCTTGAATATGAAATATGGCGGCATCAAGGATTTGATGGGCAAGCCAGGCGCTGTTGTTGTGGTTGACGCATTGACCGACGCAAATGCAGTTCGCGAGGCTCAAACTTTGGGCGTACCAGTATTTGCAATTGTTGACACCAACGTTAACCCAACAGGAATTGATTACGTAATTCCAGGTAACGACGACGCTGTTAAGGGTATTCAATTGCTATTAGATTACTTCACCGCAGCAGTTGCTGAAGGTGCAGGTAGTGTAAAGGCTGAAGAAAAACCAGCTAAAAAAGAGGAGAAATAGGATGGGCGTTTCTGTTGACGATATCAAAAAATTGCGTGAATTGACTGGCGTAGGCTTGACTGACGCTAAAAAAGCTTTGGTTGAAGCTGAGGGCGATTTCGATAAAGCCTTGGAAGCTATGCGCAAAAAAGGCTTGACAAAAGCTGAAAAGAAGGGTGATCGTGAAGCCCGTGAAGGTTTGATCGAGAGCTACGTTCACTCTGGCCGAATTGGCGTTATCGTTGAGGTAAACTGCGAAACCGACTTCGTGGCTCGACTTGACGACTTTAAGACGTTGGCGCACGAAGTTGCTATGCAAATTGCAGCGATGAGCCCAAAGTATGTTTCTGAAGCTGACATTCCAGCAGAGGAAATGGAGCGCGTTAAAGCTGAGCTTATGGCGAGCGAATCTTTGGCAAGCAAGCCTGAAGAAATGCGCGAAAAGATCGTTGAAGGTCAATTGAAGAAGCATTTTGCTGAGCAGGTTCTTATGAGCCAGGCGTACATTTTGGACGACTCTAAGACTGTTGAGCAACACATTAAGGAAGCGATTGCGAAATTAGGTGAGAACATCGTTATTCGTCAATTCAAGCGAATCGAGCTGGGCGTAAGCGAATAGATTTTCACGCAGAGAAGAAGTCGGCCGTAGCGATGCGGTCGATTTTTTATTTTGTCAATATTTACCACAAGTATATTGACAATATTACAAATACGTGCTAGTATTAGTACATATTAAAAAAGCGGTATATAGCCGTAAAGAAACGAAAAGGAATAATATGAGCGAAATATTAAGCCAAAATCAAGATCCTTCTCCTGATACAACAACTGAATGGAGTGTTTTGGAGGGAGCCTATGACAAAGAGACTGATGTAAATCAGGCCAATCCAGAAACAACTACTGAACAGTTAGACAAAGCTGTGATGGACGTTATTGCTGCTAGAGAAGAGCTGTTTAAACTTTCAGAGGAGTCTAGAGAAAATCCAAAGGCCTGGCAGGCTGCTAGAGAGCAATCCGTGGCACTGCAGGCTCTTATAAAGCATAGGAATAAATTAGCAAAACAAATGGCTAATGAGCGACCTGTAGAGTAAGCAGGGGTCGAGTAGAATAAATAAATCCGCCTTCATGTGAGAGGGCGGATTTTATTGTGTGGAAATTATTGAGCAGCCGTCTTTTTGGTGGCGCGCATCTGTCGTGGTGACGATGAATTGGTGATTTTGGATGGTTTCTTGGAGGAGTTTTTCGCGAGTGGCGTCTAATTCAGAAAAAACGTCGTCCAGTAGAATTAGCGGTCGAGATTGACTGACTTCTGTTTGAAGTTCTAGTTCTAATAATTTGAACGCCAGCATAATAGTTCGCATTTCGCCGCGTGAAGCAACTTTAATAGCGGGCTGATCATGGAGGAAAATTGTGAAATCTTCACGGTGTGGGCCAGCTGAAGTAAAACCGGTTGCTATTTCATATTCGCGGGATTTTCCTAAGCGATTAAGTAGGGCTTGGTCGTAATTTTCCAGAGGTACAATAGCGCCATATTCAATGGACAGTTGCGTGTCTTTTCCTGCCAAAGATTCGTATAAATTTTTTATGCGGGGCTCGCTTATCTGGAGAAATTTGGCTCGTTTTTGGGCAATGTTGGTCGCGTATTGGACAAATTTTATGTCCCAGGCAAACAGGTTGTCGCGCCAAATTGATGAGTCTTCTTGGTGGGATTTTAAGAGCTCGTTGCGCTGTAAAAGAGTGCGATTGAAAGCTCTTAAATCCGTGTCGTATTTGGGGTCAAGTCGGGCAATTAAGCCATCCAGAAAGTCGCGCCGTCGGGACGGTGAAGAGGAAATTAATCTTAGTTCGCTTGGTTCAAACAAAACGACGGGCAAGCGGTTTTTTCTGGTTAAGACCTTTGATTTATTGTCATTGATGATGAATTCTTTGTTGATTTTTCCGGAAATTGAATCAAGCTTAATGCGTCGCTCGCCGAAATCGCCCTCCAGATGAACAATTGTTTGTGGGGCATTCAGTGTCATACAATCGCTAAGGCTGCCCCGAAAACTACTGCCACGTAGCGCTACATAAACCGCCTCGAGCAGATTCGTCTTGCCGGTGCCATTTGGCCCAACGATTACCGTACCAGAATTGCTAAAAGTCGCTTCGTGTAGATGATAAGACCGGAAATTGTATAGCTTAATCTTAGAAATCACTCTGTTATTATAGCACGGGGCGTAAGGCAAAATTAGCAGACAAGACGCTTGAAGTTTGATATAATAACGGATAGATAAATTGGAGGAAATATGTTCGACACAAACCCTTATGAAGAAAAAATGAACGCAGCGTTTAGCTTTTTTCAAGATGAATTGAAGAAGGTGCGAACGGGCAGGGCGCACGCTGGAATGCTTGACGGCGTTATGGTTGAGGCTTACGGCTCGAAAATGCCGCTTAATCAGGTTGCAAACGTAACCGCTCCAGAGGCACAAATGCTGTTAGTTACGCCATTTGACCCGAGTAATATTACAGCAATTTCTTCTGCAATTCGCGATAATCAAAGTCTAGGTTTTAATCCGTCTGACGATGGGCGAGTGGTTCGCGTTCCAGTCCCAGCTTTGACTGAAGAGCGTCGCCATCAACTGGTGAAACAGGTTAGCGAGAAGGTTGAAGAGGCTCGAATTGCGATGCGTAATATTCGCCAGGATGCTCTTAAGGATGCTAAGCGAATGAAGGACAACAAAGAGCTGAGCGAAGACGATTTGAAGCGTGTAGAGAAAGAAATTGACGGCTTAATGAGTAAGATGCAGGCGCAAATCGACGAGGCGTTTAAGGCGAAAGAAAAGGACGTCTTAACAGTTTAATGAGCGAAACTTTTGCCGACAAAGTGAAGGCGTTGAACTTGCCGTTGGATCAAATTATTGTTATTGGTAGCGGGATTTTGGATCAATTGGGGATTCGTACAGCTAGTGATATTGATCTTGCGGTGAGTTCTGATTTGATGGAAAAGCTCTCTGAGGAAAGTGGCAATTGGCTTAAAAAGTTTGACGATAATCAGCGTTTTTATTTTGTAAAAGATGACGGTTCGGCTGAAGTTTGGGATGGCTGGGTTTTTGATGGGCAGGCTGTTAGCTATGATGATTTGCTTGATTACGCGGTGGAATATGATGGCGTGAGGTTTGTTGATTTGGAATTTCTGCGCAAATGGAAGAGTTGGCGTGGACGTGAAAAAGACGTACGAGATGTTGAGTTAATTGATGAATGGAGGGCGAATAATGAGTGAAAATGTGAGTTTGCCGCGGCATATCGGGTTTATTGTTGATGGAAATCGGCGGTGGGCAAAACAGCATGGCTTGCCGACATACGAAGGACATCTGGCGGGCTATAACGCGCTAAAAGACGTGGCGTTGGAGGTCCTTCATCGGGGTGTGAAATACGCGAGCGCTTACGTGTTTAGTACGGAAAACTGGAAGCGGTCAGAGGAAGAAGTCCGACATTTGATGAAATTGCTATTGAACATACTGAAGGCTGACCTGCCGATATTTATCGAAAACGAGGTTCGCTTGAGGGTTGTTGGGTCCAGGGAAGGCTTGTCGGATCAATTGATCAAAGCGATTGACGAGGCTGAGGAAAAGACCGCCGATCTGAAAAATGGAGAATTGGTTTTATGTTTGAATTATGGCGGACATTTGGAGATTGCTGATGCGGTTAAAAAAATTGTTCAATCTGGAGTTTCTTCTGAGGAAATTACGCCCGAGTTGATTGCTCAAAATATATACGCGCCAGAGGTGCCGCCGTGCGATTTGATTGTTAGAACTTCTAGTGAACAGCGGCTCAGCAACTTTATGTTGTGGCGATCAGCGTACAGTGAGTTGATGTTTATTGAGAAAAATTGGCCAGACATGACAACGGATGACGTGTCGGTAATTTTAGAGGAATATGCTAATCGGAATAGGCGGTTTGGAAAATGATTATTTGGGGAGTACTTTTAGGGCTATTTGTTCTCATTTTATTGGTGGTTTTGCATGAATTAGGTCATGCTATTGTCGCCAAGAGAAACGGCATTAAGGTTGAAGAGTTCGGAATCGGATTTCCGCCTGCTGCAAAAAAATGGAAAGTAAAGCGAAGTTTCTTGGGTGAGGACGTAACGTTTAGTCTGAATTGGCTGCCGCTTGGTGGATTTGTCAGATTGAAAGGTGAATACGATTCCGCGAAAGGCGAGGGCACATATGGCGGATCGACATTTTGGGTGAAGACGAAGATTCTGCTGGCTGGCGTTATGATGAACTGGATAACTGCAATTGTTTTGTTCACGATTCTTGCGATAATTGGCATGCCGAAAATCCTGTCGAACCAAGTCCAATTGCCATTTGACACAGAGGTTAGGCGTTCGCCGGTGGCGATAGCGAAAGTTACGCCAGGTTCGCCTGCTGATAAAGCTGGACTTAAGGTTAATGACGAACTGATTGGGATAAACGGTCAGTCGCTTACAGAGGCGGGAGAATTGCCAATTGTAACGAAAGAGAATGCTGGCAAAAAAATCAACGTCAAGTACAAGCGTGACGGCAAAGAGTTAGCTGTTGACGTCCAGCTTAATGATGAAAAGTCCGTGAAGGGAAGCGGATATTTGGGCGTTATTCCGGGGCAGACGGAGAAAATGTATAGCACATGGTCGGCGCCTATTGTGGGTGTGGCGACTACTGGACAATTGTCATACGAAACGATCAAAGGCGTTGGTGTGCTATTAGTAAAAACCGTACATGGATCAATTGGGCAAATATTCGGTTCCGCGGAGTCAAAAGAATCTGCACGAGCTGATTTGGCATCTGTTAGCGGGAGCGTAGCAGGACCAATTGGCATACTGGGCGTATTATTCCCGTCAGTTGTCAGTTCTGGAATTGAGTACATCATTTTCGTGGCGGCGTTAATCTCGCTGACGCTGGCGGTGATGAACATTTTACCAATCCCAGCGCTTGACGGCGGTCGCTGGTTCACGATGACAATTTTCCGCTTATTTAAGAAAGATCTGACGAAAGAGCGTGAAGAAAACATTCAGGCAACCGGTATGCTAATTCTATTAATCTTAACAATTTTGGTGACGATCAGTGATGTTGGAAAGCTCTTCTAAGAAATTAAAAAACTGCAAATGGTGGCTGATTTTGGCGCTCCCAGCTTGGGTTTATGGCGTATTTTTGGCGGTGGAAGTTGTTGTTTCATTGGCGGTCGGTGCTTTGATAAAAATCGGCGTGCCACTCAATTCTGTGAATCCAGTTATTTTTAACACGGTGCTTTCGGTTGTCGTATATATTTTGTCGCTAATTGTCGTGGTTGGTGTGCCGTTTTTGGTTAAGAAGCGCCGAACAACTTTGAGCAATTTGGGCGTGAATGACTGGCCAACGTTTTTGGAAATATTCATTTCTCCGTTTGCTTTCGTGGCGTACTTTTTGCTAACAATGGTCACGATGAGTATCGCCAGAGTTGTTTTCTTAGTGGATATGCAACAAAAGCAGATCATACCGTTCAGTCAGAGTATGTTGGCGACCCATTGGCAATTTATCATGGCATTTGTTGTGTTGGTGGTGCTGGCGCCAATTGTTGAGGAACTTTTGTATCGCGGATATCTTTATGGCAAGTTGCGCAATTCTTTCTCGGTTTGGCTATCAATTATCGTAACGAGCATAGCATTTGGCGCGGCGCATCTTTGGGTTGGTCCGGATTCGCCATTGCAATGGGCGGTGGCAGTTGATACATTTACTTTAAGCCTAGTGATGTGTGCGACCAGGGAATACACTGGCGCAATTTGGGTGCCGATTATGATGCATATGGCGAAAAACGGAATAGCTTTTTATTTCTTGTTTATCAATACGGGCGCAATTAATCAGACGGAATCGTTATTGCCATTTATATTTATGTAAAGGAGAAAAATATGCGAATGACACAACTTTTTACTAGGACTTTGAAGCAGGCGCCAGCTGGCGAGGTTGCGCGAAATGCTCAGCTTTTGATTCGTGCTGGCTACGTGCATAAAACGATGGCGGGCGTGTATTCGTTTTTGCCGTTGGGTTTGAGAGTTCTTGAGAATATCAAGCAAATTGTTCGCGAGGAAATGGACAAGGTTAATAGCCAGGAATTGATGATGAGTACTTTGCAGCGAAAGGAATTGTGGCAAGAAACTGGTCGCTGGAGCGATGAATTGGTCGACGTTTGGTTTAAGTCTAAGTTGCAAGACGGCACAGACATTGGCTTTGGTTGGACGCACGAGGAGCCGATTGTCGATCTTCTCCGTAATTACTTAAAGAGCTACAAAGATTTGCCAATTAGCGTTTATCAATTTCAGAATAAATTGCGAAACGAGCTTCGCGCTAAGAGTGGAATTATGCGTGGTCGTGAATTTGTGATGAAGGATATGTATTCGATTCACGACAGTAAGGAGAGTTTGGATAGTTATTACAATTCGGTTATTGAGGCGTATAAGCGTTGTTATGACCGATTTGGGATTGGCGATGAAACATATGTGACGTTTGCTTCTGGTGGCGCTTTCACGAAGTTTAGCCATGAGTTTCAGACTATTTGCGACGCTGGCGAGGATTATATTTATCTTCATCGCGGTAAAAATATTGCTGTTAATGAAGAAGTTTTGGACGAGGCGGTCAAGGAGCTTGGCGTTGATCGTAGTGAGTTAGAAAAAGTGAAAACTGCTGAAGTTGGCAATATCTTTAATTTCGGTACGCAGAAATCCGAAGAAATGAAGTTGGTGTTCACCGACGCCGAAGGTAAAGAGCGATACGCTTATATGGGAAGTTATGGCATTGGAATTACGCGAGTTATGGGCGTGATTGTTGAGAAGTTCGCTGATGATAAAGGTTTGGTTTGGCCAGAGAATATTGCGCCGTTTAAGGTTCATATTGTTGCAATTGGTGAAAAAGGTCAGGAACTAGCAGGTAAGTTTTATGACGAGCTGGCTAACAGTGGCGTCGACGCGCTACTTGATGATCGTGATGAGCGTCCAGGCGTGAAATTTGCCGATGCTGAGTTAATGGGATTGCCGTGGCGGATAACAATTGGCGATCGAGCGATTGACGGTGATGGCTTGTTTGAATTGACGGAACGAGCAACTGGCGAAACGCGAAAAATGGATCATCAACAATTGATGGATTTTTGCCTTAGTCGGTAGGGCTGATTATATTGACATAATAAATAGCGATTGATATACTCAGATAGACTTAATTAAGACTAATTAAAAACACTATATTTAGTGTAGATCGTAAGACTAATACCACTACATACAGTAGAGGAGGAAATTTTTATGAAAAAAACTTATCAAATTACAGAATCTGGAAAGGCTGATTTAGAAAAAGAATTGGCAGAGTTGAAGGGGCGACGTGGCGAGATTGCCGAGAAAATTGCGGCAGCGCGAGATTTTGGCGACTTGAGCGAAAACGCGGAATATGACGCTGCACGCGAAGAGCAAGGCTTGGTGGAAACGCGAATTTTGGAAATTGAAGATATTCTGCAGAACGCCGAAATTATTAAATCCAACGGCAGCTCAAGCGTTGGTTTGGGTAGTACGGTCGAATTGCAATGCCCAGAAAGAACCGTATCTTACACAGTGGTTGGACCAGTTGAAGCTGATCCATTGGCTGGACGAATCTCAGACCAGTCGCCAATTGGCAAAGAATTGATTGGTAAGAAAATTGGTGATGAAGTAACGATTAAAACGCCAAAAGCCGAAATTACTTACATTATTAAGTCGATATCTTAAGTCCGGCGGGATTTACCGCATATAATGTGCTATAATTATCTCTGTTATGGCTACACTTCAAGATTATCGCAATGAACGACTACGAAAACTGGAAACGTTACGTCAATTAGGCGTTGAACCATATCCAGCAAAATCAGAACGAACTCACACTTGTGCTGAGGTTTTGTCTAAGTACGATGAGTTAGCTGGTAAGGAAGTTGTTGTTGCGGGCCGTGTAGCGTCTATTCGCAGTTTTGGTAAATTAGCATTTATTAAATTACGCGATCAATCTGGCGACGTGCAGCTTTACTTGCAGCGTGATGACGTGGCGGAATTAGATGCTGCGCGCGGTGTGCTTGGAATGAAACAGCTTAAATTGCTGGACACGGGCGATTTTATCGAGGCGAAGGGCGTAATGACCACCACGCAAACAGGTGAAAAATCCGTTGGTGTACGCGAACTTAGATTGTTGACTAAATCATTAAGGCCAATGCCGGAAAAATTAGAGAATAAGGAAGAGCGCTTGCGTCGACGTTATGTTGATATGAATGTCAATCCTGAAGTTCGCGAGCGATTCATTCGACGAAGTAAGTTTTGGCAAGCAACGCGAGATTATTTGAATAGTCATGGGTTTATCGAGATTAATGTTCCTGTTTTGGAACACACCACTGGCGGTGCGGACGCGAACCCATTTGTGACGCATATGGATGCGCTGGGCGATCAGCAGTTTTATTTGCGAATTAGCCACGAATTACCGTTGAAGCGGCTGATTGGCGCTGGATTTGAAAAAGTTTATGACCTCGGTCCGCGTTTTCGTAATGAAAATTATTCGGACGAGCATCTGCCGGAGCATATTGCTATGGAGTGGTACGCGGCTTACTGGGATTGGAAGCAGGGAATGCGTTTCATGGAGTCGATGTATAAAGATGTGCTTCAGAAGACTTTTGGTACTTTGCAATTCCAATTGGGCAAATTCAACGTTGATATGAGCGGCGAGTGGGAAGTCTGGGATTATGCTGAAGTTATTCGCAAGCACTACGGAATCGACGTTTATAACACGACAATTGAAGAGGTTGCCGCTAAGCTGAAAGAATATAATTTGGAAGTCGAAAAAACTGACTCTATTCCGCGCAGCATTGATAAATTATGGAAGAATATTCGTAAAGATGTTGCTGGTCCGGTTTGGTTGGTGAATACGCCGAAGTTTATTAGTCCGTTGTCAAAGACTAATCCGGAAAATCCAGAGACGGTGGAGCGTTTTCAGCCGGTGATAGCTGGTTCGGAATTGGGCAATGGATTCTCTGAGTTGAATGACCCGATTGACCAGCTGAATCGTTTCCTTGAGCAGCAGCAAATGCGTGACGCTGGTGATGAAGAGGCGATGATGCTTGATATTGATTACGTTGAGATGTTGGAATATGGAATGCCGCCGGCTTGTGGTTGGGGTTATTCTGAGCGAGTATTCTGGATTTTTGAGGGCATTACAGCACGTGAAGGTGTGCCGTTCCCACAGCTTAAGAGCGAAATTGACGAAACAACTCGGGCGATTTATCCGCAAGTCAACTTGTAATTTTGTTATAATTAAAGCATGAAACGTTTTCTTTTGGGGCTACTAACTGTTGGGCTATTGCTGGTCGGGTCTGGCAAAATGGCGTTTGCGGCGCGCTCGACGGATAATTTTACTATCACAAAATTTGATGCGGAATATTCACTTAGCCGCGACTCTGATAATCGATCAAAATTGGAAGCTACTTGGCGAATTACTGCTAATTTTCCGCCGAACCAAAATCGGGGAATCGCGCCAGTTTTTGTTAAGAAGTACGATGATCACTCGACGAATTTTTCATTGCAATCTGTAACTGATGAAAACGGTACGCCGCTTGAATATTCCTGGAATGACGATGAGTTGAGAATTGGCAATAAAAACACCTACGTGGAAGGCGAGAAAACTTACATTATTAAGTTTACGCAGCGTGACGTAACTAAGAATTACGGCGATACAGGGCGTGATGAATTCTATTGGGATGTGATCGGTGATGAGTGGCGTGTTCCTATGGAAAATGTGCAAATTTCCGTGAAACTTGATGAGTCTTTGGTTGCGGCAAGGCAAGGGAAAGCTTTTTGTTATGTCGGCAGTCGAGGTTCGACGACGCAATGCGACTTGAGTGAAATTGAGAACCAGATTACTGCAAAAATAGATAAATTGAGTCGTCAACAGGGCGTAACCGTGGCGGTTGGATTTAAGAGCGGGACTTTTTCTGGATATCAAGAAACGCTGATGGAAAAGTTGATTGGAATTTGGCATTTGATGCAGATTTTAGCTTATACAATCGCGACACCTTTGGTGATTTTTCTAATAATTCGATATAGGCGGTTGGTTGGCAGAGATAAGGAATTAAAACCGATTCCACCGGAATATTTGCCGCCAGAAGATATTAGTGTTTTGATGTCGACATATGTTTTGAAAAAATACGATCCATTCAAGGTTAAAGGCTTGCCAAAGGTTGCGCAATTATTAGATCTGGCAGTTCGGTATTATATTAAAATTTATGAAGTGAAAAAATCTTCGCTGTTTAGCGGTGCGCAATATGAGATTGAAATTATTAAAGATTTGCAAGAACTCAAAGCCGAGGAAATTGAAGTTATTCAAGATATGTTCGATAGTTCATCTGTTCCAAAGCCAGGTCAACGCCTAAATCTGAAAAATCTTCAAAATAATATAAAATACATGACGCGAACGCGTGACGATGATAAAAATTTGGAGACGCTAGCCAGAGAGAAATATGGTTTATGCGAGCAAAATCCAGAGGTAAAGCGAATAATGAGAGGGTGGTTTAAGCGAGTTCTTGTGTTGGCTGTTTTGTTTTTGTCGCCGATGCTCCTTGTTATGTCAATTATACTTGCTTTCGCGTCCAGAGGTTGGTCATTGACAGATAAAGGTTTGAGTTTGAGGCGATATTTGAAGGGATTGAAAATGTATATCGGCGTGGCTGAGGCTGAGCGCTTGAATATTCTACAAAGTCCTAGTGGCGCGGAAAAAATAGTTGTTGACGTGAACGACGGAAAACAACTTGTTAAATTATATGAAAGAGTTTTACCTTACGCTGTGTTGTTCGGGCAAGAGAAAAATTGGAGCAAGCAAATGGGTAAATATTACGAGCAAGTTGGCGAGGCGCCAGATTGGTACGTTGGACAAGGCGCGTTCAATGCTGTGGCGTTTTCGTCTGGGCTAAGCGGTTTGTCGACGGCGGCTGGCCATGCTAGTGATTATTCTTCAACTTCTGGCGGTTCGTCTGGTGGTGGATTCGCTGGCGGCGGCGGAGGCGGCGGCGGAGGCGGCGGCTGGTAGAATTTGGTATAATTAAAGATATGGATTTTTTATTGGAGTTATTTTCTGGCAGGCTATTTTTAGCTGCGATTCAGAGTAGAGGTTGTGATTATGTCTGATGTTTTATTATGGCTGGCGGCGGCTGTTCTGCTGGTGCTTTCTGGGCTATTTTCCGGTTTGAATATTGGTTTAATGATGGCGCGACCTGATGACTTGAAGCGAAAGGCCAGGCAGGGCGACAAAATTGCGGCGCGGGTATATCGATATCGGAAAGACGGCTATTATTTGATTTTCTGTATTTTGCTCGGCAACGTCGGCGTGAATACTGCGATGTCAATTTTGCTTGGCAATATGACGAATGGCGTGGTTGGTGGCTTGATTGCGACGCTTCTCATCACGATGTTTGGCGAGATTTTGCCGCAGGCGATTTTCTCGCAGCGTGGATATCGATTTGTGCGATATTTCTTTTGGCTGCTTGATGTGATTTACGTGCTATTTTGGCCGCTTGCTCAGCCGATGTCGAAATTGCTGAATCGCTGGCTGGGCAAGGAAACGCCGCAATTATATTCTCATCAGGAGCTGGAGGAGATCATTCACGAGCACGCCATTAGGTCGGATAGTCCGGTTGATTATGACGAAAGCCGAATTGCGGCAGGAGCGTTGCAGTTTAGTAAAAAGACGGCTGGCGATTTGGTTACGCCGATGAGCGAGGTTTTCGTCGTGGATTTGGATGACGAGCTGGACGCAACTTTACTCGCTCAAATTAAGCACGCTGGACATTCGCGAATTCCGGTTCAATCTGACGGGGAATTGGTTGGAGTTTTATACGTGAAGGATATCGTTGGACGAGATTTGCCGTTGCCAATTAGCCAATTGTACCGCGATAAAATTTACGATATTGACAAGAGGTCGCGCCTGGATACGGTCTTAAGTCGATTTATTCAAACGCGCAATCATTTGTTTGTGGTGATGGACGATGAGACGGAGCTGGGAATTATTACGTTGGAAGACGTGATTGAAGAGATCCTGGATCAAGAGATTGAAGATGAGTATGATGAGGAATAAGATTAAATTGAGGAGGCCATAAAATGTTTGAAGAATATAATAATGGAGTGCCTGATAGATTACGACAAGTTACGGCCGAGACAATGTCTCCTGAAGTGCTGTATACACTCGATACTTATTCGGACGTATCGCCGCAGGATGTGATGTATATTGATGAGTCTAGGGCAGAGGGAAGTGGTCGTCTAATTATCAGCAAAGGACAATCTGTTAAGTTGCTTGAGGAGGCTGATCTGTCTACTTCTGATCTGGTGATATTGATGAGCGTATGGCAGAGAAATGATCAAGGGGATCTGTGTCGTGGCATTATCGCCGATTGTCGATTTTATAGCGGACGCTTTGATGCTGAGTATGGCGACGAAGAGATTGATGATTACGATGGAATTGATGATGAAATCTACAATAAGGACGACGAGCAGGTTATTTCTGCAGTAATTGATTACGGAGATGATGGAGAAGTCAAGATTTGGGGAGATCCGACGTTTTTTGATGCCGCTAGATATATGGCTGGTTTGGTGGATAATGAGTCGATAGAGAAGAACGAGGTTGTTGCGGGCAGTCGCGAGATTCAGGACAGTGTGAGCGACGGCGAGTCGCGGGAGCGTGTGAATGCTGACTCTTTTTATAAGCGCGCGCTTAATGGCTTGGCGAAGATAGTTAAAGCTAGGCGAAAATAGCGATCCCTAAGCTGACAGAGCCTGCGATTTTTTGAATATTATTTTCAAAAATACCTTGACTATTTAAGGTACCTTGTATAACATAGTACTATGTATAGTAAATCAACAAGGAGCTTAATGTGAGAAGAATTGACATTATTAAACGCGCCGGTCGAAATTTGGGGCAATCAAAAGGTCGCACGATTTTAACTGCGCTGGCAATTTCAGTTGGAGCGTTTACGATTGGTCTGGCGCTGATGGCTGGAGAAGGCGGTCGGCTGTATACGAACAGCATGGTTGACGCGGCTGGCGATAAAAAATCTGTTTCGGTCTATAAAAAAGTGACCTCGTCGGGACCTGATAGTAATCTCCCAGAATATAGCGACTCGGAAGATACGGAAAAGGATCAGTCTAAGGCGATAGAAAAATATTCGATGACTGATAACGATGTGAAAAAAATACAGCAAACCCCGCACGTAGAAAAAGTGACGCCAGCTTATTCTATGTATGGAGTTTTATATGCCAAAAGTTCGGCAAGTGACAAAAAATTCGTGCCTAGTGTAACTGTGAAGTTTGATAAGACCCGAATGAAGTTTGCGGCTGGTAATTTGGACAATTTTATGCCGAAAAAGGGCGAGGTTGTTATTCCAGAATCTTACGTAAAAGAAATGGGATTTAGTGATGCAAAATCAGCAATTGGACAAACGATTACGCTGGGATTGAAAAAAGGAGATTCGCCGAGCAAAAACGCTGACAAAGAAATATCTCTGAAAGTTGCGGCAGTCGATAAACCTTCGGACACGATTCTGTTTTATCAGCCAGCCGTGCGCGTTTCTGTGGACGACGCTAAGGATATTTACGACTTTAGTCACCCTAAAGATTTGCCTAATGATTATTCTTATGTAATTGCGTCGGTTGATGATGAGAAAAACGTTGAGGCGATGAAGAGTGAACTTGGTAAGGATTACGTGGCGTCTTCGGTTCAGGATGTACGCAAGGCTATGCTGACTTTTGTGAATATGGCTCAAATGGCGCTGATTGGGTTTGGCGGTTTGGCGCTGCTTGCGAGCGTGTTTGGAATTGTTAATACGATGTATATCTCGGTTTTGGAGCGAACTAGCCAGATTGGGCTAATGAAAGCTCTGGGAATGCGAGGCCGTGATATCGGTAAAATGTTCAGGTATGAAGCGGCGTGGGTTGGGCTTCTCGGCGGTTTGATTGGTGTTGGTTTGGCGAGTTTGATGTCGCTACTTAACCCTATGATTGCTAATTTCCTGAAGTTGGAGCAAGGCACGAATTTACTAGTCGTTAATCCTCTGCAAATGGGACTTTTGATAATCGGGCTGATGATTATGGCGGTACTTTCTGGCTGGCTGCCGAGCCGCAAGGCAACAAAATTAGATCCAATTGAGGCGTTAAGGACGGAATAGGAGAATTGTTATGATTGAGCTTAAAAATGTGACGAAAATTTACGGCAAAAAGAAGAATCAATTTGTGGCGCTAAATGATGTGAGTTTGCGAATTCCAACGGGCGTGAGCGTGGCGATTTTGGGAAAATCTGGTTCAGGAAAATCGACGCTAATGCACGCAATTTCTGGCTTGGATCGACCACAGCAAGGTCAAGTGATTATTGACGGTCAGGATATTCTGAAATTGAAACAAAAGCAAGTTGACGAGTTTCGTGCGAGAAAAATAGGTTTTATTTTCCAGAGTTTCTTTGTTCAGGGCAATGAAAGCGTGGCGGATAATGTGAGTTTGCCACTGGAAATTATGAAAATGCCAAGGGGCTTGAGGGAAAGTAAAATCAATGAGGCACTGAAGGCGGTGGACTTGTACGAGAAGCGCAAAAATCGTGCGAAGGATTTGTCGGGTGGTCAGAAGCAGCGTTTGGCGATTGCGCGGGCAATTGTCGGCAGTCCTCAGATCATTTTTGCGGACGAACCTACGGGAAATTTGGATAGCGAAACTGGCGCGAAGGTGGAAGAGTTGCTGTTCAATTACAACAAGCAAGAAGGCGCAACGCTGATTATCGTGACGCACGACGTTGATTTGGCTAAGAAATGTGATTATCAAATTCTGATCAAAGACGGCAAAATTAAGGGTTCTAACATACCGAAAGAAGGTAAAAGTGGACGTTGATAGCTATGCGGAAAGCTTGGCAGTCCAATTGCGAAAAGGATTTTTGGTTTACTGTGTTTTACTGGTTTGTTCTAATAAAGCGCAGTACGCCGGCGATATCGTTAAGCAATTGAACGATTCGGATTTAACGGTGGTCGAAGGTACGATTTATCCGCTGCTGAATAGGCTGCAGAAAGACGGATATCTGCAACACGAATGGCAGGAAAGTGAGCAAGGTCCGCCGCGAAAATATTATTCATTGACAGATCACGGCGATCAATTGATTCACGAACTTAAAGATCGCGTAAATATGCTAAATAATTCGCTTGATAACTTAGAGAAAGGAATAAAATAATGAAGGAAATAACCAGGATTCATCTGGCAAAAACGGCGTTTAGCGTGGAAATTGACGCTAAGAAATCGCTAGAAAAATATCTTAATTCGATTCAGAAAAATATGCACGCCGACGCGGAAGCGATGAAGGAAATTGAGGCGCGAATGGTTGAGATTTTAGCCGAGCGTGGCGTGATGAAAGAGGGCGTTATTAGTGACGATGACGTTTTGGCGATTAAAAATCAAATGGGTGAGCCGCGTGATTTTTCGGATGATAGTGAGGACTCAACTGATGAATTGACGGATGATAATGAGAAGCCAGAAAAGCAATTGATGCGCGACACGGACGGGGCTGTCATTGGCGGCGTGTGCGCGGGAATAGCGGCGTACTTTAATATCAATCCGTTGTGGGTGCGACTTATTGCAATTGTCTCGCCGTTCGTAACATTCGGCACGATGGTGCTGGTTTACCTCGCGATGTGGGTGTCAATGCCGCCAGCAAAAACCGCGTCGGACAAATTGCGAATGCGCGGAAAGCCTGTAACTTTGGCTGCGCTTAAGGAAGCTTCCGCTGATGGAAATTCAACTGTGTCTGTCGGAAAAACTCCAATTGCGAAATTTTTCCAATATTTTATCGGTGTTATGGTGTTACTTACGACGCTAGCGATACTGTTTGGGCTGATTGTTGGCGGGGCGCTCGGCGTTTCCATGATTGATATGCTCGGCGGTTTGGGTATGCAAATGTGGGCGTGGGGAGTATGGACTTCCTTGGCAATTGGCGGAATCGCGGCGGTGATATTTGGCGCAATTGTAACGCGTAGCATATTCGCTTGGAAGGTCAATCGAATGTCTGTAATCACAATGATCGTGGCGGCGTCCGTTGTTTTTATGAGTTTGGCAAGCGCTGCAATATTTAGCGCTCACGCTGGCTTAGAATATGCGCGTGAATCGCAGCAACTCACGAAGAAAGTGAATATCGATATTCCAGATACGACAAACGCTAATTCAATTTTTATCGATATGCCAGTGGGGAATGTTTCGCGAATAAATTCTGACAAATTTAAGGTGGAAGCGGAGTTTGTGGATTTGCCAAAGGCGAATAAGCCAGAAATTAACGTGCGCCGCGATGGCGATAAAATTGTGCTGTCCGTTTCTGAGAAGTGTAACGCGATATTCTTTGACGGCTGCTTGAAGTTTTATAAGCCGATAACTGGCTTGAAAATTTATGCTCCTGCGGGCGTGAATGTTAGCGGTTTGTTCTATCAAAATTCGATTGAAGCAGAAAACCCCGAATCTTAGGCTCACGCATTTGAATGATTTTACCGCTAATGCTACACTTGAAGGATGAAAGGTAATTTTTAAGCGTGGCTTGGTGGCAAGCAATTATTCTCGGCGTAATTGAGGGAATTACGGAATTCTTACCGATTTCTTCGACTGGGCATTTGACGATTGCCGAGAAATTGATGGGAATGCGAATTGACGATCCGAGCGTCGTGGCTTTTACGGCGATAATTCAGATCGGAGCAATTTTGGCGGCGGTGATTTATTTCTGGAGTGATATTTGGCGAATCTTGCAGGCTTGGTGGCGCGGTTTATGGTGGAAGAGGGCGCGCCGAAAGTTTGATTATAAATACGGCTGGGCAATTATTATCGGCTCAATTCCTATTGCGATTGTCGGACTGTTATTTAAGCATGAAGTTGAAACAGTTCTGCGCAGTTTGTGGTTTGTGGCGTTCGGGTTGATTGGCTGGAGCGTTGTTATGTGGCTGGCTGACAATCGTGCGGGAAATAACAAGCGTGGCGAAACTGAGACGAGCTGGAAAGACACTTTGGCAATTGGTGCGGGGCAATGCTTGTCGCTTATTCCGGGAGTTAGTCGTTCTGGCGCAACGATTTCAGTCGGTCTGTTTCGTGGATTTGACCGCGTGTCGGTTACGAAATTAAGTTTCTTCTTGGGTATTCCAGCACTGGTCGCGGCGGGGCTATTGGAAGTCGCTACCGAATATAAACACATTTCTGGCGGCGTTGGCTGGACTCCGACTATAATCGCCACGGTAATTTCATTCGGTGTCGGCTACTTGGCCGTGTCATGGCTATTGAAGTTTATTCAGAGTAATAATTTCCGACCGTTTATAATTTATCGATTTGTCCTGGGGCTGTTTTTGTTGGTTATGCTTAGCTTTGGTGTGATTTATCACGTTTAGATAAGATTGATTTTTCATATTGCTACATGTAAAATGAAAGCATAATCAATATTAAATAAAGTTTAAAGGAATATTTTAAGTGGAGCGAGAAAATACAAGAAAGCCTGCATCAAAAGCTTTCGTGCTAAGTCTTTTTGTGATCACAATAATACTCATAATATTATTGTTTTTTATTAAGATTTCGCCACGTGGAGTAATTGATCCGAACGCAGTTTCTATTCGTCAGGATTCGGGCGAGATTCAATATAAGTATGCTGATGGAAATTGGCAGAAAATAGTTTCGCTTGAGGATTTGAAAAATAAGGATAACGGTACTAATAAGGAAGATGGCAAGAAAGAATCTAGCAAATCTGATAGTCGCGAAATTGAAATTCAGAAGAACTCCCTGTACATCCAGTGGCGATATGCCGGGGAATCTGAATGGAAAAATATCATAGCCTACTCAGACTTAAAGGGTAAGGATGGCCGAGACGGTAGAGACGGGCTTGACGGTCAAAATGGCAGGAACGGTCGAGATGGCAAGGATGGTCTTAATGGTCAGAACGGTCGAGATGGTCAAAAAGGCGACAAAGGCGACACTGGTGCGGCGGGTCCCGCTGGGGTAGCTGGAGCCACGGGAGCCACGGGAGCCACGGGAGCTACAGGTGCAACGGGTGCAACTGGTGCTACAGGAGCGGCTGGCCGAAATGCTACAATTTCCGTAACTAATAGTACTCAGCCTTGCTCGACTGGATTGACTATTACCGGAAATGGTACAAGCAACCTAGGTTTACAATTTGCAGGCAAGAATCTTCCTGCGGGTGGTAAAACAAATCAAGTACTCGGTAAGAAAACTGATGACGACTGTGACGTAGAATGGAAAGATACGTACGAAATTCGCGGAACTGGTATGCCTGAGGGCAATGTTAAGGCTAGTGTTGGCACGTACTATACTGATACAGCTGCTACAAATGGTGCAATTCGCTGGATTAAAACTCGTGGTAGTGATAAAACAGGCTGGAAGGTTGTATATGGTGACACTGGCTGGAGAAGTGTTCCTCAGATTCTATCAACATCCATGAAAGCTAGCGTAGTCAAGGTTCGACGAATTAACAATACTGTTTATCTGTACGCAGCTCTTACGGGCTGGGCGTATAACTGGAACGGTGGTGGTACAGGCACGTTGCCAGATGGACTACGCCCTAGTGACCAGATGCAAGGTCCTTCTGCTGGACGACGGGGTAATTCGTACTTGACTTGGATCATTCAAACTAGTGGGCAGATTAATGCTGAAGCAGCTAGCGCTGAGAATCCAACGCCAACGCTCCCTCCGATCGTTAGCGTATCATATGTGCCAAATGACAATGTTCCATGGCCAACGACGTTACCTGGCACAGCTATGTAAGTAAATTATTTACACTTATCTAAAAAGCCCCGTCTGTTAAATCCGGCGGGGTTTATTTATATATAGCCTATGTTGTTATATAATTGAGACATGTTAGACATTAAGTTCATCAGGGAAAATGTCGATTTGGTGCAAAAGTCGGCAAACGATAAAGGCTACAAAGTTGATATTGCGGCATTGTTGCAATTAGACGATGAGCGCCGCGATTTACAGAAGCAGGTTGAAGCGCTACGCGAACAGCGTAATGCAATTTCAGCGAAGATGAAAGGCGGTCGACCGGATCAAGAACTGATTGATCAGGGTAAGCAATTGAAAGTTGAGCTGGCAGAGCGTGAGGGTTATTTGAAGTCAACTGAGGAAAAAGTTGCGGCAATTCTTAAAAACGTCCCGAATATCACTTTTGACGACGTGCCTCTGGGCGGTGAAGAAGATTCCGTTGAGGTAAAAGTTTATGGCGATTGCAAAACTGGCGCAAAAGACCATTTGGATTACGCTGTAAGTCGCGGCTGGGTGGACTTTGAGCGTGGTGCTAAGGTGGCTGGCGCGAAGTTTTATTATTTGAAGGGCGATTTGGCTTTATTGGAAAATGCCGTAACTCAATTTGCTTTGGATTACGTAACAAAGCAGGGCTTCACATTTATGACCGTGCCGCATATGGTCAATTTGCGAACAGCTGAGGGCGCAGGTTTTACTCCAAAGGGCGAGGGCAGTAACGAGTATGTAGTTGACGGCGAAGATTTGACGCTAATTGGTACGGCGGAAATGCCACTAACGGGCTATCACGCGGATGAAATTTTGGACGAAAAAGATTTGCCATTGTTATACGCTGGATATAGTCCTTGCTATCGAAAAGAGGCGGGAACATACGGAAAGCACACACGTGGTCTGTTCCGAGTTCATCAGTTCAATAAGTTGGAAATGTACGCGTTTTGTTTGCCGGAGCAGTCTAAAGAAATTCATGAGAAAATTCTTAGCGTTGAAGAGGCGCTTTGGCAGCAAATTGGGATTTCTTATCACGTGGTTAATATTGCGGCGGGCGATTTGGGTGCACCGGCTGCAAAGAAGTACGACATTGAATATTGGTCGCCGGTTGACCAAACCTATCGCGAGTTGACGAGTTGCTCAAATTGTACTGATTATCAAGCTCGTGGTTTGAACATTCGAGTTCGCCGAGAAAACGGCACGATTGAATCTGTTCACACTTTGAACGGAACTGCAGTATCGTTGGCTCGCTCATTGGTAGTGATTTTGGAGAATTTCCAGAATCCAGATGGAACTTTGACTGTCCCAGAGGTGCTTCGTCCGTATATGAATGGTCGTGACGTGATATAATAAGAGCGTATTAGTTAGTAGGAGGAAAAATGATTAAGGATATCACAATTACTGGCGTTAAATATGAGCTGAACGCCACAACAAAAAAATATGTTGAGCGAAAAATTGGTTCGTTGGGAAAATATTTACCACGCCACGCGCGAAAAAGCGCATCTGCAGATGTGAAGATTAAGCAAATCGATAATCCTGGCGGCAACAAGTACGAAGTTGAAGTTATTATCAATGTGCCAGATAAGAAAATTATAGCTAAGGATTCAACCATGAACGTTTTGGCGGCGGTGGATATTGTTGAAGCGAGGTTGAATGGCCAAGTTCGTAAGTACAAAGACGATGTGCTGGCTCACGTTGGCGGAAGTCGCGGGGTTTTGGCGAAGCTAAAGCAGACTTTTGGTCGAAAATAATTGATAGATGAAATTAGCAGGAAAGCGTTCAGATTCTGGGCGCTTTTTCTTTTCAAATTGCCCGAAAAAAGTTATAATAAAAGAAGTTTTTGAAAATGCCTGAAAGTGAGGGAGTTTTAAGGTTTATGGCAATTACACAACAAAAAGCGCTGAGTAAGATTTTTGGCGATCCACAGAAGAAGATTTTGAAACGATTGCGTAAGCAAGTTGACGTTATTAACGGTCTGAACGACAAATATGAAAAGATGTCCGACAAGGAGCTCCGGGCGCAGACTGATGAGCTGAAAAAGCGTTTGTCGAAGAAGAATGTGACGCTTGATACGATTTTGCCAGATGCGTTTGCTGTGGCAAGGGAAGCCGCTAAGCGTGTGATTGGCGAGCGTCCGTATGATGTGCAGTTGATTGGCGGCATGGTTCTTCATGAGGGTAACGTTGCCGAGATGAAAACCGGTGAAGGTAAAACTCTTGTGGCGACACTGCCGACTTACTTGAATGCTTTGGAGGGTAAGGGTGTTCATGTGGTGACGGTTAACGACTATTTGGCGCAGCGCGACGCTGGTTGGATGGGCCAAGTGTATGATTTCTTAGGCTTGACCACTGGTGTGATTATTAACGAAGCGTCATTTGTTTATGATAAAGATTACGACAATGAGCATCACGACGATCCTCGAATGCGAAAACTTCGTCCAGTTTCGCGTAAAGAGGCTTACGCTGCGGATATTACGTACGGCACAAATAACGAGTTTGGCTTTGACTATTTGCGCGACAATATGGTTAACGACGTTGATCTGCTCAGGCAGCGTGAATTGAACTTTGCGATTGTTGACGAGGTCGACTCAATTTTGATCGACGAAGCTCGTACGCCACTTATTATCTCTGCTCCAGCGGCTGAAAATCCTGACAATTATTACACATTTGCTAAAATCGCCGCGAAGTTGGTTCCAGAAGATTACGTTTTGGATGAGAAACGCCGAAGTGTTGCTTTGACTGATGAAGGCGTTGAAAAAGTTCAGAAATTGTTGGGAATAAAAAACTTATACACGCCAGATCACGTGCGCAGCGTTTATCATATGGATCAGGCTTTGCGAGCACAGACGTTGTTCAAGCGTGATAAAGATTACGTCGTAACTAATGACGGCGAGGTGATCATCGTTGACGAGCATACTGGCCGTTTGATGCAGGGTCGCCGCTACAACGAAGGTTTACATCAGGCGATTGAGGCAAAAGAAGGCGTTCCTGTGCTGGAAGAGAGCATGACCTTGGCGACAATTTCATTCCAGAATTATTTCCGTTTGTATAATAAATTGAGCGGTATGACGGGTACGGCATTTACTGAAGCTGAGGAGTTCCAGCAAATTTATTCACTTGATGTTATCCAAATTCCACCGAACAAACCAGTTATTCGCGAGGATAAGGAAGACCTGATTTTTAAGACTGAAAAAGCCAAACTGAAAGCTGTTGCTGAGGCGATTAAGGATTACCACAAGCAAGGTCGTCCTGTTTTGGTTGGCTCTGGTTCTATTGAAAAGAATGAGCAAATTGCTAAATATTTGGAAAAAGAAGGCATTAAGTTTGAGATTCTGAACGCCAAGAACAATGAGCGTGAGGCTGCGATTGTGGCGAAAGCCGGCGAAAAAGGCGCGATTACTTTGGCTACGAATATCGCTGGTCGTGGTACCGACATTAAGCTTGGCGAGGGCGTGAAGGAACTTGGTGGCTTGGTTGTTATCGGTTCAGAGCGACACGAATCACGCCGAATTGACAATCAGTTGCGCGGTCGTGGCGGACGCCAGGGTGATCCAGGCGAGACTCAGTTTTATGTTTCGACCGAAGATGATTTGATGCGAATTTTCCAGGGTGAGCGAATTGCGTCGTTGATGGATAGGCTGGGCGTTGATGACGACACTCCAATTAGAACTCGGGCTGTTTCGAAAACTCTGGAAGCTGCCCAGAAGAGAGTTGAAGGCTACAACTTTGATACGCGCAAAAATGTTGTTCAATATGACAATGTGATTAACCGTCATCGCCGCGTCGTTTATGTTATGCGACGTAGGATTTTGGAAGGCGATAATATTAAGCCGGAAATTGAGCGATTATTGCGAGCTAAAGTTCACGAACTAACGACTCTTCCATCAAAGAATAATCCAAAGTTTGTCGAAGATTTCTCTGTAATTTTCCCGGTTGATAAGGAAAAAATTGAAAAGGTTGGTAAGGAAAAGAAAGATCGTTTGCGCTATGAGAAGGCGCTGGAGCTGGCAGAAGAGGCTTACGCGGAGAAAGAGCGTGAGATTGGCGCTGATGATTTGCGTGGGGTTGAGCGCGAAGTTTACATGGCGGTGTTGGATACATTGTGGATGCAACATTTGGAAAATATGCAACATTTGCGCGAAGGAATTCACTGGCGAAGTGTTGGGCAGCGTGATCCTTTGGTGGAATATCGATCAGAATCCCAGAAGTTGTTTGAGAGTTTACAGGCTAATCTCCGCGATGAAGTTCTGGCAACGATATTTAATATTCATAAAGCCGACGCTACAGTTCGTCAATCTCAAGACGACGAATATGACACCGAGCTAACTAGGTTGGCGGAAAATGCCGTTGAGCGTGGCGTAAATGAAATTGGTTCGGGCGAGGAAAATCGCGACGATGACTTCTCTGTGAAAAAAGGCAAGACTAGCGCGGAATCAAATCGTGCGAAGAATCAAGCTCGAAAGAAGAAAAAAGCTCAGCGACAGAACCGTAAGAAAAATCGTAAATAATCAGAGAATTAGGCAATGAAACATACAGTTGAGGAAATTAGACTGAAGAATGGTGCGCGCGGCTTGTTGATTGATGTTCCAGATGCTACGGTAATGAGTTTTCAAGTGCAATTCAGGGCAGGCAATCGCTATGTTCTGAATAAAGACATTTACGAAACAGCTCACATTATGGAGCATATGGCGTTCGGTGCGAATGAAAAGTTTCGTTCGGAGCACAATTACGAGCAGGAGTTTACTAAGAACGGCGCTTATCACAACGCTTACACTTCTGACTATTCAATGGTTTATGAAGCGATTTGTGCGGATTTTGAGTGGGACAGGATTTTGGAGCTTCAGAGGTTGGCTATTACAACGCCGCGATTCAACGCCGATGAGCTTGAGGCGGAAAAGGGTAATGTTCGCTCTGAATTAACTGGTTATCTCAATAATCACAATCGCGTGATGTGGCCGCGCATTCAGCAGGCGCTGGGTGAAGATATTTTGACGTATAATCAGCGCTTAAAAACAATTGCTAATATTGAACTGAAAGACATTAAAAATCATCACAAGCGAACGCATACTTTGAAGAATATGCGGTTTGTGGTGGCTGGAAAAATGGCTGGACGAAAAGCGGCTATTAAAGAACATCTTGAGGGCTGGCAATTAGAGACGGGCGAGCGATTCGTTATTCCGCGCGATGAGCCGCGTAGGGCTAACCCGGTTTTAGTTAGACGAAAAGAGGCGACTAATTTGACGTTTGGCTGGTCAATGATGATCCCGCGCGAGTTAAGTGACGAAGAAGTCACGGCTATGAACGCGTTGAACCATATTCTGACCGGCACGATGAGCTCACGGATTTTTGGCGCGGCTCGTAAAAAAGGCTTGGCGTATGGTATTTTTAGTGATACGTCGATTGGTTTTTACGATTCGGCTTGGGATTTTGGCGGACAAGTAAATGTTGAAACTGCAGAAAAGCTCTTTGATATTATCGTGAGGGAATTGAAGAAAGTTTTGGCTGGATCTATTTCTGAAGAAGATTTGGAAAGTGTGAAGTCATATTCATTGGGTCGTTATCAAATGGGTGCTCAAACTGTTGGGCAAGTAAGCAATTTTTACGTAGGACGATATTTTGCTGACGATTTCGTGAGAGATTATGCCGCCGTTCCAGATTCTATTTTGGCGGTAACTCCTGATCAGTTGATTGAAACGGCTCGTCAATTTTTTGCATCCAACACATGGACGTTGGCAGCAGTTACTTCGGAAGAAAAAGAGCTATTAACAAAGCTGTACGACAAGCTCGACAAGCTGTTTTAGGGTGTAATCGTAAATTGCCCGTGATATAATCAGGTTATGAAAATTGTCATTGCTGGTTTTGGTGTTGAAGGTCAATCTAATTTGCGTTATTTTCGGGAGAAGTTTCCGGAAGCTGATTTTTTGGTGGCGGACGAGCGTGAAAAAGTAGATAATTTGCCGGAAAATGTGGCTTATCAGACAGGATTTTCGGGGCTGGAGAGTGCGGATTTAATTGTTAGGTCGCCAAGTCTTCCGCCAAAAAAGATAAAGACTAGCGGTCGAATTTGGTCATCGACAAATGAGTTTTTTGCCAATTGCCCAGCAACTATAATTGGCGTGACTGGCACAAAAGGCAAGGGCACGACGTGCAGTTTTATATCGTCGATTTTGCGCGCCGCAGGTAAAACCGTTCATTTAGTGGGGAATATTGGCGTGCCAGCTTTGGATATTTTGCCAAAAATTGAGAAAAATGACATTGTCGTTTATGAATTGTCCAGTTTTCAATTGTGGGATTTGCAGAAATCTCCGCACGTTGCCGTGGTGCTGATGATTGAGCCTGACCACTTGAATGTTCACGCTAATTTTAATGATTATTTGGCGGCAAAGGCGAATATTGCCAAGTCTCAAACCGCGGACGATTATGTTGTCTATAATTCTCAAAATGAGTTTAGTTCGTCGATTGCAGATGCGAGTTTGGCGCAGAAAAAGGAGTATCCATTTGTTCTTTCGGACGATATAACTTCTGCGATTCGCTTGCCGGGGAGACATAATATTGACAATGCTTGCGCGGCGATACTGGCTGTAAAGTCGATTTTGCCGAACGTGTCGGATGATGAGATAAAGAAGGGGCTTAGCGAGTTTACAGGGTTGCCACATCGACTGAAGTTTGTTGCTGAAAAATACGGCGTGAAATATTACGATGATAGCATTTCGACCACTCCGGGCAGTGCGATTGCGGCATTAAAAGCTTTTGCGGAGCCGAAAATTTTGATTTTGGGCGGATCGGATAAAGGCGCGGATTATTCTGAATTAGCGAAAGAAATTGCCCGACAAAACGTGCGATTGATAATTATCAATGGCGCTAACGCTGATGAAATCAGGGGAGTTTTAAGGGAAGAAAAAGTTGATTGCGAGATTGTCCAATTGGATATGGCGGGAATGAAAGAAGTTGCCAAATCGGCCAAAAATAAAGTGCAATCTGGCGACGTGGTGATTCTTAGTCCAGCGGCTGCCAGCTTTGATATGTTTAAGAGCTATTCTGATCGTGGCGAGCAATTTGTCGCCGCCGTAGAAGAGCTTTAATCTTGATAGACTTCTGGTTTTAAGACGCCGATGTACGGCAAGTTGCGATATTGCTGGCGAAAATCCAGACCGTAGCCAACGACAAATTCATTCGGCGTATCGATGCCGACGTAATCGGCTTTTGCGTCAACTTCGCGCCGTGCTGGTTTGTCTAATAGCGAGCATATTTTTACCGACGCAGCATTTTTTGCGGCAAATAATTCTCTTAGCGCCTGGGCGGTTCGACCGCTGTCAATTATGTCCTCAACTATTAACACGTGCCTATTCGTCACATCGGTATCCAAATCTTTGATGATTTTTACAGATCCAGAAGATTTTGTGTCGTCGCCGTAGCTGGAGACTGCCATGAAATCAATTTCCATATAGCAATCCATCGCTTGTATCAAGTCGATCATAAACGGTGCCGCGCCGCGTAAAATACCCACGATGACAGGATTTTTATCGTGATAATCCTCGGTCAATTTTTTCCCAAGTTTCTGAACTGCCGTTTTTATTTCTTCGTTCGTAAATAGAATTTTCTCAATATCTTTATCCATCTTTTTATTTTAACAGAGAATTGGGTGCTGAAAAATGGTACAATAAAATATATGCAACCGCTAAAAAAGAAAATTGGTGAGTTAGAAAAAGAAATTGAACAGGCTAAAAAAGCGCTGAAGTTTTCTGATTTGGAGCAGAAATTGGCGGAGCTGGATGATCAATTGAATCAGCCGGAAATTTGGAATAATCCTGATTACGCCCAAGAATTAACGAAACAAGCCGCCAGCCTTCGTCAGACCGTCGAGCCTTGGCAGACTTTGACGGTGCAGGTTGGCGATATGGTGGAGCTGATGGAGCTTGGTGATGACGATTTGTTGCCAGAATTCCAAGCGCAAGTTGCGGCAATTGAGAAGAGTTTTGATAGACATAAAACCGATTTGCTATTCTCTGGCGAATATGACAACCGTTCGGCAATTATGCGTATTTCTGCTGGAGTTGGCGGACTGGACGCTCAGGATTTTGCGGCGATGTTGGAGAGAATGTATTTGCGTTGGGCGGAAAAATCTGGAATGAAAGTTGATACGCTGGAACGCTCGACAAATGATGACGCTGGAATTAAAACGGTCGTTTTGGAGATTTCTGGATCTTTTGCTTATGGAAAATTGCGGTCGGAAAATGGCGTGCATCGTTTGGTGAGATTAAGTCCGTTTAACGCCGACAATTTGCGCCAGACTAGTTTTGCGCTTGTCGAGGTTTTGCCGAAAATTGACGCGCCCGATGAAATATCAATTGACCCGAATGATTTAAGAATTGATGTCTATCGTTCGGGTGGCAAGGGCGGTCAAGGTGTGAATACGACGGATTCGGCGGTTCGGGTGACGCATGAGCCGACAGGGATTACGGTGGCTATTCAGAATGAGCGTTCACAGATTCAGAATAAAGAAACGGCGTTGAAGATTCTGCGGTCAAAATTGCTAGCGATGAAATTAGAGCAACACGCCGAAACTCTGTCTGATCTTAGGGCTGGCGAATCAGCAAATTGGGGCAGCCAAATTAGAAATTACGTTTTACATCCATATACACTAGTTAAAGATACGCGCACAAAGCATGAAAACCGCAATGCTCAGGGTGTTCTGGATGGCGATATTGACGAATTTATCACGGCATATTTAGAACAAAATGCTAATTCTAAAAATATTTAGCTTATGGTATAATACTAGTAATGATTCTGTTAGATAGGGTAACGAAGAACTACGGAAAAAGTAACAAGCCGGCGCTGAATCGAGCAAGCATTCATGTTGGTGCTGGTGAATTTGTGATTATTGTCGGTACGTCGGGTGCTGGCAAATCGACACTTTTGAAGCTTTTGACTCGCGAAGAAAAGCCGAGCTCTGGAAAAATTGTGGTTGGCGGAATTGATTATGACAATTTGAAGGATAAACATATTCCGCTGTTGCGTCGGAAAATTGGCGTGGTTTTTCAGGATTTTAAGTTGCTTCCGAATCGAACGGTGTTTGAAAATGTGGCGTTTGCGCTGGAAATTGCTGGAATGACAAATCGAGAAATTAAGGCAACTGTGCCGAAGGTGATCGAGTTGGTTGGTCTTAAGGGGAAGGAAAAGCATTTTCCTCATCAGCTTTCTGGCGGTGAGCGCCAGCGTGTAGCGATTGCGCGTGCGGTGGTGCGTCAGCCGAAGATTCTGATTGCCGATGAGCCGACTGGAAACTTGGACCCGAAGCACAGCTGGGATATTGTTCGTTTGCTGGAAAAGATTAACAAGTATGGCACGACGGTTATTTTGACGACTCACAACGTGGAGATTGTTAATAAATTGAAGCGGCGCGTTATTACAATTGATCATGGTAAAATCACCTCTGATCAGGCGAGAGGGAGTTATAAACAGTAATGAAATCAGCTAGTAAATCCAACAAGAACAAAGAAACTATTCGTATACGTCAGCGTCGACGAGGTTGGTTGACGTTTGTTAGAATGTGCCGATATGGTATCAATAACTTTAGTCGTAACGCCTGGCTGACAATTGCTGCGACCGCGGTGATGAGCGTCACGTTGATTATCGTGTTTATAACATTATCAGCGCGTCAGGTTTTGGTTGATACCGTTTCAAATGTCTCCAAGCGTGCCGATATGTCAATTTACTTAAAGGGCGACACGCCAGAAAAAACGATTAAAACGATTAAATCTCGAATTGAAAAATTAGATAATGTCGATAGCGTTAAGTATATTTCCGCGGAAGAAGCGCGTGAAAAGCAAGCCGAGCAATATAAGGACAATCCAGACACACTTGAGGCGATTCGTGAGTCTAGTAATGAGATGTCGGCAACGCTTCGTGTTTCTGTGAAAGAATTGAACAACCAGCAGTCATTAAATAATTTTGTTAAAACAGATGATCTGTATAAAAAGTACAAAGATCCTAACAGGGAACCATCATTCTCAGGTGAGCGCCAGCAAGCTATTAAAACAGTTGGTAGTTGGGTGAGATTGGCGAGTATTGGCGGGTCAATCGCTACAGTTGTTTTCGTGGTGATTTCATCGCTTGTGGTCTTTAATACTATTCGTATGGCAATTTTCAACCGCAAGGACGAGATTGAGATGATGAAGTTGATTGGCGCAGAACGCAGTTTCATCAGAGGTCCGTTTATCGTTGAGGCTATAATGTACGGATTTATCGCGGCAATTATCGCAACGGTGGTTGGGTACGGGCTGTTAATTCTTGCACATGATCCGATGGTAAAATACGGCATTCCTATCGATAATCTTTTGAATCATCTAAAAATGTACGGCGTACTGGTTTTCTTGAGCATGATTCTGGTCGGCGCGGCAATTGGCGTGGCGTCATCTTGGGTGGCAACTCGCAAATATCTTAAGCTGTAAAGTTCTTGACATACTGATTACGCTTATGCTAACATAGACGTATGAAACTACGGTCCACCACACCAGTTTCGGCATCATTAGTCAGCAGAGCGTCTCTGGTGGCGATGTCTGCATTGCTCGCTGGATCGGGCATTTTTGGCTTGGCATCACACGTGTTAGCTCGCGACTATAACGCCGAAATTCAGGCAAAACAACAAGAAGCAGACAACTATAATTCTGAGGCTTCGCGCTTGGGTGAGATGGCTGATAGTTTGCAAGCGGAACTTGATAAGATAAACGGACAAATATCAGCTATTCAAGCGCAGATTTCTGATAGCCAAAAGAAGATTAATAGCCTTAATGATCAGATAAAAAAGAACGAAGAGCTAATTAAGCACAATCGTAAAGCGATGGGGCGAATTTTGGCGGATTTGTATGTTGATGATCAGATTTCGCCACTGGAGATGCTTGCTAGCTCAAAAAATATTAGCGATTACATTGACAAGCAAGAACAGCGTAATTCTTTGAAAACTTCATTGAATGATAAGATTAAAGAAATTAAGTCTTTGCAGAAAAAGCTGGAAGAGAATAAGAAGTCTGTCGAGAATACGCTTCGCGACCAAGAATTGCAGCGCAATGCGATGGCTGCTAAACAATCTGAGAAGGCGAAACTGATTACTGATACGAAAAATGACCAAAATAACTATGCGGCGCTGGCTCAGAA
Organism: Candidatus Nanosynbacter sp. HMT-352; assembly: GCF_022819385.1. Lineage (NCBI taxonomy): Bacteria > Bacillati > Minisyncoccota > Nanosynbacteria > Nanosynbacterales > Nanosynbacteraceae > Nanosynbacter > Candidatus Nanosynbacter sp. HMT-352. The sequence goes on from NZ_CP089290.1 coordinate 345,405, forward strand.
GCGCAATTCTGAGGTAGCGAAGCTCCGAGAAGAGCAGGCTGCAGCCAACCGACGAGCTCTTGGTGGTAGCAATGTCTCTATTCCGGGCGGCGTACCTGGCGGCGGCGGTTATCCTGGCGCCTGGGCGAGCGCTCCACTTGACGCTTATGTCGATCCATGGGGGCTATACACGCGTGAATGCGTGAGCTACGTGGCTTGGAAAATTCATAGTACTGGACGATATGTTCCGCATTTTGGTGGCGCAGGCAACGCAAATCAGTGGCCGTCAACTGCAGCGCGCTATGGTATTTCTAGCGGCTCAACGCCAAAAGCTGGCGCGGCAGCCGTGATGAATATTGGATATTACGGACACGTTATGTATGTTGAATCTGTCAATGGCGATGGAACCATTACTGTTAGTGACTACAACTTTGCCTGGGACGGTTTATATAGGCATTACACACGCTCAGCTTCAGGATTGACATACGTTTACTTCTAATCGGCTTAAATTACTACATAAAACGCTCGTGTTAAACGGGCGTTTTGTAGTATAATAAGCATATGGTTACGGGAGAGAAAAGACAGCAATTAAGTTGGTTTTTGACGCTTGTTATTGTGGCTATTGTTAGTTTTGTGGCGGGGGCTCGCTCCGATGCACTGTTTGCTAATGTGGCGTCGGTATTTGGCGTTAGAACTTCAAATAAGACGATTGACTTATCTAGCGTTCAAAAAACATATCAAGAGCTGATTGCTAATTATGACGGAAAATTGGATACTCAAAAGTTGATTTATGGCGCCAATCGCGGGCTGGTTGAAGCGGCTGGCGATCCTCATACGGCGTATATGGATCCTGACGAGACGAAGGAGTTTGACAAGTCATTAAGTGGTCAAATTGGTGGTGGAATTGGTGCGGAGATTGGTCTTAGAAATAATAAGCCGACTATCATAAAACCTCTGGAAAACAGTCCAGCTCAGAAGGCTGGAATTAAGGCTGGTGAGGCGATTGTTAAAGTGAATGATGAAGTTTCTTCTGACTGGTCGGTGGAAAAAGTTGTGAGTAAAATTCGCGGAGAAGTTGGTACGTCCGTTAAGTTGACGTTATTAAGCGGTGGTCAAACGCGTGAAGTGTCGGTTGTGCGTCAGAATATAGTTTCTCCGGCAGTGGAGTCGGAAATTGATGGAGAAATTGGTATTTTGAAAGTTAATCGATTCGGCGATGATACAGTAAGCTTGTCCAGAAAATACACTTCGGAATTTGTTGAAAAAGGCGTTAAGAAGGTGATTTTGGATCTGCGAAACAACCCGGGCGGAACGGTTGGGGCTGCTCAAGGGCTATTGGGTATTTGGCTGGACAATCAAATAGCTATGACCGAGCGTCGTGGCTCTGAAATAGTTAAAACGCTGCGTACAACTGGAACACCAATTCTGGGCAATATGAAGACAGTGGTGCTTATTAACGGCAACAGTGCCAGTGCTAGCGAGATTACGGCTGGGGCGCTTCGTGAATACGGAAAAGCCACGCTGGTTGGACAGAAGAGTTACGGCAAGGGAAGCGTGCAGATCGTGCTTGGGCTGCCTGGCGGGTCGCAAATGAAGGTTACGGAAGCCAGATGGTACACGCCAAAGGGCAAAAATATAGATAAAACTGGTATAGAACCTGATGTAAAAGTTGATCTTTCGTCGGACGATGTCAATAATAACGTAGATCCGCAGATGGATAAGGCGAAGTCGTTATAAAGCTTGTGTTTTTAGGCTGGACAACATAAAATGGAGATAGTATGAACGGACAAAAAAAGAAGATTTTACTAGTTGAGGATGATATGGCTCTGTCTGCGGTTTATAGGTCGCGACTAGAGATTGAGGGATTTGATGTTAGGGAAGCCAATAATGGAGAAGACGCTCTGTCTGCCACTGTTGAATACCGTCCAGATTTGATTCTTTTGGATGTGATGATGCCAAAGATTAGCGGCTTTGATGTCTTGGATATTCTTCGTAATACGCCAGAAACTGCTAACGTGAGGATTATTATGTTGACGGCGCTTAGTCAGCCGAAGGACAAGGAGCGTGCTGAGAGTCTGGGTGTTGATGATTATTTGGTGAAATCTCAGGTTGTAATTGGCGACGTTGTGGCTCGCGTAAAACATCATTTGGGTATTCAATAGAAGCTAAGCTGAGTAAAAGAAGTCAGCCTCTACGGGGGGTTGACTTTTTTATTATTTTTTGATATAAAATAAACATATGGAAAATCCCCAAAAACCAACACGAAATCACGAACAAGAACCGAAAACATTGGAAGACTATGTAGTTGCAACTTTTCATGTCGATGTTGATCCAGATGATGCAAGGCGTCCACTAACTGTTATTCGCAGTGGTCAAGACGGAGAGGGCGTTGAGTATGACAGAGGTTGGAATCCTATTGGTATGTCGGTCGTGTGTGACACTGATTCTGAGGAGGGTATTGGTCCGATTAAGCTGCTTATGGAAGCATATAAACTGGTTGGAACTGATATTAAAACTGAGTTTGTGCCGTTGGAGGACATTCAGGGTCTAAACGAAGATTATATTAAGTATCTTTATGGAAAAACTCCTAAGGAAATGATTGAAGAAGCTAAGCAGATTTGGCGGCAGAAACATCCGGATAGTATGAGGATTGAGTCTTTGGCTCCAGGGGTAGGCTCAGACTCAGGCGCAGAAACCCCAAGTAATAGCTTGGTTGAAGATAATACCTCTGATCATGAGAAGTCTTTAGTGGATGAAGTTAGTCCTGCAATGGGGAATCTAGCCGTTAAGACTGTCGAAGTTTCGCCAGTGAAAACGAATGAGGTTGGTGCTAATTCATCAGCTTTGGTGATGACTAAAGAAATTATGGAGTCGATTGGGGCAATTAAAGTCAATGACTCAGTAGATTTTCCAGCGGTTAGGGCTATTGGAATTAAAAAGCCAGTGGAGGCAGATAAGGTAGGTGCTAACCCAGCGGATTTGGTGGCAACCGAACCAGTTAAAAAGCCGGTAGAGGCGGATAGGGCAAGCGCTGATTTAGTAGACTTGCCAGCAGCTAAATCGGTTGAAAACCCAGTGGTTGAAAAGTCGATGGAGACGAATGAAGCCAATACAGACATATTACCTGAGGACTTTAAATCTGTGATGAATGATTTTGAAAAAGACACCAAAGAGAATAATGGTAAGTTTTTTGCAAAGGTTCAATATATAACTGGAGAGCTGGATCGGTTTAGGGGGCTAATTAAATATAATCCAACAGCAGCAATGAATGATCCTGTGGTCTCAGAGATGATAACATCTGAGCCGGATAGAATTAGAAATCTTGAAGATTCTAGGGCTGAGGATGCGAATAAATTTAAGAATAACATAAATGACATCCTGGAAGACTTAAAAAAGAAGATTAAAAATGATGACGAGCGTAGGCGTCTGGTTAAGCTAACTGAGCACGTAGATCAGATGGGCGTGAATAATACAGTTCTGGGTGAAGTAACTAATGGTTTGTTGAATAAATTAATAAGAATAAGACGTTATATTGAGGGGTGGCAGAATGACAGATGGGGAGCCGACGGCTATAAAAGTAATATATCTCAGGTGATTGGTGAAATTATTAGTGATTTGTCGACAGCTAGTGAATACCGTCGGGGTATCGTAGGTGGTATTGAGGGAATTAAGAGTGAGGGATATCATCAAAAGAGGTGATTGATATTAAAATAACTCCGCACAAACGGAGTTATTTTAAGCAAAATTTTTTACCGATTAAAGAACAACAACTTGCGTTCGGCGTTCTGATTTGCCGGTAAACTTGGTTTTCTTAACTGACTTAAAGCCAACTACGCCATCTTTTGCAGCGTGGATGGTGAAATTGCGGCTAACGTATGTACCGTCACCAGCGATCTTTGTGGCACCAGTTTGGCGAACTAGAACTTCTCCAGCGGAAACTTTTTGACCGCCAAATCGCTTAACGCCAAGACGTTGACCAGCATTGTTGTGGATATTCTTACTAGAACCACCAGCTTTAACCTTCGACATTCTTTACTCCTTATAGTTTCTATAAAACAATCTGTTCTAGTTTATCGAAAATAAAGCCAGTTGTCAAGCGGTTTTGGCTATATCTGCGGGTTTTAATACCAATATTTCTCTGGCAACGACTTGATCTTCGCGGTAATATAAGAGGTTTTTATCGATAATTTGCTGATATCCAAGTTTTTTAAGGTTTTTTATCAGAGGCAAGTGAGTAAATTTACCTTCGTGATTTTGCCACGCTGGAACGGCTATGCAAAGCGTTGTATCTGGACGGATTTGCAAGCGGATATTTTGCAGAAAATCGCTAATTATGTGATTACAATTTCCGACTACTTCGTGAAGTTTTTCTGGGCTAGGTGGCGCAGAAAATGGCTGACCCAAATACGTTTCGCAAACAATTCGAGAAATCCGCTCCTTCTGTTCATTTGTCAATTTTACAGAGGTAGCGTCGGCCTGAGGTGCTTGCCAGAAAGTGTTTGTTGAAAAAGTTTTTTCCACCCAGCTCATATTTTCGGTTGTGTAAGAGATCATCTTATCGCTCAAATCGCTGCCATAAGCATTCACGCCGATAAGCGCAGCTTCTTGCAGTACCGTTCCTGTGCCACAGAACGGATCCCAGAGGTAATTGTTAGGTTTTGCGCCAGATAGGTTAATCATAATTTGTGCAAGCTTGGGCGGAAGCATTCCCACGAAGGCATCGCGCTTTGGTCGTCCACGGTCGCGCTGAGTATACGAATTGATATTTTGCGTGCCACGACTTTCAGCGATTATCAAATCTCCATATACGTTCTTAGCTATAATAATTTCAATTTTCGACTCAGACTTGCCGAGTTTATTATTGTGAGATGTCGCAGTGGACAATGCGGCGGTTTTATTAGGAATTAGACGCAAACTAACGCCAGATTTTTTCAAGTTGTTTTTTAAGATAATTCCGATTTTTTGGATGTTCCTCGGATCTGTTTTATTGCCATAAAAACTTATTCCAAGCGTTATTTTTTTCTGGCTATGTGAAAGTTTTTTCGTGTATTTTTCAACAATAATTTTTGAGGCTTGGAGCAGGGTATTGCGGTCTGATTTTTGCGATTTTATCTTCGTGATGACTTGTCCGCATTTAATTGTTCCGCCGAGATTGTCAATTGATAAATTGTCGCAATTAACCGTAGCGGCTTGGTTGGAGATTTTTTGGACGCTTTGAGTGCCGTAAACCGCCTCTAATTCAGCGATAGAGATTTCTGGTTGACGGCCAAGAATAGCTATAAACATGTCGTAATTATAACATTTATCGTGGTATAATGAAGGTTATGTTACCGAAGGTGTTGCAATTGTTGAAATCGCCACGAGCCATTATGAGTGTTTTGACGTTGGTGGTTTTGGCGATAATAATTTTTCTATCTCGGCATGAGCTCGTGAAGGCGTGGAATCTGTTTTTGCATGCGGATTTATGGCTATTGTTTTTGTTATTGCCGTTTCAGATTATCGTGTACTTCGCTGGCGGCGAGATGATTTTCTCATATTTAAGAGAGAAGAATCTGATTCATCATATTTCCAGGCTGGAGCAGACGAGGATTGCGCTGGAGCTTAATTTGGTCAATCACATTTTTCCGTCGGGCGGAGTTAGTGGTATCTCGTATACGACGTGGCGAATGCATAAGCTCGGCGTGAGTTCGGCGCGTTCGACATTCGCGCAGGTGATTCGTTACGTTACGGGATTTTTGTCGCTTTTGGTTTTGTTGGTGATTGCCGTGCTGGCGCTGGCTATTGACGGTAAGGTTAATCGTTATATCGTTGCCGCTAGTTTCTTGTTGATTATCGTGGTTTTGGCGCTGACGTTTGGTCTGATTTTCGTGTTTTCGTCAAAGCGACGTATGCAAATGACTGCTGCTAAATTGTCTAAATTCATCAATACGTTGGTAAAAATTGCAACCTTGGGCAAGAAGCGACGAGTGATGAAGTCGAAGAAAGTCGAAGAGTTTTTTGTTGATATGCAGGACGATTTTCAAGATTTATCCAATCATCCGAAGCTTCTAATAAAACCGATGATTTGGGGAACTGTCTACACTGTTTTTGACGTGGCGATGTTTGCTGTGGCGTTTCTGTCGTTGGGTGTTTTTGTTAATCCGGCGATTTTGATGGTTGGATATGGCGTGGCGGGATTGGCAGCGATTGTCGTGTTTACTCCCGGCGGAACCGGCGTTTATGAAACTATTATGATTATTTTCTTAAGTATGGCAGGCACTCCGCCGGATTTGGCGATTGCTGGAATAATTTTGACGCGAGCAATTTTACTTACTGGCACGATTATCTTTGGCTATATTTTCTATCAACATGCACTGATTAAATACGGCAAGCCAGATGATTCCCAGGTTTAGTGTTAGCAATTTCATAGCAGTTGTCAATCAAACTTTTGACGTGGCTTTTGCTGGAATGGTTGAAGTTGAGGGCGAGGTTTCTAGTTTCAAGTCTTATCCTCCGAAATACGCTTTTTTCGATCTGAAAGATGACGACGGGCTGGTCCGGTGTTTTGTTGGTTTTAGCAATTTACGTACGCCAATTGAAGATGGGATGAAGGTTGTTGTTCGGGCAATGCCGGCGCTTAGGAATAATGGCGCCTTTAGTTTGAATGTTCAAGAGATTCGCCCATTAGGCAAGGGAAGTTTGAAGCGAAGTTTTGAGCTTTTGAAACAAAAATTGACAGTTGAGGGTTTGTTCAATTCTGAAAGAAAGCGTTCATTACCGCAATATCCTCAGAGGGTGGCTATTATTTCCAGTACAAAAGCGGCAGGATATGCGGACTTTATGAAGATTTCCAGTGAGCGTTGGGGTGGTGTGAAATTCGTAGTCGCCAACGTTAATGTGCAGGGTGCGAATGCTGCAGATCAAGCTGTTCGAGCAATATCATATTTTAATCAAATGTCAGAATCTCCAGATGTGATTGTTTTAATTCGTGGCGGTGGTAGTGCGGAAGATTTGGCGAGTTTTAACGATGAAAAACTGGTGCGCGCGGTGGCGAGCAGCCGCATTCCGACAATGACTGGAATTGGTCATGAAATTGATGAAAGTTTATGCGATTTGGCGGCGGACGTTCGTGCAGCTACGCCGAGTAACGCCGCACAATTGCTGTTTCCTGATAAGCGAGAAGTGGTTAGGTATTTACACTACAGGCTAATTGACGCGAAAGATTCAATTTGTAGAGCTATCGAAGAACAATCGCTTAATGCAACAATGTTGCAAAAAGAAGCACTAAAACAGTGGTCAAGCCGTGTGGATGTGGCTGCAAATGCAACATTGTCGCAACAAAAAGTCATCGCTGAGTATGATCCGGAAATGGCGCTGCGTCGTGGCTATGCAATGATCAAGGGTGATTTACAGATTGGTAATATTGTAGAGATTACAACAAAAGATATAATTATGAAAGTGAGGATTGAGAATAGTGAACAACGATATGACAATTGAGCAAATGATGGCTGAATTGAACGAGCGAATCGCGTGGTTTCAAGGCGATGATTTTAATCTGGATGAGGCGAAACAGAGATTTATTGAGGCGAGAGAATTATCAAAAAAAATTACTGTCACGCTGGAAGATATGCAACATGATATCGAGGTCCTTAGCGAGGATTTTAACGCTGAGTAGGATCTTTACATCAATTAAAGCATAAGCTATACTTTACAATATGATGACGAGAGATAAGAGTGAGCGTGGCTCAGTTAATGGCTGGATGGTCGGCACAATCGGCTGTCTGATATTGTTTTTGATTGCTGGATCTTTGGCAATTTGGGCGTACATGCAATATTCCCGAGAAAAAAGCAGTGTTGATAGTAAAGTGGCAATTGAAGTCGCTAAAGGGAAGAGCGAACAAGCCGAATCAGACCAGAAGAAATTTTCTGAAGAAGCAAAAAACCCGCGTATTGAATTTGTCGGTCCTGCTGAATACGGTCGAGTGTCGTTTATGTATCCAAAAACTTGGAGTGTATATGTAGCAAATGACGGCAGCGACAGGGGTGATTATAAAGCATATCTTCATCCAGTTTCAGTTCCTTCGACAACTAATAAAAATAGTCGATTTGCGCTGAGGCTAGAGATTATTAATAAGAATATGGATACGGTGCTGAATGATTATCAATCACGACTAAAGAAGGGTGAATTAACCTCAAGTAGTACCGAGTTTAACGGAATCTCAGCGACTCGAATTGACGGTACGTTTGAGAAAGAATTGCGTGGCTCTGTGGTTTTGATGAAAGTTCGCGATAAAACTATTCGTTTTTCAACCGACGCGGATACGTTTAAGCCAGATTTCCAGACTATATTGAGCACTGTAAAAATCTCTGAATAGAAAAACTCGATACATATTTGCTATACTAGAATTGTATGGCAGGTAAAGAGTGGAGTGATGCTGATTTTGGGGGATTGCCGAGTGTTCTGGTTGCGGCACACGAGCTGAAAACGCCGTTGGCTTTGATTAGACAATTGGCATTATTGTTGGACGACGATTTAACCAGTTCTGCCGATAAAACTCAGATTCAGCAACGAATTATTAGGACTTCTGAGCAGGCGTTGCAGCTTACGATCGATTTGGCAAATTCAGCCAATTTAACGCCGTCGTTATTTCCGCTTGAGCCGGTCAACCCGTTGGCTTTATGTCAGCAAGTAGCGATGGAAACGAAGTTCAACGCAATGTTTTATGGACGAAAAGTTAGCTGGCCTAAGAGCGGCAGAAATAGTCAATTGATATTAGCGAACCGAACACTTTTAGGGCGAATTTTAGCGAATTTCTTAAATAACGCGTTGGCGTATACGGAGGATGGATCGGAGGTTAAGGTTTCGGTTAAGGCGACAAAAGATGCCGTGAGAATGAGCGTGCGGGATTTTGGGCCGATGATGAGTTTGAAGGAATATCGGCTTTTGCTTGATGAAATGGAAACGCGAAAAACTGTACGAACAAGGCCGGAAAGTAGCGGGCTGGGGATTTACGTGGCGAATCAATTTGCGCGGGCGATGAACGGGCGGATTGGTCTGATTCGTCACCGTGATGGATTGACTTTTTATGTAGAAATGCCAATTAGTCGGCAGTTGAGCTTGATATGAAAAAGTTGTTAATTGTTGAGGACGATAAGAATTGGGCGGATATTCTGGGCAGGTTTGCTGCGGATGTTGGCGCGGAATATCGAGTGGTGGTTTCTGGTGGTCAGGCGATTGAAATTATTGACGATTGGCAACCTGACGCTTTAATTTTGGATATGTTGTTGGCTGGCGAAACGGCGATTGCTTTGTTGAATGAGTTGCGGTCGTACGCGGATTTGGCGAGTTTGCCGATTGTGGTTTGTACGAATATTGACGTTAAAATGGACGATTTGCGTCCGCTTGGCGTGAAGGCGATTTTGAATAAAACATCGATGCGTCCGAATGAGGCGCGGACGATTTTTCGCGAGGTTCTAAATGACGGGGCAAAGTGAGCGAGTAAAAGCAATTGTTCTGAGGCGAACGAATTACGCCGAAGCTGACCGAGTTTTGCAATTATTAACGCCAAAAGGTCGACGCAGCGTAATCGCAAAAGGCGTGCGTCGGGAGCGCAGTAAATTGGCAGGCGGAATTGAATTATTCGCGATTTGTGATGTGGTTATTCGCTCTGGTCGGGGCGATTTGGGGCTATTAACTTCCGCTCGATTGTCGGCTTTTTATCGGCATATTTTGGAAGATTATGATCGGATGCAATTTGCATATTCGGCGATGAAGCTGGTTTCTGCAGCGAGCGAAAATATTGACGAACCAGAGTGGTATTATGTGCTGAGCCAAGTTTTGGAGCAATTGAATAATCCTGCGATAAACCAAAAATTGATTGAAACGTGGTTTTATTTGCAATATGAGAGTTTGCTGGGAGATGAGCTGAATCTTCGCACGGACGTAACGACGGCAGCACTACTTCCTGATAAAAAATATATGTACGATAGCGCAGAAAAAGGTTTGAGATTGGCGGAGCAGGGCGATTTGGGTGCGGACGCCATCAAGCTACTGAGGCTGATTCAGGCAAAGCCGCTCGCGAATGTAGCGCAAATCGGCGGAATAACTGAGGTTATAAACGATTGTTGGTTGACCGCCAGACAACACGCGGCAGTGTAAAATTGTCAGTAAAATGGTATAATTTGGGTAATAATGTGAATCGCCATGTTGCCAACATGGAGAAAGGTTTTTTGATGAGTCAAGCAAAAATGGAAGATATTATTAGCCTGTGTAAGCGTCGCGGTTTTATTTATCAGGGTTCGGATGTTTATGGCGGTTTGTCTGGAACGTGGGATTACGGTCCGCTGGGCGTTCAATTGAAGCGAAACATCATGAATTTATGGTGGCGAATGTTTGTTGATGAGCGTGATGATATCTATGGCGTCGATGCGGCGATTTTGATGAATCCGAAAGTTTGGAAGGCGAGTGGGCATGTGGATACGTTTGTTGACCCATTGTGCGAAGATACGGTTAATCATCGGCGTTATCGCACTGACCACATTCTTAAGGACAATGGTATTGATGTTGACGGCTTGACGATGGAGCAAATGGACGAAGTGATTGCAGAAAAAGGAATTAAAAGTCCAGATGGAAATCCGCTAAGCAAATCGCGAACGTTCAATATGATGTTTAAGACGAGCGTCGGCGCCACCGAAAGTGAAGACAGCGTTGCATATCTTCGCCCAGAAACAGCTCAGGGAATTTTTACCAATTTTAAGAACGTTGTTGATAGTTTTTATCCAGACTTACCGTTTGGAATTGCTCAGCAGGGCAAGGCGTTTCGTAATGAAATTGCGCCGCGAGATTTTGTTTTCCGCTCTCGAGAGTTTGAGCAAATGGAGATTGAATATTTTGTCAATCCAGAAAAATGGCAGGAAGCGTTTGATGAATTGTTGAAGTTGACGCACGAGTTTTTAGAGGCGTTGGGATTAAATCCTGATAATATTCACGAGTTGGATGTTCCGGCGGAAGACAGGGCGCATTACAGTAAGAAAACGATTGACATTGAATACGATTTTCCAATTGGCAAGGAAGAACTGATGGGAATTGCGTATCGGACTGATTTTGACCTGATGAACATTCAGCGCGTCAGCGGAAAGAGTATGGAATATACGATTAAGGGGACGAATGAAAAATTTGTGCCGCACGTGATTGAGCCGAGTTTTGGCGTCGAGCGGGCGCTGATGGCGGTCTTGTCGAGCGCGTATCGCGAGGACGAGCAGAACGGCAGTAAGCGTGTTTATTTGGCGCTTCCAGAACATTTGGCGCCAGTTAAATTTGCCGTTTCACCGCTACTTAAGAATAAGCCAGAATTGGTGGAGAAGGCGCGTGAAATTTACGCCAACCTGTCTAAGAAAAATCCTGGACGTGTTATGTGGGACGACAATGGCAACATCGGTAAGCGCTATCGCCGTCAGGATGAAATTGGTACACCGCACTGTGTGGTCATCGACTTCCAAACGCTGGAAGATGACACTGTTACTGTTCGCGAGCGAGATACGACCGAACAGAGGCGGATGAAAATTGGGGAGTTGTAGGCAATAGATATGGCATCACCACTTCAAGAATATGAGAATAATAACCGTGAACGCTGGAAGGTTATGTATGATGTTCCACCGTGGTCTGTAGATTCAATCATTAGACATATTACATTAATCTTTTTTAGTGTAAAGAATGATAATGTTGTTCAAACTATTCAACGCCGTATGAGAATAATGTTGCCTGAGTATTGTCCGGTTAATTATCATAATGAGTATATTTTTTTGGAGTCTTTAGAGGAAAATTGTAGTAACGGTTCTGGAGATATAGTACTTCGTTTGTTAGATATTACTATTAAATATATTCGTGATTATGCGCCTAATACACTAGAGACAAAGAGTAAATTAGGTGACGTATACGGCGGTGACCTGCTGGACGGAATAGAAAACCTATTGAGTAATGGCAGTAAGTGGAAGGTCTTGCGAGATCGAAATAGTGAATCTGGGCTTATCGAGCGAGTCAATCCAGAAATTACAAAAATTGCACAAAATCTAGATAACGATTTCCTGACCAAGGCGTGGAATCAAGCTTTTCAGTGTCAACCCGATCCTGAAAATGCAGTTGTATCGGCACAAAAAGCCATTGAGAATATTGCTTCAAATCTTGGGCTTACGAAGGCTACTAGCAAGGTGTACGGCACTCTTCTTGGTGACATAAAAGCGAATCCGCACCTTTATTTCAGTAGGGCAAGGGACGCGTATGATTTACAAAATATTATCACTAAGCAGCCCAAGGACAAATTGAATGTTAACGAACAGTTTGCTAATTGGTTCTGGAGTGGTATGGATCTGATCCAGAAGACAAATCCGGGACGTCACCCTTCTAAAGAAGTCGGAGAATTTAGTTTATCTGCTGAGGCGGCGCAACAGGCGGTAATTATTGCAACAATGATTTGCTGGTTTATTGAAAGCGGGTCATTTTTTAAGGATGATGTTTCCAAGAAACAAAGTAAATAATTGTGATATAATTGCTATTATGTCAAACGCCATAAAAGGACAACTCATCACACACGATTCAGAAGGTGCTATCAAGCGCGATTACCTCTATCGCATTTCCATAAAGGCTCTGATTTATAATGATGCTGGGCAGATTTTGGTTGTTAAAGAGGACGGGCGACCGCTTTGGGATCTTCCTGGCGGCGGAATGGATTATGGCGAGACTTTTGAGTCGGCTTTGAAGCGGGAATTGTATGAAGAAGTTGGCTATAAGGGCAATCTTCGCTATCAGCTTTTTGACGCGTCGGACGAGATTTATATTGAGCGAATTGACGCTAACCAAATTTGTTTTTCTTGTCGTGTGTGGACGGAAAATTTTGATTTTTCAGCGGGCGTTGATGCGGACGAAGTGATGTTTATGAATCCTGAAGAGTTGCGGCTCCAAGAGAGCGAGTCGGGCGCGCCGCTTCGATATAAAGTACATTTGAAGTGGCAGAAATTGTGTAGCGTAAATAGTTTGCCGACAGAGTAGTATTGACTTTTTCCATAAAATAGTATAGAATATCAGGCATGGAAAAAAGTACAGGCGGCGTATCTCTTGATATTAGATTTATTGACTCTGGTGATGGCTCAGAGAATTATTCCTCTGCCGAAAGTCGGCGCTTGATTGGAGTCTATAATGGCGATTGGTCTTTGGAAGAAGATGGGACTGTGAATGCGTCCATGGTGTTTGCCAGAAGAGTGGGTGATATTCGTAGTCATGGGAATTTAATAGAGAAGGTTCGCGGAATTGGTGAGAATATGGCGCGAGTGTCTATTTCAGAGTGTCTGGGGATTGAAGATGAGGTGAAGGTAAGCGGCTGGCTAATGGCTGACCCGATGTTGCATAGTGGAATTTCTTTCTTGCGCAAAGTAATACCAACCGAGCTTGTTGTCCCTGATTCTATTGAAGATAATCAAAAGATTGAAGTTGTTAGGATTGCTCTGCGTGTTGGAGCCGTGGCTTTGCATTGTGCAGGATTGTCGTTGGACGAACTTAGAAAATCTCATGTTGAGCATTTTTCCTCGGATAAAGTGGATGAGTTCGTTTCTCGTTTCCATGGTAATGTGGATTTTGGCAGCGAGTGGAGAGAACATAAGAAAATGGCCAAAGATTGTGTGACCGAGGCTTAGATACGGAATTTACATTTAATATTGCCATTGTTATAATAACCATATGCATATTATTCTTGGTGGGACGAGTGGACTCGGTTTGGAAATGGCGAAGCAGCTGCGAGAGCGTGGCGAGCGTGTGTTGGTTCTGGGCAAGACTCATAATCCGCAGAAGCACGGCGAAGGTTTTCCTCTGGATGTTTATTATTCAGATCAAGTAGAAGCGGCGTCGGCGCGAATCGAGCAGATTTTAAACGGTGATGATATTGATCAATTCGTGTGGGCGGCTGGATATGGCTGGCGCGGCAATTTTGAAGATCAGCCGAGTGTTCGCAGTATGGCGGAAGTTAATTTTTCAGGCGCGTTGCCGCTGGTTCAATGGGCTTGGCGTAAGATGTCAGCACAAAATCGCAAGTCTGTACTGACGATTATCGGATCGACAAGTAGCGTTAAAGCGCGCTCAGATGAAGCTGTGTACGTTGCGACGAAGCACGCTCAAGCGGGTTTGGCGCGAAGTTTGGGAATGCAGGCAGATGAACAAAAACTTCCAGTTAGAGTTGCGCTATTTTTGCCCGGCGCTATGAAAACTCCGTTTTGGAATGGGCGCGATCTTCCAGCTGACTATATGTTTTTCAACGATCCTGCGAAAATTGCCACGCACATTATCAATGCGATTGATTGTCAGCAGCAGCCCTTTTTGGAATGGGCGTTGCCAAAAGGCACGTTGGTTTAGGCTTTCCAAGGTGCTATAATTCAAGCATGACAAATGGTTCGAATAATGATTATTTTGGGGTAAAAGTTGTAGTTATTGGTGGCGGAACGGGAAGTTTCACGCTGCTTTCTGGATTGAAAAAATATACACACAGCATCACAGCGTTGGTCAATATGGTCGACGATGGCGGCTCAACTGGCGTGTTGCGCGATGAATTGGGCGTGTTGCCGGCGGGTGACGTCAGGCAATGCCTGGTGGCGTTAAGCACTTCGCCGAAAGTTCGCGATTTGTTCAATTACCGGTTCGGCGAGGGCAGTATGAAAGGTCACGCGTTTGGCAATTTATTCATGGCGGCGCTAGAAAAGATGACAGGAAGTTTTGCCGATGCAGTGGAATTGGCTAGCGAAGTTTTGGGCGTCAATGGTCGAGTTTATCCGATTACTCTGGACGATACGACAATGTCGATTAAACTGAAAGACGGCACGGTTGTTGATGGTCAACACGCGGCTGAGTCGCTAAAGATTCCACGTGGCGAGCGTCCGTGGCTAGAGCTCAAACCGCCAGCTACGATTAACCCGCGAGCTCGTCAAGCGATTTTGGATGCCGATTTGGTGGTGATTGCGCCGGGGCTTTTGTATGGTAGTTTGGCGCCAGCGTTGTTGGTTCGAGGCGTTACTCGGGCGCTTGCTGAAACGAAGGCGAAGAAAGTCTATGTTTGCAATTTGGTCACAAAACCAACGCAGACTGATGGGTTTACCGTGGCGGATTTTGCGGATGAAATTGAGCGATTTTCAGGGGTGAATATGGATTATGTGCTTTACAATAATCATCGCCCGCCAGAGGAATTGATAAAGAAATATGCTCACGACGGCGAATATTTGGTCGAGTGGGATAAGGAATTGCTGAAGAAAAAGCATTATTATGCGTCGGGCAAGCGTTTGATTGCTGATGACGTGTGGGTTAATACGAACTCCAGTAGCGATCCGTTAGCAGCTCAGCGTAGCTTGATTCGTCACGATGCCGACAGGGTAGCACGCGAATTGATGCGGATTTATTTTGCGTAGATAACCGCTATCGTCTAGCTATTGCAAAAATTTATAGTTTGTGATATAATTTACAAGCTACATTATGAAAAGTAAAGAATCATTAGACAATAACACCAATCTTCAAAATCAAGGCGAAGTTGACTTTTCTCTTGAAAGGGGAGAGTTGGCCATGGGATTGGTGGAAACATTTAGCGGAGATCACTTAACTCCGTCGCGTAAACTGGCTGCAGAGATTATTATCGGGATGCCGGAAGGTTTAAGTCGTAGGCAACGTACTGAATATATTACGAGGTCGCTAGATGGCGCCTCTGAAGAGATTAGCAAGGATACTGTTATAGGTATAGTTGAGGACTATAAGGCCTTACAAGAGGCTTTTTCGTCGTACATGAAAGATATTGATGATGGTTCGCTAGCAGGAAAAGCGCTAAAGCTTAAGGACAATCAAACAATTCCTGACGATTTAGACATGGACGGTGATGATTATGGTAAGAGTCCGTGGGCTGAAAATCCGTCAATTCCAGCACCGCATCTTGATAACTTGATAAATGTATTCTCAACAAAAGGCGAAGGAGCTGAAGGTGTAGGCTTGGAGACTGCGATGATTGCTGGAGCCATAACCTTATCTAACTTAAAAATCGCCCCTTATCATAGCGCGTTCGCGTATAAATGTGCAGTATTTGCCGAAAATTTCTTAATTCCAGTGTGTAGTATTATTGGGCTAGACAACTTGGAGTCTGAGTTAAAAGATGAAATTGGTGTTATGACGGGGCGTAATATTGGCGATGCTTTATACCGCAAAGATGCCTTGAGTAATGATATCGATTCGATCATGAATGAGGTGGACAGGGTTGTGTCGTTGCATTTTGGTAGCAGGTATTCGACCGATCCTACACGATTTGATTTTGCTATGGGTAACTTTAATGGCGTGTTTTCTGAGTTGCTAGGGGAGTCAGATCTGAAACCTGCCGTAAATACTAATTCCTTACATAGTACATTTTTTGGATCTGGTACTGTAAAAACCCCGAATGGGGCAGAGTTGGAAGTAAGGGCTCGAGGTAAGGGTCGCGGCTCGTATTGTAAAAAATTGCTACAGACCATAGGTTATTACGATAAACGTTCTCAGCCTCTGAAAGATTCAGGAGAATTCCATCCGATCGACTTATATGGTATGACGGTAATTTGTCAAGACAACGAACAGCTAGCTGATGTCTATGCTTATGCCGTGATTAAGGCTATTAACAGCGGTAAGATTACTCCATATCCAGCTCCAGGACGGAAAAGCGAATGTTTTGTTGTTAAGGGTTCTTCGGATTTTCAGGAGAAGATCCGCCAGAAAATTATCGATAAGATACCAGGCGTTGACATGAAAATGTTCAGTTTTAAAGATAGTAGCAGCGGATTTACTGATGCGAAGATTACGGGATTCTATGAAACTGACGATGGAAGAATCCCGTATGCGCCGTTTGAGATGCAATTTTCTACGCCAGATGCTCGTCTGGTGGCTCGTACTGATAAAAAGGCGGCACACTTTTTCTTTAAGCTGCAGAAAATTTACGGCGATTTGGTCAATATGAGTGATGAAACAGCAGAGAAGGTAATTGATATTTGGCAGCGTAAACAGGACTACTTTAATAGTCCTGACGACGACGCCAAAGAGAAGCATCTGACAAATCAGAGTCGTAAGCGTGTACGTGAGTTTAAACGTGCTTACAGGAAGCTAGAGAAAAGGCGTCGCAAGATGGCTAAAAGGGCTATCATTGGTATATAATTACACTAATGACAACTTACTATACTGATGGCTCTGCTTCGCCAAACCCTGGTCCGGGCGGCTTCGCGGTGATTCGTGATCTTCAGCCTTATATTTTAGGATCGGAAGATGGTGATACCACTAATATTCGCATGGAGGGCAAGGCTTTAATTGCAGCATTGAAAGACGCTAATGGTGCGCCGTGCGTGATTTATTCTGATAGTGAATTTTGGATTAACGTAGTTACCAAGTGGGCTCCGGGCTGGGAAAAGCGCGGCTGGACGAAGAAGGGCGGCGAGATTAAAAATCTGGATATTGTACGTGAATTGTACGAATTATATTCAAGCTCTCAAGCGGATTTGCGTTGGGTGCGCGGTCATGAGGGCGATGAAGGGAATGAACTAGCGGATGAGTGGGCTAATCGAGCACGTGAAGGCGAGAGATTGACAAAATAACTGCTAGCGACATCTTATAAAAATTGCTATACTAGAAAAATGGAAGAAGTGAGGGAAACGACTGATATTTTTTTGTGGGCAAATCAAAATGACGCAAAAAAGAATGATTTACAGATAGAGCTGTTCTTATTTAGCAAAAATTACACGCCATATTTTATGCCGATAAAAGGCGATGTTGAGCAACAGCTCAGACCGTTGTTCTTGTTTGATTATATCAATCAGGTCAATTTGGGTGCGGGCACTGGACTGAGCGTTCGCGATTATGAATTGAGCGAATCGGAAGATAATGTTCTACTGAGGACTGATCTGGAAAAGGTTGGGCGAGCTGAAACGCTGATTCATTTGATTGAACATGAGCGTCATGACATCGTAGAATTTTCGGAAACTGAACACGAGTTCAGGCGTATGAAGGGAATTGTGGCGCGATTTACCGATCCGAATAATCCTGATGCGACATTCTACACGGTTAAGTTGATTCAGCAAGGCCAGACGCTGAAGAGTGCGTTGGCTTGGGAGTTTTCTGACGGCAAATTTGGTTCGTTTAATGCGGAGGTTGGTTTTAAGGTTCCGGATGATAATCAAGTTTTGATTGTTGGTAAAGATATTTTTGCGTTTAATCCTGGAAAATTTGAGCGAATGTTTGGCTATGAATACAAAAAGCAGGTGATTGCTGATAAAAAAGTAGCGGAAATTGAGAAGGAATATAAGCTAAGTTTTCCGGAGGGAATGGATCTTAATGCGTTGGTGAAGGAGCGCAAAAAGACGATTAATAAATTGCAGAAATTGGAAATCGGTGCGGTTAAACAGGAAGATGTTTTGGACTATGCTGATGAGATGCAATTGGAATTGATGAGCGATGATAACGGTGCGATTATTATCATGGACGGCAATGATCTGGACATGTTTGTAAATCTCATTAACGAGGATTATATCGAGAGTAAAATCACGGGCAAGCGTTACGAAATTAAGTCGAAGAAGCTGCTCGGCGAGCCAGAAGGCGAACCGCCACGAGGCTAAAATGGATCAAGAATTAGCGTTGGCTATTCTGCTGAGCGGTCGGTCGGCGTTGCTGACTGGTGCGGCTGGAACGGGCAAAACTTACCTGTTGAATACTTTTATTGCGCAGGCGCGAAAACGCGGTAAAAAGGTGTCGGTAACAGCGACAACTGGTCTGGCGGCGACACATCTTGGTGGTAATACGATTCACAGCTGGAGTGGTATTGGCGTAAGTGATCGTTTGCCGAACAATTTTTTTGAACGATTGTCAAAAACGCGGCGTGATGTGATTTCCAAAACTGACGTGTTGATCATTGACGAGATTTCAATGCTTCACGATTTTCGGCTGGATATGATTGATAAAGTTTTACGAACCGTCAGGGAAAATGATCGGCCATTTGGTGGCATTCAGTTGGTGATGAGCGGCGACTTTTTCCAATTGCCGCCAGTGAATCGTCCGAACGAGCAGGGCGGCGGTTTTGTGGTTTATTCTGATGCTTGGCAAGAACTTCAGCCGGCGGTTTTATATTTGGAGCGACAATATCGTCAGAATGATGAGCAGCTTTTGGGGGTTCTGACCGCCCTAAGAACTGGCGATGTTAGGCGACGTCACGTTGAGGCGCTGCTGGCGCGCACGGAAATTGAGCCGCCAGATGGTGATATCACAGAGCTGCACACTGTAAACGTTGATGTCGATGATATCAATATTCAAAAATTGGCGGAATTGCCAGGGGAAGAACGTTCGTATCAACAGACGACGACGGGCTCGAAAATTTATGTAGAGAATCTGCAAAGGTCAGTTTTGGCTCCAGAAAATCTGGTGATTAAGCTGGGTGCGTTGGTGATGGCGGTTAAAAATTCGCCGCAAAAATTATATGCCAATGGAAGTATCGGCACGGTGGTTGATTTTGAGCCATTGACGGAATATCCGGTTGTTGAGTTTCGAGATGGTCGTCGGGTGACGATGGTGCCGGATGCTTGGGAGTTGCGAGACGGAGAGCGCAAACGAGCGAGTATTTCTCAGGTTCCGCTACGTTTGGCGTGGGCGATAACGGTTCACAAAAGTCAGGGAATGACGCTGGATGCGGCTAAGATTGACCTGAGAAAGGCGTTTGTTGAAGGTATGGGTTATGTGGCTTTGAGTCGCGTGCGAGATTTGGACAATTTGTATCTATATGGAATTAACCGTAGGGCGCTGGAAGTTTCTCCTGATGCGTTGGCGATTGACGAGGTTTTGAGACAAGCGAGCAGGGAGTCTGCTGAGAGATACAGGGGTGATAGGTATTAGAATAGAGCGGGTAATTTATTGATATTTATATATTGTCTACACTTTCCTGCTATATAACTACCAAGTTTTGCATCAGATATTTCCGTACATCCATAGCTAAAAAGTTCTGTAGGTAACAGTCCTCCAGAAGCTTGATAATGACCATCTACGCCAGCTATTCGCTGTCGAAATTCTGGGTATCTACCATATAGAGCTATGAGATCCGACACTAGTCTGCTGTCTGTATCTAGGTGATTTTCGTACCATGCGTAGTGTAAATATTCGTGAGCTAAGATCGTCCTAAGGGCTGTTTTGTTGTTATTTCTCTTCATTTTTATAGTCTTTTGAAAGTCAAAATAACATCCATCTGCCAAGTCCCACTTGCAATCTGCGGCTGGATTATCTGTGTATATTAGATTTAATTTATGATAGTCATAGGTAGCTTCCAGGTATTGTAGCTCGGATAACAACTCGGGATCTTGGGTTACCGGTTGCGTGGGCTTTTGTCTGATGTCGAAATTTTGGAATTGTTGAGGCTCTTCTTGTTGTTGATTAAACATGTAAATGGGGAGATGATTTCCTATTAAAGCTGCAGCTCCTATTATAGGTATCATTATTGTACCAAGTATTTTTATTCTACGTGGTCTACCTTTCTCTGTTTTAACTGTTCTTACTATAGATAAGATAAAACCAAACCCTCCGACCCCTAGTGCTGTATAGATTGTATTAGTGGCTACTTGATGGGGTATTGCTGCATTCGATGACCAATTCACTCCTATCGTAGTAATGAGTATGGCTATTATTGTGATTTTAGGGGCGGTTAACAACCATCCTAGGAGTTTTTTAATATGTGCGGCTATTATAGCTTTTTTCATATCTGCATTGTATCATAACAGGGGTGAGCTGTCGAAATTTGGTCTGAAATAACTTTAAATGCTAATCCATTGCCCAAAACTATTAAATAGCGTAGACTTACATCAACCCAACACTAGGCTTTTCCACAAAAATGTGGAAAAGTTTTTATTTGATGCAAAAATGGGTAAAAAGTCATAAAAAGGGCTTGCAAGTGGGTAGCTGTGGGTAGTATAGTGGAGTCAGTGGAACGAAAGTTGATGGAAAATCACCAACAAAAACAAACATCCACTATAAAAAACAACTAATCTACCACGAAGGAAGGACGACGTGCAGACAGATTACTTTGAGCGTAAGTTGGACGACAAGCGACGCTTGACAATTCCAGCTGAGCTCAGGGCAGAATTTGCATCAGGCGTCGTACTAACTCGCGGGTTTGGTAAATATCTCCACTTATATCCACGGCAAATATGGGATCGGGAAGTGGAAAGCGCTCTAACGGGAAGTATTCTGGATGAGCGGGTTGCCGACCTGAACGTTAAATTCCGACGAGGTAAAACCGCATCGGCGCTCGACCAAAAACAAGGACGAGTGACGATTGAGCAGCATTTGCTCGACTACGCTGGAATTGACAGAGAAGTCGTTGCTGTGCGAGCAGGGGAATATTTTCGGCTAATAGCGGCCGAGAATGCGGAATAGTAGATTAGCTAAGCACTTTAACAATTAGAAACCTCTCGAGATCAACTATCTGGGTATTTGAAAATGGCATGTGGCAATTTGCTCCACATTAAAAACGGCAACGCACCTTCTTCAAACACCTCCCAAAAAAACTCCACCTCACACATAAGTCTCTTTGGAAAACATGGTTGTTACTGACAATCAATAAATTTCCACTCTAAGACAACAAAAACAAACAAAACACAAATACAAAAAAGCCAGAATTAAATATCCAGTTAGGTGATCTCGAGCATTATTTCTGTATAATGGAATAATGATGAGTATTAAAGAACATCCACCACAGTCGGAAAAGCTAAAAGATAGCGAACCGATTCATGTTCCCGTACTTTTGGAGATAACCCTTAGCAAGCTGCAGCCAGTCGAAGGCGAGTCGTATCTCGATTTGACGGCTGGCTATGGCGGCCATGCCAGGGCATTCTTAAATAGGACGGATAATTACTTGAACTCAGTGTTAGTAGATCGCGATGAAAACGCGATTAAAACATTGGGCGATTTGGCTGAAAAAGGCGTAACTTTAATTCACAAAGATTTTGTGAGCGCGGCGCAAGATTTGGTCAAGCAGGGGCGTAAGTTTGACGTGATTTTGGCTGATTTGGGGGTGTCGTCACCGCAGCTTGACAGAGCAGAGAGAGGTTTTTCGTTCAGATTTGACGGTCCGCTAGATATGCGGATGGACAATCGGACGGAAATTACAGCGGCAGATATTGTCAATTCGTATTCGGTTGACGATTTGACGCAGCTGATTATTCGTTACGGCGAAGAAAATCCCGGGAGAGCAAGGCGAATTGCGCAGGCAATTGTCAAAGCTCGACCAATTCAGGGAACGACTGAGCTGGCTGACCTGATCAAGCAAACCGTTGGTCGCGGTAGCATGAAACATCATCCTGCGACTCGTACCTTTCAGGCGCTACGCATTGAAGTCAATCGCGAACTTAAGCTGATTGAAGAACTATTGCCACTTTTGCCACGCTTACTTAATAAGGGCGGGCGAGTAGGAATAATTAGTTTTCATAGCTTGGAAGACAGATTGATCAAGCGTTATTTTTCGGAGCAAGCAACGGCTGGCTATGAAGCTGAGCTGATTGTTCCAGAGAAAAAACCGGTGTCTGGAACTGAAGATGTTCACAATCCGCGTAGTCGAAGTGCAAAATTTCGATACGCCGTGAAAAAATAAAACAAAAAGAAGGAGGCTATTATGCCAATCCACATCAAAGTAGAATTCCAGAATACAGACAAGGCAGAGACTGTTTCAGTACGCCGCGGCTAAACTAAAGCGTATTCCGGAATATACCTTATAGAAACCAGCCTGTCTTTAACGGGCGGGCTGGTTTGTTATGTTAAATACAAATATAAACATAAAAGATAGAGACAAATGACAAACACCACCACATTTACTTCACGACGTTCACACGGTCAATTGCGCCGAAATCAGAATTCTACACGTTTTCAGTCTCAGGTCAAACTTGGTCCTGTTGCTCATACAGTGCTAGTTGCATTGATGATTACAGTACTGGGCTTGATTTATCTTACTCAGGCAACCAGGCTTACGGCTTACGGCTATGAAGCTCAGAGTCTGGACACAAAAATTACCGAACTAAGCGCAAAAAAGTCAGAATTGGAAGTACAGAATGCACGCTTGACGGCGTTAGAGAAGGCGAAGAATAGCAATGTCGCTTCAGCTATGACTACAACTGAAACGCATTACGCACAATAGTGATATAATAGGATAAGCAATATGCAGCGGCTTATTCGTTCAAGAACTGGTTGGTTAGCCATCGCTTTACTGGTAGTGATGGCGGCTTTTGTGTTGCGATTATTTCAATTGCAGATTTTGCAATATGGCAAATATACGGAATTAGCGCGAGCGAGTCAGCAGCGTCAATTTATCATTCCTGCGGAGCGCGGGAAAATTTATATGATGGACGGGAAAACGCCAGTTCCTGTGGTGCTTAATCAGACGGTTTATACGGTGATTGCGGATCCGCAG
The DNA here is from genome assembly GCF_022819385.1 of Candidatus Nanosynbacter sp. HMT-352. NCBI lineage: Bacteria > Bacillati > Minisyncoccota > Nanosynbacteria > Nanosynbacterales > Nanosynbacteraceae > Nanosynbacter > Candidatus Nanosynbacter sp. HMT-352. The sequence continues at coordinate 368,828 of NZ_CP089290.1, forward strand.
TCGATTGACGATAAAGAGCGGAGTCAGCTTGTTGATAGTTTGAGGGAAATTGCTGGTGGCGAAATGACGGAAAATGTATCTGAACGGCTCAATAATAAAAAGTCACGCTATGAAGTTTTGGCGAAGAATATCACCAGAACTCAAGCGGAAAAATTGAAAAAGAAAAACTTTGCGGGCGTGCTATATCAACAAAGTTCTATTCGAAATTATCCTGAGGGCGAACTGGGCGCACACGTGCTTGGATTTGTGAATGCGGCTGGCGAAGGTCAATATGGCATCGAAGGCTCTTTGAATAAGCAGCTTAAGGGTCGGGACGGACTATTACAATCTGTAACTGACGTGAGGAATATACCTTTGACGGTCGGAAAAAATAATATGCGAATCGAGGCGAAATCTGGTGACAATTTAGCACTGACGGTGGATAGGAATATCCAAAGCCAGACTGAATTGGCGTTGAAAAAGGGAGTCGAAGCAGCTGGCGCCACCGAGGGAAGTGTGATTGTTATGAATCCGAAAAACGGTCAAGTTCTGGCAATGGCGAATTATCCGACTTATAATCCGGCGGATTTTGCCAAGCAGAAAAATGGGTCGGTGTTTGTAGACAGCGCGTCGATGGTGCCATTTGAGCCGGGATCGATTATCAAATCCTTTAGCTTTGCCACGGCAATTGATAAGGGCGTTGTATCACCGTCTACAACTTATAATAATACCGATTGTATAAAGGTTGCCGACCGCACGATGTGTAATGTCTTGAGAGGTTTGGGCGGTCCAATGACGATTCAGGGGGCATTCAATAACTCGCTCAACGTCGGTACGATTACCGCGATTCGAAAATTAGGAAATGGCTCTCAGATTAATTTGCCGGCTCGCCAGACTTTGTATGAATATTATCACGATAAATTTGGCTTTGGCGCTAAAACTGGAATTGAGCTGGGCGAGGCTTCGGGCTATATTTATCCGCCAGATAGCGCTGAAGGAAATGAGGTTCGTTATTCGGCTATGACTTACGGACAAAGTATGAACTTGACTATGGTTCAAGTCGCGGCTGGATTTTCATCGCTGGTTAACGGCGGTCAATATTACAAACCAACCATTCTCGTTGGTACAATTGACGAATCTGGCAATTTGAAATCGTCGGAAAATAAAGTCATTCGCCAAACCGTAAGCGGCGGTACGTCATCGCAGATGCGAACGATGCTAACGACGGCGCGCCGATCTTCATTCTTGTCAAAGAGCGACAAGTCTGGCTATGAAATTGGTGGAAAAACTGGTACTTCTGAAGCGGTGGTTAATGGCGCTTACACTCAAAAGGAAACGATTGCTACATATATTGGTTATGGCGGTGGAAAAAATGGCACCGAATATGTCATAATGGTACGTGTAGCGGCTCCAGGCAAGGGGATTAATTTGCAGGGAAATCTTCATGCCGGACCAATTTTTACAGATATATCCAACTGGATGATTGATTATATGAAAATAGCACCAAAGGAATAAATATGGGAATAGCTTTACAAACAATGACCAATGAATTGACGCACGTATTTTTGCTGAGTGTCGGCGCGTTTTTGCTAGCGATGTTTTTAACGCCAATTTATACGTTTTTCGCTTATCGATATCGCTTCTGGAAGCGCCAAAGGTCGGAAAGCACTGATGGGAAAAAGCTAAAGGTTTTTGCCAAATTCCAAGCGGCAAAATTGCGGCGAAACATCCCGACGATGGCTGGGGTGATTGGTGTAATTTCAATTTTCGTGGTGACGATTTTCTTCAATTTAGACCGAGCGCAGACCTGGCTTCCTCTGGCGGCGTTGGTTGGTGGCGGAATTGTCGGGCTGATTGACGATATCATCAATCTGCGTGGTTTGGGCGGCGGCGCGGCTGGGCTTCGTAGCCCAGTGAAGTTTGCGCTGATTACGCTGATTGGCGTGGTGCTTGGTTGGTTTTTCTTTGCCAAATTGGGCGTGGCGAGTTTCCATGTGCCGTTTGTGGGCGAGGTGAATATTGGTTGGTTGATAGTTCCGCTGTTTGCATTTGCGGTGGTGGCTACCGGTAACGCTGTTAATATTTCTGACGGAATGGATGGGCTGGCAGGCGGGCTGCTTGGCATTAGCTTTGGGGCGTTTGGTGTGATTGCTTTATTACAACAACATGTTATATTGGCGGGATTCTGCTTTACTGTTGTTGGTGTACTTTTGAGCTATTTGTGGTTCAATATTTATCCAGCTCGATTCTTCATGGGCGATGTTGGAAGTTTCGCTTATGGCGCGTGTTTGGGCGTTGTGGCAATGCTGACCGACTCTCTACTCCTACTTCCTGTGATTGGCTTGTTGTTTGTAATTGAGGCGGGATCAAGCTTGACCCAAATCGTCAGCAAGAAGCTGTTTAAGAGAAAGATTTTCTTGTCTGCGCCGATTCATCATCACTTGGAGGCGATTGGTTGGCCAGAAACTAAGGTGACGATGCGTTTTTGGGTTATTGGCTGCGTGATGGCGTTTATCGGCGTGATGCTGGCGCTTGCTGGAGGTCATATTGCGTAATTCGGTCGCCAAAAATCGTCAATCTATAGCTCAGCCGGTTCGAAGCCATCGACCGATGTATCAGATTGTGCTTTATATGGGGCTTTTGTTGCTACTTGGGCTGATTGTTATGTATGCGCTGGGGCCGCAACGCGCCAACGTGATGAATTATGCTTACGGCACGAATTATAGCGATACGTATTTCTTTGGCAAGCAGCTGACGAGCGTATTTATTGCCGTCGTGGCTTTTTCTGCGTTTTACTTTACGCCGTACAAATGGTTTATTGGCGAGAGATCGAAGTATATTCTCTACGCTGGATTTGCGCTATGCATTTTACTATTTCTCTCGGGCGCGGTACTTCATTTGTCGTTTGCGCAAGAAACTAACGGTGCGTATCGATGGTTCCAATTGGGCGTACTGGGAAGTTTCCAGCCATCAGAATTGCTCAAATATGGCGTGCTATTATTTTTGGCGGGATTTTTAGGGCGGCGGTCGCAACAGGAAAAATTGAACGACATCCAAGAAACTATCATTCCGCTGGGCATTATTTCCGGCTTGTCGCTGCTGATGATTGTGTTTTTGCAAAAAGACTTGGGAACGGGAATTTCGTTGATAGCGATTATTTTATCAATGATTTTGGTGGCTGGAATTGATTGGAAGATTTTCAAGAAGATTCTGGCAATTGTTGCGCTTTGTGGTTTGGTGATGATTTTTACGTCGCCGCACCGAATCGAGCGCGTGATGACTTTCGTGCAAGGCGATAGTCACAAAGGGACGAGCAGTCAGGAGAATAAGAATTATCACATCCAGCAGGCCAGGATTGCGATTGGTTCTGGCGGGCTTCTGGGGCTTGGAATTGGTAAAAGCGTTCAGGCGACAGGATATCTTCCAGAGGCGACTAACGACTCAATTTTTGCCGTCATGGGAGAAACGTTTGGCTTTGTCGGCTTAATGGCTATATTGGCGCTATTTACGGCATTATTATTGTCGATTTTGCATGTAGCCGCGAGACTTCCGAACGTGACGTTGCGGCTAATTGTGGCGGGAATTTTTGGCTGGATTGCTTCTCACGTGATACTGAATATCGCCGCAATGACAGGGTTGGCGCCGCTTACCGGAATTCCATTGCCATTATTAAGTTATGGCGGTACAAGTATGTTATTTATCGCGGCAGCACTCGGTTTAGTTTTTCAAATTTCCAAATATACGTCACATAAAGCATTAGAGGAGGGTGAAAGTGGCCAAGATCTTAGCGGTCGGCGGCGGCTCAGGCGGACACGTTACGCCAGTGGTAGCCGTATTTAGAGAATTACAGAAAACTGGTGATCACGAGCTTCGTTTTTGGTGCGATAAAAAATTTGGCGCCAGCGCGCGCGGTATTTTTGCTAAGTTCGATGAAAATATTCCGGTCGATTTGATTATTGCTGGAAAATTGCGTCGATATCACGGAAAAAGCATCTCATTTCATCTGCATCCGTCAATTCTATTTCCAAATTTGCGCGACGGTTTTAAGGTGATGATTGGATTTTTCCAGAGTTTATTTAAGCTTATGAAGTGGCGTCCAGACGTTATTTTTATTAAGGGCGGATATGTTTGTCTGCCGGTTGGCTATGCGGCTCGGCTATTAAGAATTCCGTTGGTTTTGCATGATTCTGACGCGCATCCAGGTTTGACGAATCGCTTGCTGAGCCCCTTCGCAAAAGCTATCGCCACGGGCGCGCCGCTTGAATATTACAATTATCCACCAGAAAAAGCTTCATATGTTGGCATTCCAGTTGCGCCAGAATTCCATCCATATTCTGAGGCTGAGAGGAAAGAATTGAAGGAAAAATTAGGCTTTAATGTCAATAAACCGCTAGTTGTTATTACTGGCGGTGGACTCGGAGCCGGGCGAATTAATTCCGCGATTGTAGCAATTAGGGAAAATCTGCTTGCTGAGGCTTCGGTATTTTTGATATCGGGAAATCAGCAATATGAAGAAATTCTCGAGCAAACCGACGAGCGAGAAGGCTGGCGATTGCAGGCGTTTGTTCACAACGGAATGGCGGAAGTTTTGGCGGCGGCGGATATAGTCGTGACCAGGGCAGGGGCGACCACTCTTCTGGAATTGGCGGCGCTACATAAACCGACAATCATCATCCCTAATGGTCATTTGACGGGCGGGCATCAATTGAAAAACGCTAAGGTTTATCAGGACGCATTGGCGGCGTTGATAGTTTCCGAAGATGAGTTGGATAAGGACAACCAAATCTTGGCACGAAAAATAATTGGCGTATTAAAATCTCAGAAAATTCTTAAAGGTTTGGGCGATAACTTCGGTAAATTTGCCAAGCCAAACGCGGCTAAAGATATGGCGAAGATTATTCTTACTACGGTGCGAAGGCAGGGTAGGCGAAAGTGAAATTCCCCTTCTCTAAGAAAAAGTCGGACGAGAATCTGAGTCGTCGAGAAATCGCGGCGCGTCGTCGAACCGAGAATTACGATGATTTGCCCGCCCAATCGTATCGTCGGAACAGGACGCTTAATAGCCGCCAAACGTCCTCTCCTTTGGAGACTTCTGAGAGGCTCGAGACTCACGAATTGGTGAAAAAACGTCGCCGTGTAATGCGGAAAATGCTTGCGACTGCGGTGAGTTTGCTTGTTGTGATATTTCTTTTGTTCCAATTGACAATCAATATTTCAATCCAAACTCCCGACGCAAAAAGTTCCAGCAACGCTAATAAATACGTGAGCGTTCTTAATGAATATTACAGCGCCCATCCAGCGGAGAGGTTCCGGTTCTTCCTCAATAATAATGACCTAAAGCAATTCTTTTTACAGAAAGCTCCTGAGGTAAAAAACATTCGCGTGGAGGGAGATTTTCTAGCGCGATCAGCTGTCAAGTTGACGTTTAGGCAGCCGGTGGCCCAGTGGTCTTCTGGGGATAAGATTTATTTTGTTGATGATAGCGGTGTTACTTTTGAACGGAATTATTTTGCCGCGCCTACGGTTGCTGTTCGTGATGAGAGTGGCCTACCGACTAGAGGTGGTCAAGAAGTTATCAATCGTCAATTCTTGAGCTTCCTTGGTCAAGCTGTGTCTGAATTTTCGCAGCATAAAATGAATGTTTCAGAGGTTATTCTGCCAGCTAATACTGTACGCCAAGTCTGGTTTAAGGTCGAGGGCAGGGAAACCCAGATTCGTATGACGGTAGATAGGTCTGCTCAAGCTCAGGTTAAACAGGCGATAGCTACTTTGAGTTATTTGGATAATAATGGCGCGAAGCCAGGGTATATAGACGTCAGGGTGGATCAGAGGTCGTTCTATAAGTAGGGTGGTCAACTTCTCTTCTGGATAGAGTAAGTTCTCTTTTTGTTCTATTTCTGTATGGCGTAGAAAATATATATAACAATATAAAAATATGCAAAAGTCAAATAATCGCAAAATGATAAGCTAGGGGAGTAGGGCAATAAAAATATAAAAATGTCAAATAATATAAAATGCATTGTGGAAAACTTAACGAGCTTACGGCGCGCATACTCAGAGTTTATATTGATGTAAAAATATCAATGTAGCACTCCGGCATGTATAGTGCTGGAATTAAAAAAATATTTTTTTAAGTTCGTATTTTGTTGGTGTAATTTTTTATAAAAGACGGTATGTTCTATGAGGTTGTGTATAATAGAGAATCCCCTGGTCGAATTACTGGAAAAAAGTTCGTTTTTAAGGTGTTAGCGAATATATGTAGACATATGTATATTCATCTTTGTGCGGCATTTATTATTGCGTAAAAGGTACATTGTGCGACATTAAAACTATATCTAAAACACGACTATTCCCATCGTCTTTCTTCGTGATAAATTTATCTCATCTTTACCAAATCAACCCACTTGTCGTTTACTATTTTATAAACCGCCCTATTTTACTGGCTTGGTGCGTTTTATGTTGTGTATTGGTTTATCTGCATTGGCTCGGATTTATAATTTATGTTTGTATTGCGCAAAATTTATCAATATAAATATTCAGCCGATTCGGCTTTATGTACGCTTAAAAATGACTAATAATTAGTTCGTATTTTGTTCTATTGTTTTTTTAATTGCTAATTTTGCGAAAGAGCTTGGGTGATTCTGTGCTTAATTATTTCACTGTTCCATTCGCCCGCCTTAAATCGCAGTAGGGGCATATTAGTGTTGGTCATGATCGAATTGACGAAATCATCGCGCGTTTTCCGATCGGGCTGATTGTGAGTACTATCATCAAGCTCAATAGCTATGAGGGGCTTCATATCATTGGTGCAAATTAGAAAATCTACAGATTTGCCGTTTATTTTCGCGAAAGCTGCTTTCCAACTTTGCCCTTTTATCTCGTGATCCAAAAACATACTTAAATGAGCCTGAGGTATAATTACACATCCGTTTACCGCTTCGTGTAGTGTTTTATAAAACGATAATTCACTTGGCGTCATTGCACAAGATTTTTTGATGTATACATATTCTTTCTTTATTGGGGTTTTAATTGGGCTTGTGTCGCCGTCGGTCCCCTGCCTTGCTTTGATTGCCAGAAAAATAATTGCGGCGGCTACTATAACTATAGATATAAGCGTTTCCATGAGATTAGTTTATCATATGTTGATAATAAATGCTTACGATTTTTAGGCTTTATCGTTGTGGTGATATAATAAGAGTGATAATTTTATCGGAGATATTTATGGCTTTTTTAAATTATAATAAAGATGAAAAGTTAGAATTCAATTATAAGAGAGCGTGTGGATTGTGGCTAATTGTAATAGCGGCGATTATTTCAATAGCTACTTTAGTAGGAGGAAAGCAAATAATAAATATGCAAATATTTAGTATTGGATATGTTATTAGTTTTTTCTCAATCAACATGAATAAAAAGGTGTTGAATAGGCTGTCTGATGGCCCTTCGAGTGAATTTCAAAAGAAAGTATCTTTATACGCCGTTATTTTATTATTTATCTTAATGGTTTTGCTGGGCGGGCCATTCTTTGCGACTGAAAATTGGAGATTGATTTGGCTTGGAGCGCTGATGGCAACCGCGCTACATTTTTTCCTGTATTATTTTGTGCATGGAAAATCAATGATATATCTAGGTCTTATTTGCGCCATTAATATTTTTGTAGGATACATTTTTACCGATATCCCATTAGAGGTGATAGCATATATTGACTCGGCAATTAAGCTTGTATTTGGAATATATTTACTATTTTTTTCAAAGCCGCCAAAAAAGGCACTTCGAAAATGAGGAGCCTTCATGCAGCCGTCTTCAAGAGGCGGAGTAGGTCAACATATTGTTATGATGTCAGCAGTTTCCTAATATTATACAGTTCTGGTGGTGTTTAAGGGTAATACATCAGTCAAAATAAAATAAGACAGCCCGCGTTGCTCTAACATAAGAGGGGCGCTGCTGTCTTACACTGCTATATTACTACGACCATCATTGAAAAATCAATAATATCGCCTTTCGCTATAATTCCCTAATAATCTAAATACCGATATTCCCTAAGAGCAGCCGCGTTTCACCTTTACTCCTGACGCTCTCTAGGGGTGATATAATTACTATAATATGTATGCATATGAGGTACAATCTATAACCATAAAAGCGAGCGAAGTTGATTCTGCTTTGCTTAATGATGCGGATGAGCTGCAGAAAATGTTAAGAAATGTTACGGAATTGGCGGGCTTGCATTCTTTGGAATCGGTAACGCATCAATTTTCTCCGCAAGGAATTAGCGCCGCTCTGCTTTTGTCGGAGTCGCACATCGCGATTCATACGTGGCCGGAAAGCGGCGTGGCGTATATAGCGATGACAACTTGTAAAATGCTGGATGATGATAAATTGCAACAAATAAAAGAGTTGGTTGCACGGATGCTGGACGCGGAAAACATAATTATGAAAGAAATGACATTGTAAGATGAAACGAACCAAGGCGCGACTTAAAATTAACCAGATTTTGACCGGCAAGAAGACGAATTTGCGAGTTGTTGGCTGTTTGCTTTTTCGGGAATGGGATAAGAAAGATAAGCGATTTTACTACTGGGAAGAGTGGGAGATTACAGGGTTGGCTGATTATGATAGCTGGGTGGAATATGATCACAGCGATCAAACCGTTTCTTTGTACGAGCCGATTCGTTTCACCCAGGCAATTGACCCAACGCAATTGAAAAAAGGTCAATCATTCACCGTTTCTGAACAGGACGGCAAGGATCACGTTGTAGTGGTTGACGAGGTTGGAATTGGTGAAATTATGAATATCAAGGGTAAAAATACGTATCAAGTTTTCCCGAAAGAACTGATGGCGTATGCTACTTTGAGGGATACTGGCGCGCCGAAAAACCGTCAGTTGATTACGATTGAGAAGTACAATAATCGCGAATATGATGCCTACCGCAAGGTTCAGCTGAGCGATAAAGAACAGAAGGAAATGTTCGGCAGGACCATTAAGCCGATTGACTGGACGACGATTATAGTCATTGCCATATTTATCGCTATTATTTTGTTTGCATTCATCTTTGACAACAATTCCGACAGCAGTAATGGCGGAGGTCACGGCGGATCGCGCAGTGTTTACGGCGGCAGCAGCGGCGGGCTTGGTAAATAAAAGGAGCTATAATGTCACGATCAAGTACGAAAAAACGGGAGCAAATTGCTTTATTTGCGGCGGCGATTTTAGTAGCAATTGGCGGAATTATTTACGAGCTGATTTTAGGCGCGGCTGCGTCATATTTGGTGGGTGATTCGATTTTGAGCTTTAGTCTGGCAACTGGCGTGACGCTGTTCGGCATGGGAATTGGCTCGCTGCTGGTCAATTACATCAAGCTTCATCCAGCAACCAGCTTCGCAACGAACGAAATTATTCTGGGGCTAATTGGTGGAAATTCGGTGATGCTGATGTATTTGGGATTCGTTTTTACGCGTTCGCATTGGCTAATTTTTGCCGTCATAAGTCTGGCAATTGGTATTTGTATCGGGCTGGAAATTCCGCTTTTAATGAAAATGTTTCAGGAGTTCGGGTGCAAGTCTTCGGTGAAATTATTTAGCAAGATTTTAGCACTCGATTATTTTGGGGCGCTAATTGCGTCGCTATTATTCCCGCTCGTTATGCTTCCGTATCTTGGTTTGATGCGCAGTGCGTATCTGGTGGCGGCTTTGAATATTGGCGTTGCGGTTCTGATTCTTAAGCAAATGAAAGCGTCGAAAATTGTGATGACAATTAGCGTTATTGCGACAATGTTGCTGGTGGGATTCTTTATTTTCGCGACAGAAATTGAGCACGGAATCGACAAGCGAACGTATAAAGATCCGGTGATGTGGCAGCAGCAGACGCCGTATCAGAAAATTGTCCTGACTAGATATAAGAATGACACGAGGTTGTTTTTGAATCGCAATCTGCAGTTTTCCAGCCTTGACGAAGCGCGTTATCACGAAACTCTGTCCGCTTCTGCTCTGTCTTCGGTCGCCAATCCGAAGCGTGTGCTGATTATGGGCGGCGGCGATGGCTTGTTGGCTCGGGACGTTTTGAAATATCCCAGTGTTGAGCATATTACGTTGGTTGATATTGATGAGGTGATGACTAATCTGGCGAAAACTAATCATCTTCTCACCGATGTAAATCAGCGCTCGTTGCATGATCCGCGCGTTTCTATTGTCAATCAAGACGCTTTCCAATTCGCCTTCTCTACCAAGGATAAATATGATGTCGTGCTGATTGATCTGGTGGATCCGTCGAATGAAAAATTAGCCAAGTTGTATTCCGAGCAATTATATCGTCAAATTGGCAATATTTTAACGGAGCGCGGAGTTATGGTGACACAGGCGACGTCTTCATTTTTCTCTCCGCACGCTTTTTATATGGTGGCAAACACCGTCAAATCGTCTCATCCAGAGCGATATGTGACGGCGTTTTCGATCAATGTGCCATCATTTGGTGAGTGGGGTTTTGTGATGTCTACGCCGCGAGTCGAGGTTGTGGCTAGTCAGCCATTACCGAAAAACCTACGATATCAAAACCAGAAACTACTCACCTTTCTGACTAAACAAAACGCCGTATCGGTGCCATCTGGACCGACTTCTACGTTGGTTTCTCCGCGAATTACCGATGTTTACAATTCCGATATGCGCCAGTGGCGATACGAATAGTTTTTAGGCGGCGGTAGTGCTCTTTTTCCGTCGGCGGCGTCGTCTTTTTGGCGTGGCTGAAGCTAGCGGTGTAACTGTGTTGATTGCAGTTTCTGTAGGTGCATTATCATTGCCGCGAATTTGCAGAACAACTTCGCCGTCGTTTGCTGCAGGTTGCGGCTTTTCCGGTTGGCTATTGACCACTGGAGCGTTGCTTACGGGCTGCGACTGAGGTTTGGCAGGCTGCTTTTTTTGGTTGCGGACAGGTTTTATTGCGGTATCAATTTCCTTCTCGACATCTTCCCTGTTTCGCGAATACATGCGACGCGAATGTTCAATAATGTGCGGCGTGTTGTCGGCTTGGCTTGGCGGAAGTTCCAGTGTGCGAGCAGAAAACGCAGGAGTTTTCTCGCCGCCGATAACCATATTGACAACAAAATTACGATTGTGCATTTGAAGTAGGTCGATTGCCTCGAAGTTCGGCTCGAATTGCTTGGCAAGAATCGGCGCATCGTCAGCGGAAACTCGGAAAGAAATCATGGTGCCGACGTTGCCGAAAACCGCATCGCGAACCGTGTCGCTCATCTGGGAAATGTACTGATTGGCAACGGTCAAGTTAAGGCCATATTTTCGAGCCTCAGACAGAATAGTCGCAAATGAATCGGTGGCAAAGTTCTGGAACTCGTCGACGTAAAGATAGAATGGGCGGCGGTCGCGCACGTCAGGAATGTCACTTCGAGACATGGCGGCAAGCTGAATTTTCGTAACCAAAAACGAACCGAGTATGGCGGCATTATCTTCACCGATAAGACCTTTGGACAGATTGACAATTAGAATCTTTCCTTCATCCATAATCTGGCGAATATTGAATGTGGATTTTGGCTGTCCGATGATGTTGCGGATGATTGGATTGGCAGTGAAAGCTCCGACTTTATTTAAGACTGGCGCAATTGCCTCGGCGACAAACTTGTCATTCCAGCTGGCAAATTCGACATTCCAGAATTGCAAAACCACGGTGTCCTGGCAATAAGTCAGCGTTTCTTTTCGGAATTCCTTATCTGTTAGCATGCGAGTAATGTCGAGCATCGTCGCTTCTGGTCGGTCCAGCAAAGCCAGAATTGTATACCGCAAAATATACTCAAGCCGTGGCCCCCACGAATCGCCGAAAATACGCTTCAAAACGCCGATGATCTCTGACGAAATGTTGGTTTTCTGATTAGGGTTCGTGACTTCCAGCGGGTTGAATCCCAGAGGATACGCGGTGTCGGCTGGATTGAAATAGATCACGTCGTTCAATCGGCTGCCAGGGATAAATTTCATGTTGTTGATTGCGAAGTCGCCGTGCGGGTCGATGATGGCATATCCTTGATTATGGAAAATATCGCTTAAGGCGAAGAGCTCTAATAGTCCACTTTTTCCGGCGCCCGTTTGCCCGATTATGTAAACGTGGCGTGAGCGATCATAGCGTAACATGCCGAATTGGTGGCTGATGCCGCGGAAGTTGGTGACGCCAAAGGCAGAAATTTGGTCATCGTTGACATCTTCTCCGGTTAAGACTGGCAATTTGGACGGCGGTTCTGCAGTTTTGGAGCTTGCCCAGACTATATTCGGCGTCTCGACGTTGGTGTGCGGCAAATGAAAAACTGACGCCAATTCTTCTATGTTTAAGATGAAGCCGTCGCCAATGAACGAACGCTTGCGATATTTATCAATAAATTCTTTACCAAACGCGCCCTTGACGGCGTGAAATCCGTTGAGATTTGTCGAGTTGAACTGCTTAAATGTGCCGACGAGTGCCTGCATGCGAAGCTTAGCGTTTGTCTGACTTTCGCCCATATAAACCAAGCGAATTTTTACCTCGTAGCCGAGTTTTGTGGCCTTTTTCTCTGCTTCAGAAATGCGAGTTTTATCGCGATCTGACAGCTCAACGGCTGTCGATTGATTTGCTCCCTGCTCTGGTGGTTGCCATAACGCGCCAAGTACGCCGATTAGCCATTGCATGCTGCCGCCGAATCCTGGCAAGGAGAACATTCGTCCGTTTTTTATACTATTTATGTATCGATCTGCGGCGTTTTGCCAGTCGTCAGGGATCGGTCTGACCAGTACCTGAATCCACAATTCCTCACCAGTGGTTTCCAATTTCGCCAGCGTGCCCGTAATGCCTGCCAGCGGGTCGACCTCGAAGTTTTGGAAGGTGCGAATCGGGAGAAACTCATCCGTGGTTAATGTCAATTCTGTCGAATAAGCAACTTCGTGGTCACGCTCGTGCTCAGTGTAATCTTCGTCGGCTTGGTGAATTTGAACGGTTGGGTATTGAGAATAGATCTGTCCTTCGACGAAACTTTGCAAGGTTTTTGGCACCCAAACGTAAAAGCGAATTTGCCCATTGACTGAGGCGATTTCAAAGCTGATATGCTCCTGGTGTCCGCCAGATAATCGCAATTCTTTATTGTCGCGAAGAATTCCGTGCAGTGAAGCGAATAACTGCTCGGCGGCAAGCTCTTGCTTGTCGTTGGTGCGTGGGATTTCCAGAATCAAAAGTACGCTCTCAACTGGGGTGAAGTCTTCGATTTTCCGATAATTTCGCCACGTCAAAAACATCAGGACTGCCACGATTGGCATCCAAACGTACCATTGTAATAACGTACCGATGATCCAAGAAATAATCTGCATTATGTGTAAATTATCTCACCTCTGAAAGAAGTTTGCAACTTAGCTTAAGCGGCTTCTTCAAAAACGTATGTGGCTTTAGCGACGCGTTTGAATTGTGGCTTTGATTGAAGGTTTAATAGAATAGTAGTTTCCTTGACTTGTCGTTTGTCGAGGACTTGACGAACGATTTCATCGCGGTGAAGCGGAGTTTCGGAATTCTTCAAAATATCGGTAATGATATCTGCTACAGTTCCGCGGCTGTAGCCCCAGCTGGCAAGCGCGTAAATGCCGCGACCGATCAGAACAAAGCGCTTGTCTTTAATAAGTTCATTGTGAATTGCCTGCGTCGTGACGCTTCGGCGGTTAAATTCGCTGTCCCGAATTCCTTTGGCAATGTCGGAAAAATGCATCGGTGAGCCATTCGTGTCCAGAACAACGTAGATTTTATCGCGAATGTTCTTTGGGTTGACCGCTGGCCATTTGGCTAGTCCCCACTGATCGTTTAAGCTGGCTAATTTCTTACTAACAGTAGCCAAGGCTGCAATGTTTGAAGGATGTTCATAGTCCAATTTTTTGTGCAATTCTTCCGCGGTAACGGGTTCGCCGTGTTTTTTGATGGTCTTTACAACTTCTTCGACTCGTGCTCTGATTTGCTTTTCATTGCCGAGAGTGTCAATTGCTGCCGCTTGGTAATAATCGTCATTCTCTGTAACAATCGTGATGTTTTCTGCCAGCTCAGAAATAAACGCCACACGAGCGCGGTCAATTGCAGTAGCTTCTTTACCGAGGAAATGCGACGCCAAATCCTGCATGCGCGCAACTCGTCCCATCTCAGACAAACTCGAAGTGATTTCTTTTTCCATAGCAATAACCGAAGGAAGTTCTCCCTCGGCGACAGCTGCACGTAGACGTGTTAAGATTGCTTTTTCTAGCTGACGAACGCGCTCGCGAGTAATGCCGAACATATCGCCAATTAACTCTAACGTTTCTTTTCGGTCATACAAACCAAATCGTCGAGAAATAATTTCCTTCTCGCGCTCTTGCGGAATCTTAGAAATAATAGTATCGACGACAGAATTTAATTTGGCGCTTTGCTCGGTTTTTGCTGTCTCGCTCATGCTACTAGAAACATCCTCTCTGCCTCACCACAGGTTATATTGATTGAAAATATGTTTTTAATTATACAATTGCATTTGACAAAAGTCAATAGATAAATGCCATAATTGCTGATATAAATTATAGCATTTATTTTACGTTTTTTGCAATAGATTATATGAAGAGTTTTTATTATCCGGAATTATTGGATAGTATGGAAAGCGCTATTTCTTTTTAGTGGATGTTTTGGTGGCTTTTTTAACTACGCGTTTGCGAGTTGGTTTCGCTGTTGTGGCGCTTAATAGCTCCAGAGCTTTTTCGTGAGTAATAGTTTTCGGATCCGTATCTTTAGGGATTTTGACATTTTTAGTGCCGTTGGTGATGTATGGACCGAATCGTCCATTAAGAACTTTAACTCCATCCGGGAATTCGGCGATATTCTTAGCGGCTTCGGCTTCTAATTTGGCGGCGTAAAGTTCACGCGCTTTTTCTAAAGTAATGCTATGCGGATCTTCCGGCTTAATGGAAACGAACAATTTGCCAACTTGAATGTATGGACCGAATCGTCCAATATTCGCCTTAATATCTTGCCCGTCCTCTGTTTGTCCGACGATGCGTGGCAACTTGAACATTTCCAGTGCTTGCTCCAGAGTAACTGTCTCAATTTTCGTGCCCTTTGGCAGCGGCGCAAAACGCGGCTTTTCGTCGCCGTCAGTTTCGCCAAGCTGTAACATTGGACCGAATCGCCCAAATCGCGCGATAATCGGTTTATTCGTCTTCGGGTCAATTCCCACTTCGCGATTAGCACCGACTTTACTTCGGTCGATCCCGCCAGATTGCTCGATTAATTTATGGAAAGGCGTGTAAAATCCGTGCAGCATTGTGCTTTTTTCCAGATTAGCACCGGCAATTTTGTCAAATTCCGTCTCAACGTTGGCGGTGAAATCGTAATCGACAATTTGCGTAAAATGGTCCGTCAGGAAATCGGCAATCAGTTCGCCGCTTGGCGTTGGAATAAGCTTGCCGCGAGTTGAGCCAGTCTTTTCTTGAACAACATTTCGACTGACTTCCTCGCCGTTATAGTTCAGAACAATTACATCACGCGGTTGACCTTCGCTGTCACCCTTTTCAACGTAGCCACGAGTCTGAATAGTGTCAATAATCGTAGCGTAAGTTGACGGACGTCCAATTCCAAGCTCCTCCAACTTCTTAACTAGCGAACCTTCGGTGTAGCGAGCTGGCGGTCTGGTGAATGTTTGACGAGCCGTAATATCGTGAGAATTGACTTCATCGCCAGACTGTAACTTCGGTAGAAGCTCATCTTTATTGCCACCGTAAACGCGCAAAAATCCATCAAATGTAATGACTTCGCCTTTTGCTTCAAACTGAGCGAGTTTTTTGCTCTTAGGTAAATTATCGCCTTTGATGTCAATTGTGATAGTCGTTTTTTCTAGCTTCGCTGGCGACATTTGCGACGCTAAAGTTCGGCGTCGAATTAGGTCGTATAATTTCTGGTCATAGCTATTATTAGACGCGGTTTCCAGAGTGATGTCTGTCGGGCGAATGGCTTCGTGGGCTTCTTGGGCGGATGCGGATTTGGTCTTAAATTTGCGAACCGTTGAGTAATCTGGACCGTAAAGACGCTTGATAAAATCGGTGGCCGCCGCGATGGCTTGACCGCTCAAATTTACGGAGTCGGTACGCATATAGGTGATTTTTCCGTCTTGGTATAATTTTTGTGCCGAGGCCATGGTTGCTTTGGAGCTGAAACCAAGTTTAGAGTTGGCTTCCTGTTGCAGGGTTGAAGTGGTAAATGGCGCCGCTGGATTTCTGGTCCCAGGAGTTTTTGAGATATCGCTAACAATAAATTCGGCAGGTTTCAGGCTATTTAAGAACTTGTTCGCCGCTTCTTCTGTATCGAATTTTTGATTAAGCTCGGCCTTGAATTCTTGATTGTCGTGAATAAAAATGGCAGTAATTTTAAACTGAGAATTGCCCTCAAACTTCATAATTTCTCGTTCGCGCTCGACTAGCAATCGCACTGCTGGACTCTGAACGCGACCAGCCGATTTTCCGCCAGGAACTTTCTGCCAGACGACTGGGCTGAGCTCAAAACCAACCAGTCGGTCAAGGATTTGCCTGGCTTGTTGCGCCTGAACCAAATTCATATCCACGGTTCGCGGATTCTTAATTGCGTTGGTTATGGCGTCTTTGGTGATCTCATGAAAAACAATTCGCTTAGTTGTTTCAATAGGAAGATCCAACACCTTACACAAATGCCAAGCAATGGCCTCCCCTTCGCGGTCTTCATCGGTTGCGAGCCAAACATTTTCCTTGCCAACTGCCTTGACATTTCTCTTTAGTTCGGTGATAACTTTCTTTTTTTCAGGATCAACTTCATAGATTGCGAAAAAATCGTTAGCCACGTCAATCGGCGGCGTTCCATCCTTCGTCTTTTTAACGATCGAGCGAATATGCCCCACGCTGGACAGGACGTGAAAATCCTTGCCGAGATATTTCTCGATGGTTTTAGCTTTGGCTGGTGACTCGACGATAACGAGATTTTTCATAACTTTATATTATAACAAATCACTATGTAGCTACAATAACAATCTCTATTGACGGCTAGATTCTCCAATGCGACCAAGTAGTGCCGCTATTCCAAGACTGCGATCAACTCCCGTATTTTGGTGCTTTTCTGGGTTGTGGTTATTGCCGCTTGCTCGTCTGATATAGCTTGCTGTCGATAGTATCGCAGGAATTATAGCAGTTGCCGCCGCCAGCCCACCTAGTGCCCTGACTGTGTTGCTAGTTTTTCTTAAGCCGTGCAGCTCAGCAAATTTACCGGCAGAATATAATATTAGAGATGTAACTTCCATGGCCATGGCTATCTTGCCACTTTTTTCAGGCGCCTGTGACATGTCGGGGTTGTCTATATGAGTTTTTATTGAACACGCTGCATTGATAGCGTTAGACGCGGCAAAGCCACCAAGTACCAATTTTGGAGCTGTGCCTGCGTTATACATGTTCCATATAGTACAGAATACTTTGATTTTATCTCCAGTATGGTCAACAATTTTGCCTAGTTTAGTTTCTCCTCCAGTTGCCCTGGCTAGTTTGCCGTCTAGCGCATCCATTACACTGCCAATAACGAAAGTGGCAAATCCTTTAAATGTAGTAGGGTCCTTTATCCCAATGCACGCAGCGGCAGTTCCGATGAGGCTAAGTAGCGTTGGGGGTATGCCTTCTATACTGAAAAAGGGCTCTTCTCTTTTTTTGTCTGTAATGTCATTTTCTGGATGTAAACTGTCGGGGCTTCTCATAAAGTAGCATTATATAATAAAACTACCGTAACGTCCAGTTGTTCGCCCCGAGAGGTTTGATAACACCGTTGATTTCTAGCATTGTAAGCGCCGTGGCAAAATCTGATGCGGATAATCCTGATTTTTGTTGAATTTCGTCGCCGTCACGCAGCCCTTCTGAGATGAGTTTTATGATAATAGCTTCTTCAATTGTTGCGCTGGCTGCTAATTCTTGGCCGTTGTCTTTTTGTAATCTCTCTGGCGCGATGATTGATAAAACATCGTCGGCGTCTGTCACCAAATACGCCCCTTGTTTTAATAAAGTATTACAACCCGCCGACAGTGGGCTGGTTATGTTTCCGGGAACTACAAACAAATCTCTTCCCTGATTAAGTGCATGCGAGGCGGTGTTTAGTGTGCCGCTTCGCTCGGCGGCTTCAGTGATGATAATGCCATCTGCCAGCCCACTAACCAGCCGATTGCGCTCCAGAAAACTCCAACGATTGACTATTTTATTATCGCCCTTCATCCATTCTGAAACGACCGCGCCACCCTGCTTTATGATGCTCATGGCTAGTTGATAATTGGTCCGCGGTGAAATATCAGGAAGCTCGTTTGGGACGACCGCCACGACCGTTCCGCCAGCTTCAATTGCAGCTTTTTGGGCAATGCAATCCACGCCTAGCGCCAACCCGCTCACGATTACACATCCGGCTTTTGCCAGATCTGTTGCTAATCGCTCGGTCACTTCTTTTCCGTAGGCAGACGGCTTGCGGGACCCGACGATTGATACGACGGGCGCGCTTACTTCTGGCAATTTTCCCATATAACATAAGCTTTTTGGTGGATTGGCAATATGCGCTAATCTCTGGGAGAAAATATGTTCATCTGGTGTAATTCTATTGATTTCCATAAAAAATGTGGTAAAAAGTATTGACACTTTGTCAAATGTTTGCTATAATCAAGGACGATTGGTTAAGTAATCATTAACCAAACGCACCTTATACCCCCTATTCTAACTATATGTTAGGTTGCGCGCAATGGCATTAAGTATTCTTACCCTCCACTTTTTGCGGTTCAACGTTACGCGCATACTAACCCCTTTAACTGCCCTTTTTCAAAGGCGACATCCGTTAAGGCGAGCACTAATTGGTGTTGATAATAGTCAGGCGCGGACTTTTGGAGTTTTAGTCGCGACGCTTCGCTGATACGGTAGCTCGGGTGGGTTGAAGGGTAAAAAAGCGTCAGGTGATGCCCACCCTTACCTGGCGCTTTTTTGTTGGGAAAAATTATTTATTTTCTATAATATGTCGGCACTTTTCGCAAATACCTTCCAGCTCAAAGTGGTGTTTTGTGACTATGAAATTATGTTTTTTACCAATGAGATCTATGAGTTTTTCGAGTTCTTGCGATTGTATAGGTTCGGCATTTTGACAATTGATGCAGTAGAGATGGTGGTGATGTGGTATAAAAGGTTCCGCTAACTCGTAATAATTCTTCCAGCCAATAGTTATGGTGTTTATAATGTTCAAATTATCGAACATCAGTAGCGTGCGGTAAATGCTGGCGCGGTTAATGTTTTTGCAGTTTTTTGCAATATCACCAACCGTAAGAGGCACATCTGAATTTCGCAGGATGTCAAATACTTGCTGGCGAGGTTTTGTCAGGCGAAGATTGTGGCGTTCAAATATTTCATTTAGCATAGTGCTATTAATAGTTTATAACTTATTGCAACAAGTGTGCAATAGACTTATATTCCGAGCAATTCATAAGGATATTTGGGTTGGCTGATTTTTGTGATATGCGCGTCGGTTATGACGTATTCAGCTTGACTATTAACGATTTTTTGCGACAATTTACCCTTGACGATTAGCCATGTTCCATCTGGGTAGTCTGTCGAAAAGTTTTTCTCGACCAGGATTTTCATAGGCACGCTGTCAACAGTGCAGCAACTTATAACGTATCTGACAATATTGAAGTAATTATAGCCGTAGTTTTTTAACAGATCATTTGAAACGAAGCCAGTTATGGTGATGTCTTTGCCGTTAAAATAAGCGGTTTCTTTGCAGGAATTTATTGCGGTTTTCCAGCGATTTATTGAGATTGTAGAAGAGTTCTCTTTCGGTTGAGGTGTTTCGCAACGACTTTCGGGCTCAATAATCATAGGACTTTCTTTTTGAGCAAGGCTACTCGGAGAGAGCGGTTTTGGCGGAAATATATATCCGACTGATAATATAATTATCGCAAAATAAGATATCGGGGTAATTTTTTTCAAGCTAATTCTAGATTTGTCTTTTGCGGGTTTATTTTTTAATTGCAACATTATATCAATAAGCAAAAGTATAACGCCGATTGCGCTAATTACGACCGCGAATGTGTGATAGCGTGGATGAACGTAAAAGCCGAGTTGGTCGCGCCAAGCTAATAGCAAAATATATGCGCAAACGACAATTCCGCCAATTGATTTTGCAAGGTTAGCGTACATATAAATTAACTCCCAGTCCGACAATTAGAGATAAGAAGAATACAGTTAAGGTAATTGTTGCAATAAATTTCCAGCGAAAAGTTGTTTTTAATAGCGTAATCATTTTTATGTCTATCATCGGTCCGAATAGTAAGAAAGATAAAATTGAGCCTGTCGTGAAATTTCGCACGTAAGCTAATGCAAAGAACGCGTCGATGCTGGAGCATATCGAAATGATGAAACTTAGCGTGATCATGGATATGACTGATAAGAAAATGTCGCCGCCGACGGCGTTTATTATGAATCGCGGAACGAAGATTTGTGTGGCAGCTGCGATGCTAGCACCTAAGACCAACATAGTAAATAATTGCCAGAATTCATTACGTGATGAGCTGAATAGGTTTGGCAATTTCGAACCGTGATTATGAGGGTGGCAAAGTTTTTCAAACTCTGGATTGACAATGGAATCTTCCTTAAAAAATCCGACGATAAAAGCGGTTATTTGTACGATAATTAGTGCAAAAATAATTCGCCACCAAACCATTCGGGCGTCAAAGCTGAAGGCGGTCATGGTTGAAATTATGGTTATCGGGTTTATGATTGGCGCGGCGAAAAGAAAGCTAATAACGTCGGCAGGTTTCAGTCCATTTGCTATTAAGCTGCGTGCAATTGGTACGTTACCACATTCGCACACGGGTAAAATTAGCCCGATCATAGAGAGCACAATTCGTCGAAGAAAGGCGTTTTTTGGCAATATTTTGAAAACGTCTTTTGATGATAAAAAGTATCTGATAAGCGCGGATATGATAATTCCTAAAATTAAGAATGGGACCGCCTCGACAATTACGCTTAGCGTCAGCGTGATGAAATCTTGTAATGACGGAAGTAATTTATTGCACCATTCTGCAAATTCTCCGTTTAATAACATGACGCCGAATCGTGAGCTGAATTGATAAATAGAAATTATAAGGGCGCCAAAAACCACCCAACCGATCAATTCGCTGTTGGCTGATAAAAACTTTTTTATGCGACCATCTGGCGATTTTTGTGCCATATATAAAATTATACTCCATGCTTATGCTATACTAAATCAATATGAAGCATCTTTTACATTCACATCATCCGTTTCGGATTTTCTGGTTTTCGGTCCTATTGACCTTAGGTCTGGGCAGTTTGATTTTTAGCCATATGGGCGTTAGCGGTCTTTGGCTATTCACTATTTTGGTGGTTTTGGAAGTTACGTTTAGCTTCGACAACGCGGTGATAAATAGCAAGGTTTTGGCGGGAATGAGTCAAATCTGGCAGAAAGTCTTCCTGACGGCTGGTATATTTGTGGCGGTGTTTGTTGTTCGATTTATATTGCCAATTGCTATTGTGATGATTGCGAGCGGCCACGGATTTATGGATGTTGTTAATCTGGCGCTACATAAACCTGTTGAGTACGGCAAAATCCTGCACGAGGCGTCGCCGATGATTGACGCATTTGGCGGTGCGTTTTTGATTATGATTGGGCTTAGCTATTTTATCGATTACAACAAGCGTGTTCACTGGATGCGACATGTTGAGCCGATTTTGGCGAAGGCTGGGCGATTTGAGAATTTTAAGGTGTGTATAATGCTTAGCGTGGCGGCTGTTTTGTATTTTACGGTCGAGGCGCCGCATAAATCTTTGGTGTTGATTTCGGCAGTGCTTGGAATTGTGCTGCATATTGGGTTGGAACTATTTGGGTCATTTTTCCATGAAGATGACGCAAAATCCGTTAAGATTAAAACTGGCTGGGCGGCGTTTGCTAGCTTGCTATATTTGGAAATTTTGGACGCCAGCTTTAGCTTTGACGGTGTGATTGGTGCGTTCGCTATTACCAACAGCGTGCTATTAATCGTGGCTGGACTGGGCGCTGGAGCAATTTGGGTTCGATCACTAACCGTATATTTATTGCGAACAGGCGCGCTTAGCAAATATAAATATCTGGAAAATGGCGCTCACTGGGCAATTATGGCGCTCGGCGTGATGATGATTGCCAAATTATTCCACTTGGAATTGCCGGAATGGGCGACGGGCGGCTTGGGCTTATTGTTCGTGAGTTTGGCGGTCGGCAGCAGCATATTGGAGGCTCGATCGATCAATCTGCAAGAAGCTGCGGCTGTGAAATTACATCAAGCCGAAGAGCAATTGAAGAGCGGCGCTTCAAAAATTGTGCCGCGAAAACGACGCTAGAATCTGTTTAATATTTTATACTGAACGGCTCGATAGTTCCGTTGATGAATTTCTCGATCAAATTAATTGATTCGGGTAATATCCAGCTTTGGAGAATCTTTTGCTCGTCTGAGTTGAATTTACCCAGGACAAAATCTACGTCACCAACTTGGCGCCTAAGCAAATTATCTGTGCCAATACGAATATGCCAAAAGTCTGATCCGACGTGAGAGTGGAGCGACTTTAATCCATTACTGCCCGCGTCTCGACCGCCTTTGCGGGTTCGAATTTTACCAAAATCCAGCGCCGTGTCGTCGTGAATAATTAGTAAATCGTCCAATGTCAATTTGTAAAAATCTAAGATTGCTCGGGCGGAAATTCCGACCTCGTTGTAAAAAGTAGTTGGCTTAACTAGTAGGATTTTTTCTCCGGAAATATTGAGTTCAGTGATATCGGCGGAAAACTTCGGCTTATTTGAAAAGGTTTTCCCCTGTTCTGACGCAAATTTATCAATAGCCAAAAACCCAGCATTATGCCTCGTGTTTGTGTATTTTTCGCCTGGATTTCCCAACGCTAAGATGACTTTCATAGACTTAGTATATCACCTTGTGAAAATGACGTATAATAAGCATATGGCAAAGCGTGACGATGATTTGGAATTTAGCATTAATGCGCCGTTTGATGATGGGCGAGCGATTATCGATAAAGTTCCGCTATATTTGGTGAATGGGTCGCTGGGCGCTGGGAAAACTAGTGTCCTTGAGTTCTTATTGCAACAAAGTGACTATAAGGGCTCTCGGGTGATTGAGAATGAATATGCTAATGAAAACGTTGACGGTTATCGATTGGAGAAATTGGCGGATATTGTGACGACTTTGGCTGGTGATTGTGTTTGTTGTTCGTCAAAGCATGCATTGACGCGAATGCTACTCGACTTTTGTCGCAATTCCCCCACCCCAGTGTTTATTGAGGCGACTGGTGTGGCGCGAACGATAAATTTGGTCGAGAAGTTGATTAATGCACAAATATTCAATAAGTACGAGTTGGCGCAGAGTTTTTACGTTATTGATGCATATGAGATTTTACGTGGAATTGAGCCGGCGCATGAAATTGAGTTGCAAGCGGCGGACATGATTTTAGTGACCAAAGAAGATTTGCTAAGTGACGACGAGCGATTGCAATACGAATCCAAGCTGAACTCCCTGCCTTACGGAAAAATATTGAGCGCGCCACGAGGTAAATTTGATATCAATAAAATGACGACGCCGTCGGGACTACTAACGTTTTTTGATACATACGATGGCGAGTTGGTCGTGCCGGATAATCCGACGTATGCTGTGCTGGATGTTTCTGGTATGAAAATTGCTGCGTCGACTCTGGAAAAAATTTGGCCAGAACTTTTTGGCGCTTATAAACTTAGGCGAATGAAGGGCTGTTTTATTGACGATAATGGCGCGCGGCATCATTTGGAGGCAACGGAAAATCAGATTCAAATAGCTAATTCTGCGGCGGAAGAGCCAGCAAAAATTGTGCTAATTGGTGAACGTGCGGACGAAATTACGCGTGAAGTTTTGTCGGCGCAATTGATGATGTTTGAATAAAAGTTCGCTTTCGTCGTTTCCGACTCATCAGCATAGACACGTATCTATGAAGCGAATACAGCTAAGATTCGTTATAAAAGAAAATAGCCCGCTCGAAAACGTGCTCAAGCCGAAAACTGGATTCAATATTGAGTCTATTTTCGAGCGAGCTATTTTCGAGCAGGCTTACGCCTGACTATCAGTAGGAGGGTTGTCCCTCTTGCCGTTGCACCAGATGCGCCGCCACGCAGCGGCTCCGGCTGTTCCAGCTCCGACAACTGCTCCGATTGGAGCAGTTGTGGCAACGGGAGCTCCCGCCGCCTTACCAATGAGTCCTCCTACGAGGGCTCCTGTAAGTCCTCCTGCCACGGCGGACCCGATAGTCACGCCAATGGCTGCGAGCAGCATGAGTTTGAGGAATCCTTCCAGCATGGGACTGTCCTTCCAGTTGGGCGGAGGATTTATTTTCCTCCAACGATGTGTCGAATTTGACGCAAGCTAACACATTGTGAAAGCTAATATATATATCACTAATAGAACAAAATGTCAATAGATTTTGTCAAAAATGTGGTATTATATGTCTTTTTCAGCGTTTTTGGCCTGCTTGTAGGCTTTGGTGACTGGCGCCAGACCGCGCGCAACGCGTTCACGATTGGCTTTTAATTGCTTTTCATCGCGGAAAGACATTTTAATCGGAGTTCCTGCAAAATTGAAAGCTTCACGTAAAGTTCGCTCCAAATAACGCTTGTAGCTCCAGTGGACAAATTTCAGATTGCTGCCATATATAACAAACCACGGCGGAGCAACGTCAGTCTGGACAATGTAGCGCAGCTTCGGGTGCGAGTTTTTCAGACCAGCTGGCGGATGTGCGGCGATGGCTTTCTGTAAAATGTCGTTTAAGGCGCGAGTTTTACATTCTTGGCGACGACGCTTATAAATATCAAGCGCTAGGTCGAATAACTTAGCGACATTCTGCCCCGTGACGGAAGAAGTGAATATCAATGGCGCGTACGGCGTGAACTTGAAATTATAGCTGATTTGTGGCGCGATTTCATCATGAGTATAAGCGTCTTTACCTTCGACGGAGTCCCATTTGCTGACGACCAGAACAAGCCCCTTGCCCGCTTCGTCAATAATTCCAGCTAGGCGCTGATCCAATTGAACGTTAAGCTCATTGACGTCCATAAGAAGCAGACAAACGTCGGCTTCGTTGATGGCTTGCATGGTGCGAAGAACTGAGAACTTTTCAATTCCCGTTTCTTGCTTTCCTTGGCGGCGAATTCCAGCGGTGTCGAGCAGTTCAATCGTCTGACTGTGATAACGAACTTGAACGCGGTTTACGTCGCGAGTTGTGCCGGCGACGTTGGCGACGATGGCTTGCTGCTTGCCCGCTAAGGTATTGAATAGATTACTCTTGCCGACGTTTGGGCGACCGATTAGCGCGACGCGAATAATGTCATCAGGTGCGGTTTCGGTGGCTGGCGGAATAAGTTCGGCGATGCTATCGAGAAGCTCCGAAATGCCGATGCTGTGTTCTGCAGAAGTTTTTATGATGTTTTTAATGCCGAGTCGCTTGAATTCGTCGATAGGAAGAGAGCCTTTTAAGTCTGCTTTATTTGCGATTAGAATGACTGGCTTGCCACTTTTTAGAGCCTTTTTGGCCAATTGTCGATCAGCGTCAGAAGGATAAACAGTGGAGTCGACTGTTACGAGGATTACATCGGCAGCGGCAGACGCGTCAGCAATTTGGTCCTGAATGGTTGCCTCAAATTCGTCCTCAGCAGTCTTCAATCCAGCTGTGTCGATGAGCCAAAATTGCGAATAGTTATCTGACGGCGCAGAATCTACGTTGCGTCGTTTGTACGAAACTTTACTAACGACGTTGTCGCGTGTCGTGCCGGCTTCCCTGGCGACTATGGCCGTGCGAGAGCGCGTCAAGCGATTAAATAGTGAGCTTTTGCCGACGTTGGCTTGCCCGATTATGGCGACTGTTGGTAATTTAGACATGATTATATATTATAGCAGTTTTAAGACATTTTGGCGAGCACGCTATTTATATAAGCCTCGCACGGACGAATTATTTTCAGGAAATCCGTAAAATAGTTCGGGTTGTTTTCTGTTGTAAACTCTTTAGACTTGGCTACGACTAGTTTGTACTCCTCGTCCTCACTATTATATTCCCTGGCATAATTGTGAATGTAGGCCTTTGGAGATTCTTCGTTAATTGGATTTGGGTAAAGTGTTATGTAATAATTTTCTTTAGGGTTATTTATGCAGTAGTAAACGTTATTATCGCCATCTTCGAACGCTACGGATATAGGATATTTAAATTTCGTAGTATGTTTCTCAACCTCTTTAATAAGTTCGATGTAAGCGTAGATTTGGTTTTCTAGGAGTTTTGGTAAAATCTTGGACTTATCCTTCTCATAGAACAGTTCATATATAGTATTCGACCTTTCTTCCTTAAGGTTGCATACGACTGCTCTTAGTTTTTCTGAGGGCAAGGGCTTAGATTCGCGTCCTAGCGTTTCCATTTTGCAATTACACTTTCTATTAAATTTAGCATAAAAGCTATATTACAATATTTAACGTAAAATGTAAATAGTCGCGGAGTAAATTATGAATTCATGAATTTCTCTTCTCGCCATTCGCCTCTTTTGAGGTCGCCGAGCGAATAATTGCCAAAGTTTGTTCTGTGGAGTTTTTTAACAGTGTAGCCTAACGCATCGAAAGTTCGCCGAATTTGACGATTTCTTCCCTCGCTCATTTCCACTATCCAGCGATAATCATCGCCTTCGTGTTGTCTTTCTAGCGTCAATTGACTGCGTCCGTCAGGAAGCTGTACACCAAAATCATTGATCATTTGGCGATGTAGAGGTTGCAATGGCTGGTCGATTGTAACGAGATATCGCTTAATCTTATAAAACGACGGATGTGTCATGCTGTGAGCAAAATCGCCGTCGTTCGTCATGAGAATCAGCCCAGAACTGTCTTTATCCAGGCGACCAACGGGTTTTAAGTGGTGAAGATTCTTCGGTAGTAATTTATAGATTGTCGGAACGCCGCCCTGAGAAGCGCGCGAACAAAGATATCCAGTTGGCTTGTGTAGGATGATGAGCTGTTTGGATTGCAATTCTAGCAATTTGCCGTTATAGGAAATTTTATTTGCGTCAGAAATTTGTTGACCCAATCTGGCGGGCTGACCGTCAACGATAATCTTTCCCTTCTCTATCAATTCGTCGGCCTTCCGCCTGGAAACACCCAAGCACAGCGCCACGAATTTATTGAGGCGCCAAGATTCTTGCTTTGTGTCTGGGTTTATCATTGTTGCGGATTTATCGGTGGAAATTGTGGTGACTGAGGTTCTGATGGTTGATGTGGAATGTTTTGCTCCTGAGGCTGTGCTTGGACCTGAGGTATTACGCTAGCTTGCTCAATAGGATTTGGTGCTAGCTGTTGTGGCTGAGGCGTTGGAATTGGCTGAGGTGTTGGAGCTTGCGCTGGTTGAGGCTCTGGAGTTGGTTGAGAAATTCTCTGCGTATTGTCTAATTCTTCTGCCATAAGCTTGGAAATATCTACAGAATTCTGAGAATCATCAGCTGGTAAAGGTTGAATAATGCGATCACCAAGCCCTGAAGGTCGCGGCGCAGGTGATGAAAATGGCGCCATAGGCTGCGGCAGAGTTGTCGGCTGAGGCTGAGGTATTGGAATTGATTGCGGTGCTGGAGCTTGCGCTGGTTGAGGTAGCGGTTGCGGCGCTGGAGCGAATACCTGTTGCGGGTGTTGTTGCGTAAGCGGATTTACTACAGAAGCTGTTGGCGTTGCAGCGGGGGCGGCTGGTTGCGGCGACAATGAAGAAATATCAGGTCTAGTAACTGGCTGCGGCGCTGCTGGAGTTGGCTGAGGTGTTGGAGCGACTGGCTCATATGTATGAGCTGGTTGTGAAACTGGCACTGGATTTGTGCCGACTCCCGGAAGATCTCCCAAGGTTTCGTGAACTGCTCTCACAACGTCCTCTATTCCTACCTGAGATTTCACCAGGTATTTATCAGCACCAAGCTGCTCGCCACGCTTTCTCTGATCCTCTGAGGATAGCGCGGTCATAATAATAACTTTAACGTCTTTTGTTTCTGTCGTTGAGCGTAAAATATCCAGCATATCAAAGCCAGAGATTTTTGGCATCATCACGTCGCTTAAAATTAATCGCGGACGTTCTTTAATTGCCATGGCTAGAGCTTCTTCTCCGTCGCCCGCCGAAACGATATCGTAGCCCTCCGCCAAAAGTCGTACACCGTAAATTTCGCGTAAACTTTTGTCGTCCTCAACCAATAAAATTTTTGTCATATGTTTATACTATACTGAAGTTTTGACAAAAAATCCATAGTTCTTATGGCTATTATTCGCGACCAGGAATTGATAATTGCTGGCGTTTTCGTCGCAATTCTTCCTCAATTTCAGCCAGCGTCGGCTCGGAAGAATTTCTGGCTGGTTGTGGAATTTCTGGCTGGGTCGTCGGGATTGCGGGTGTGGTTGGATCTGGATTTTCTGGAGTTGCGATTGCTACTGGGTCTAAATCGACAATTTCGCTATTATTTTCAGTTGTGATATCTTCCGCCTTCTCTTCTGCGGCAATTTCAGTTTCTTCTGGAACGGTAGAATCTGGCGTTTTATCTTCGGACTTTTTGGTTTCTGCAGATTCCAAGCGTTGTTTTGCGTCCGAACTATTCATGCGAGGAATTTCCAGATAGAACGTACTTCCCTCTTTATATTTGCTTTCAACTCGCAAGTTTCCAGACATCGCCTCGGCTAAACGACGGCTCAAATATAGCCCCAAGCCAGTTCCGCCAATTTCTCGCGTGTCAGAATTGTCCACCCGATAAAATTTCTGGAATAAATGCGGAATATCTTCGGCTGGAATGCCAATGCCGCTATCTTTCACGCTTACAGAAATCTGTTTATCGTCGCCGGTAATATTGACGACAACTTCGCCCGACGGCGTATACTTGATGGCATTTTCAATCAAATTGCTGACAACTTCCCTAAAATGGTCAGGGTCAATATTGGCATAAAAAATCGGCTGCAATGACTTCTCCTTACCTTCATCAATTATGTCTGGCATAAAGATGTAATTGAGCTGCTTTTCGCTAGCTTTTGTCGCCAAACCGTCAAAAATATCCTTCAAAAATTCGTTTACGTTGATGATCTTCGGGTTGTTTTTCATTCGCCCGTCTTCAACTTTGCTGATATCGAGGAGATCTTGGAATAACCGTCCCAGATGTTGCGCCGATTCGTGAGCCTTGGTGATGAAGTCGCGGGCTTTCTCGTCGATGTGAGCGGTGGCTGGATTTAACGCCAGACCCAAATAGCCCTCAATTGACGCAACTGGCGTACGCATCTCGTGGCTGGCGGTGGAAATGAATTCGGCTTGCTCGCGCTCCTCGGCTTTTTCTTTGGTGATGTCGCGGAAAACTACGATGATTCCTTCGCCGTCCGTGCCGACTGGAGAGCTGACGATTGACACTAAAATGCGTTTTTCGGAGCTGGTCAATAGGAATAATTTATCGTTATGAGTTGGCTGGTTTTTTGATAAAGATTGAGCTATTGGATTTTCGAGGTCTTCTACGTCTTTTCCGTCTGAGGTGACGAGTTTTAAGACGCTTTTCCAGTTAAGCCCGAGTGCGTCGCCTTGGTCCCAGCCGATGATTTGTTGGGCGGATGGGTTTATCAATTCAATGTTGCCGTCTTTGGAAATAGCCAAAACGCCGTCGTCGATGGCATTAATCACTACGTCAGATTTGTTCTCAACCGCGGAAAGTCTATTCTCCAGATTGGACGTATTGTCATCAGTTTTTTGGCGGCGAATCCATAGAACAAGGCTAAAAATCAAAGGCAAAAATCCGAAGAAGAGGTAGCCGATGATGAATTGTATGTTTATTCCCTGTTGAATGCTGGTGGCTATAATCTGCAAAATAACCAAAAGTCCCATTATTCCTAAGATTATTGCGCCGAAAAATCCTGCAAAAATTGCCACGATAATCCACATAACTAGGAATGGTGAAACGACTCCGCCGCTGGTAATTATGGTGGTTGCGGCGACAGCGACGGTTAACAAATACACGAAAATTCCTATTCCAGTTTCGTGTTTTCTGGGAAGCCAAAAACATAAAATCAGCACAATTAAGCTGCCAATTCCTGCTACGCCAGCCGCCAAATCTGAGACAGATAATCCGATTGGCAATTGATAGCCGGTCGGTATAAATCGCGCCCATGCGTATAAAAGAATGATTGTGAAACAACTCAGTAATGCCACTTCACACAATCTCCTTAGCCAAAATCTGGAAATTGCGTGAGGCTTAAAGTAAATCCCGCCCTTTTTCATGCTTTTATTATGGCGAATTTTCAGAAAAATCTCAAGTGATAAATGTGGTATAGTAACTCTATGAATCATGATCAGCATAATGACCAAAGTAACAATCCCGACGTAAGCAATGCGCCAGTCTATGACAGCACAGAGAAAAAGAGAGCCTTTAAGCGTGTTATGCTCTTTTCTTTAATGTTTACCATTATTACGCTAGTAGGAAATTACGTTTCAATGCGAGGATCGACAGGACCGTATAACATACACGTTTCTTTTTTGATATTAGCCATTTCAAACGCATCGATGATGCTCTCCCCGTTGCTAATTATTTTTATGATTAGGTGGTACAAGAGGGGTTATTATCAGAATATTAACAAGATGGTAAATGATAGTCCAAAAGCGGCAATCCACTCTTCTGTACTGTCGGCAATAATTTTTGCGGCGCTTTGGGTATATGGTAAACTTGTGTCGATAGATATTCTAATACTTTTTCCTGTAATCATCTTCCCTGTTGCGTTATTGACTATCTATTTATTGCCGATAATTGATGTGATATTATATGGATATGATAGGCATAAATAAAAAAATAATGAACTTTAATAATACTGATTCCTTTATTAATTGCGATAGGATAATAATTTGAAAATATAATAGTCGGGAGAATGATTTATGAATAATGATCAATATAATAATCAAAACAACCTTACGGATAACGCGCCAATCGCTTCACCTGGAACTGAAGATATGAAGAAGCAATTAACTTTTACGGAAGCTCCAGCTGTTGCAGAGCCCTTGCCTACTGCAGTCACGAATAAAAATATGACTAAAGACAGGACTATTATGCTGACGGTGTTTTTTGTAATCGTGAGTTTTGTGACAATTGCGCCAGTACTCAGTAAACATTTTGCCGCAGCCTTTTTAGTGTGGCATATGTTATGATGCCAGATCTCATACGTGACATTTTTATAATTTATAACCTAGCATTGTCGCTTATTATGATTAAGATGTGTGTATTTAGGCAATATTGGGCAACAAATGAAGTACTAGGGCGGGTCTCAAAAATAATTATTTTGCTGATATGTATGATATTTACATTTGTGTTTGCGTCCTCACTCTATGATTATAAGATTGATTCTATAAACAATAGTGATTCCATAATAATTGTAAGCAAGGATAGTGATAGGGCGCTTGCGGTTTTTTCTACCGCAATGACGACGCCAACAATATTTATAAACTTATATATTGTTATTCTTACAATTTACTTTTCTTGGGCTATGCTGTCTTATCATAAAAAGTCGACGTCTAACATAGGGAAAAAGTAGACAAGTCTTCCCTTTCCATGGTATAATCCATGGAGTTACGGCCCTATCGTCTAGCGGTTAGGACACCAGGTTCTCATCCTGGCAACCCGGGTTCGATTCCCGGTGGGGTCACCAAGAATGTCATTTTAGAGTCCGTAAGAGGCTCTTTTTTATTGTCTTGAATCATTTACAGTTCAGATATTCTAGGTGAATATCCTCAGCTTCATTTTTTATTGCGTCAAAATATTTTTAGTCATCGCTACTCATCTGCTTGACGACATCTATCAAATTCCGCGGCGTAATGTCAGCCTTAATTAGATATCCGTCAACACGACTCATGACGGATTTTCGTGAAGCCTCATCCTGCTCAAAATTGGTCATAATCAGAATCTTACTATTCGGAACCAAATCGACATTATTATTTCTCAGTGCGTCTAAAATCTGGTCACCGCGTTGCTCTGGTAGCATCAAATCTAAGATTATCAAGTCAAAGTTCTGGTTGCGTGCCGCCACTAGCCCGTCATTCCCGTCAACCACCCACGTCACGTCATATCCCGCTTTTTGCAGACTTCTGACGTACATTTCGCCAATAAATCGGTCGTCTTCCACGCATAAAATTGTCTTTATCATAATTCCTCCTAGCCCTTATACATAGCGTGATTTTTTATCCAGCCGCCGCCCTTTCGTATCAATTGATTATTCAGCTGTCCGTCTTCTAGCAATTTATCTTTAACTGTAGCATAAATTGGCAAAGTGAACGAAAATACCGAGCCTTCGTTTTCGCGAGATCGAGCGATTATCGAGCCGCCGTGAGATTCGACAAAAGCTTTGCAGATGTAAAGCCCGATTCCCGTCCCGGCCACAGCCTCGCGTGATCTGTGCGATCGATAGAATTTGTGGAACAAATTGTCCACGACATTTGCTGGCATACCAATTCCATTATCGGCGACGGACACTTCCACGAAGTCGCCTTTTTTTTCTGCGGAAACGGTTACGGACCCGCCCTCAAAACTGTACTTAATGGCATTGTCAATTAGATTACCAATCACTTCCCCGATACTTCCGTGATCAGCGGCTACTGTCGGCAGATCATCTGGAATATTGACGCTGAGCATTCTGTGTTGAGTCGAGGCGCGAAGTTGCATATCGTCAGCAATCGAGGCGTAAATATTGGCGACAGTGTCTTCCAGAAGATAAACCTTCAAGTGATGCCTATCATATCTGGCAACGTTAAGAATGTTGTCTATATAGCTAGATAAGCGGTTGGACGAAACAACTAACCTATCAAGAAGTTGCCTTTCATCGCCCTGCAGGCGTCCAGCAAACTCTTCGTTGATAATGTCCAGATATCCACGAATAACTGTAATCGGTCCGCGGAGTTCGTGAGCGGCAAATGAGATGAAATTGAGGTCCTCTTCTTCTGGCAAATATCCTTCAGACTTGTCGATGAGAAAAATGACAGTTTCGGCGGCGGCGCCTTTCTCAAACGACACGATGATGTCGAATATTCGTGTTTTTTGGACGATATCAGGGTTGGTGCTAATGCGCTGCCAACGGCGCTCGGCTTTAATTTTCTCATTGGAGATTTCGTGAAGCCAATCGTAAATGCTTGGTTCGTTTAGAAAATCAAGCGCCAGAAAATCCTCGCCTTTTGCGTTCCTGGAAATCGGGGCGGCGGAATTGGCGAAGATAATCTTCTGATTGGAATTAAGAATCACGACGCCAGTGCTGGCTTGATTTAGAGCTTGAGTGAGCGGGATTTTTGGCTTGTCGTTGTCGCTAGCTGGTTTTTGCTCTGGCTGATAATCGCCATAAATTGCCTGAAGCGCCGTCTTAAATCCAGTTTTTTCGTAGCGTTTATCGTTAGGATTTGGCGGAGTGTCGGTGGTCAGTTCGCCAATTTTATGAGAAAGCGCCGCCAGAATTTTATTAAGCGGTGCGGCGATGATTTTAACGATAGAAATTGAAAATAGGATTTGCAAGATGGCGGTAATTAAAATGATAATCCAAAAATTTAGCTGGAATATGGAAATTGCCGTGAAATGGAGTGCGATTCCCAGTCCTAATATGATGCAGGCGCTCGCTGATAATAGGACTAATATGACTTTTCGGTAATAATATTGTTTGTACTCGCGCAAAGTTTTAGATGCCGGATCTATTGCCATGAAACACTTCCCCTTCCTGGCGTGAAGGCTGCAATCCATGTTTGTCCGCGATTTAAGGCGACGTCTTTTCCGGATTCGTCTGTCAATTTAAGTGGCGAATTTATGTCCGCTTTTGACCAAGTGGCAGTGGCGACTGTGCCGTTTTGGAAAATGTAAGCTTTGCCGGATCCTGTCGTTTTGATGTCTTCGTAGCCATCGTAATTTTGAGCCCGAGCTTCAACGCCAACTTCCATAGCTATGACAGTGTTTGGAGCAATTTGCCCATCTTCCCTGTCGGTATGTGGCGCGCCAGCCATGCTCCTAAGGTAAGAATTTGACGCCTTGTCGTAAGTGTATGAGGTGTTGTAGAGTGAGCCGCTGAGGTTTATGTTTACAGATGTGGCGTTTGGCGATTCAACAGGCTTGCCGTCTGCTCGCGCGAAGCTGGTGAATCCGGAATTGTTATAGCCTTTTGCGCTGTTCAATTGGTCAAGTTTTTCTCCTGAAGTATAGACGTTGTGCGGCGCGTAGCGGTCGCGAGATCTCCAATACGATCCGTCGTTAAAGAACTGGTCGATGTCGCGATAATTACCGTTTCTGACTTGGGATAAAGCGTTTGGACTTCCGCCAACGTGCGCGATTGACGCCTGATACGGCGCCGCCCAGCTCAAATAGTACAATCTCAAGCTTCGCACTGGACCAATTAGCGCCGGCTTTTCTCCCTGGTACAGGGCCAAAAACCTAGTAATTCCGCCCTCTGCCACGGCTTCATAAACCACGCCAGCTTTCTTCAGTCCTGACTGCGGTCTGGCGGCTGGACTATTCTCAATCATCACGCCAGTTACAGGCAACTTCGCGGCGGCTTCGTTCGCGATTTCCATTCCAGTCAATGGCGAATAAAACTTCTTCGGCGCAGGTTTTTTGGCTGGCAATTTCAGTTCCACGCTAGCGGCCT
The DNA here is from genome assembly GCF_022819385.1 of Candidatus Nanosynbacter sp. HMT-352. NCBI lineage: Bacteria > Bacillati > Minisyncoccota > Nanosynbacteria > Nanosynbacterales > Nanosynbacteraceae > Nanosynbacter > Candidatus Nanosynbacter sp. HMT-352. The sequence continues at coordinate 403,507 of NZ_CP089290.1, forward strand.
GCTCGTATTTTATGGAATGAATTGCAATTATGAAAACTCCAGCAATAACCGTCGCACTCACCACGAGCACGATCGCCAGAATATGCTTTTTTATCCATTCTTTGAACGACTCCCAACGAGCGTTCTTTTTTTGTCCTGATTTATCTATTTTTTCAACATTCATGCTTATGCTTAGTATAGCATTTTCGGCGCACGAATAAACTATTTTTGTAGATAATTATCGATTCTTTGCAGAGTTTTTTCTTTGCCAATCAGTGCCAATGTGTCGTTAAGTTGCGGACTAAACGGCGCCCACGTCGTCACAATTCTCACCAGACTAAACAAAATCCCCGGCTTCTGCCCCGTCGTTTCTAGTAATTCATTAAGGCAATTCTGAATTGTTTCTGGCGTCCAATCTGTAATTTTCTCGAATTCTTGGCGCGCAATTGACAATAAATCTCGTCGTTCGTCGTCGGTCAATTTGCGAAGTTGCTTATTTCCGTCAATCAATTCCGTGTCAATTTCAGGCTCGACGAAGAAATAACTTGTTAATTTTGGCAAATCTTGCAGTGTCTTCAAGCGGTCTTGCGCCAATTCCAGAACGCACTTTTTATAAGATTCGTCGGCGTTTTTGGCTTCTTCGCCCCAGAATGATTGGCAGCGAGAATAAAGATCGTCCAAGCTAAGTGAGCGAATCCATTGACCGTTCAGCCAAATGAGTCGTTGTTCGTCAAATCGCGCGCCAGATTTTTGAACGCGATCAAGCGAGAACTTTTCAATCAGCTCGGCTTTACTGAAAATTTCCTGTTCCGTGCCGTCATTCCAGCCAAGTTGCGCTAAGAAATTAAGCATCGCTTCCGGCAAAATTCCCTCTGATCGATATTCAGTTACGCTTTTAGCGCCGTCACGCTTGCCAAGTTTTTTATTTCCCGATGGCGCCATAATGTGTGGCACGTGCGCCAGAATCGGCGGCGTAATTTTAAGCGCTTCGTAAAGCGACAGATATTTAGGTGTACTGGCAATATATTCCGAGCCGCGGATCACGTGCGTGACTTGCATTTCGAAATCGTCAATGATGTGTGCGAAATTGTAGGTTGGCAGACCGTCCGCTTTGATCAGAATGAAATCGTCCAAAGCTTCTGGGCCGGCCGACAATTCGCCCATAACGGCATCTTTCCAAGAATATCGCTTAATTTCCGGAACTTTGAAGCGCAGCGGCATTCCAAGTTGCCACTCTGGCGGATTTTCTGGACGATGGTCGCGATATAAAAATGCTCGTTTTTCAGCTTTGGCTTTGTCGCGGAAAACTTGCACTTCTTCGGGTGTGTACGGATCGGCGTAAGCTAGCCCTTCGCTAATCATTTTCTTTGCCCACTTTATGTAAATGTCGCGACGATCTGTCTGGTGATATGGACCAAAATTGCCAGACTCTTCTTTTGGATTGTTAAGAATTGGTCCTTCATCCCAATTTAGTCCTAGCCAATTTAAGGTCTCCAAAATCATTTCTTCCGCGCCTTCAACGAACCGAGCTTGGTCCGTGTCTTCAATGCGTAAGATGAAATCTCCCTGATGCGCCCTGGCAACAAGGTATGTGTATAGCGCGGTGCGGACGTTGCCTAAGTGAATATAGCCAGTCGGACTTGGCGCAAAACGAGTTCTAATAGTCATGAGTAAATTATAGCACGTTATCTGATGAGTTACAGACTAGTGGCAATTTTTTCAATTTGGCTGCTTGAGAGGTTTGCGTCGCCGCTGATTTGATATAAAATTCCGCCGTTCACCCAAGCCGCTTCTTTCCCGCCACTGTAAATTGTCAATCCGTCGATCATCGTGGTGTTTGGATTCTTGTGCTTTTCAGAGAAAAATTCTTTCACTGCTGACGAATTCCAGCCGCTTTTTTGCTGGGTTATGGTGTATCCTGAGCTTCCGTCGGCGTAGGCGTATTTCATAGAGACCTCGCCCGATTTGAATTTGATAGGTCCATTCAGCGCGTAGCCGTCTGGCCTATAGCCTGGATATTTGGCATCAATTCCTGATTGAACGGCTGCCATTTTTATGGAGATATTTGGCATACTCAGATATGTTAAATAGCCACCGAGTAGCATCACCGCAAATCCCACGGAAAACGTATTCAACCAACGCAAGGCACCGCCCTTTTTCTGGCGTCGACGTGCTTTTTTATTGCTGATAATTTCATTCGACAAGGCTTTTTCGATCGCTTCGTTTTTCAATTGATGAGCGGTTTTTGCGACTGGTTTTTCTATTTTTTGCGGAGCGACGGCGACAAGCGGATTGTTATTCATGGCCAGAGGCTGGCGTTCTTTTCGCAACTTAGTGTTGACGCTAAGAGGTCTTTGTTGAGCGCGACGAGTAACGGGGTGAGTTTCGGTCGGGCGGTTAATAGCAATTTTCTGAGGAGCCGGTTTGCTGACAATTGGCGTAGAAAACTTCTTCACGGCGACATGTTGCTTCACGTCGACGCGAGCTTTCTGGGGCTTGGCGGCCAATGGCGTACGCTGTGGCATTTTAACGTGCCGACGATTCAACGTGCTGGATTTCTGAACGTGTGCGGCGTGAATATTTGATACAGATGTACCGCGCCTACCGATTGATTGTTCTTTTTCTATTTCAGATTTTTCAATCTTAATATCATCCATTACCATTCCGGTAATAGTATTGTAAGCTCGTCCATTGATAACCACGTAGTTTTTACTTGCCATTAATCCCCCTAATGTTTATTCCTATATATTATAGTACAAATCGCCTAAGGTTTTTTCAAGTGTAAAAATATGTTATAATTTTCGTAATTATGTACCAGAAAAAGAATCGCACTAAAGAGCTCGCGCGGCGGACCTTTGTGTACACGCTGATGACATTATCACTTATAATTCTTCTTACGTTTTTGACGTTTAGGATGCTCGGCTATACGTTTGATCCAAATACGAAAGAATTGCAACAAACTGGACTTGTCCAATACGAATCACATCCTGGCGGGGCGCTGGTTTATGTTGACGATATGGAGCTGCGCCGCACTCCGACGAAAAGCACCGTTCTTCCTGGTAAACACACTTTTTCGATGAAATTGGATAAATACGAACCGTGGCAAAAAACGTTGAATATCAAGTCCGATACCGTTACGAATTTGAATTACGCCAGACTGATTCCGACGAAACGCGAAACCACCGAAGTAAAAACGTTTGACTCATTGCAATCTGTTTCTCTGTCGCCAGCTGGTAATTTCTTGATGGGATTTGGCGTTAAGGATAAAACTCCGATTCTGACAATTGGCGACATTCGCGACACGAACAAAGATAAGGAAAAGTTCACGGAGCATGCATTAAGCACGAGCGTTTTGGCTGGCTATTCCCTGTCTTCTGACAATCATACGTTTACTGTGTCGGAGTGGGACCGCGATTCTCGTTATGCGCTAGTGAAGCATTCGTATCCGGTAGAAAATAATGCTACGGGCGTGCAATGGTTGGTTTTTGATAGAGAAAATCCAGAGAAAATTACCGACGTAACGGCGATGACTGGTTTTGCAATTAAGCAAATCAGCTTTGCGGGAACTGGCGCGCACACGGTTTACGCCTTGCAGGAAACTGGCGAATTGAGGCGAGTTGACCTTGATAGCTCGACAATTTCTAGCCCAATTTTGACTGGCGTCGAATCTTTCAAGCTTTACGGCGACGATCGTTTGTCCTACCTGGCTGTTATTGACGGTAAAAAAGTGGCAGGAATTTGGAAACGAGATTGGAAAGAGCCGTTTGTGATTGGCACTTTTGCTACTAATTCTACCCCAGTAATTCGAACTTCTCGCTATTTCAATAAAGACACTGTAGTCTTGGTTGATGGCAAAAATATGACAATTTACAGAGGCGAAATTTCGGATTCTAAGGACCGCCAAAAAGAGTTCTTGAAAACGGCGAAGATTATTAAGACTGATAATGTGATCACGAACATAACGATAGACAATGCTGGGCGATTTATCGTAACACAAAACGGCGCGGTACTGCAGACTTACGATTTGGAGCGTAAAGAATTGTCGAGCGCGTTTAACATCGGCGTGGCGCAGGAAGTGAAGTGGCTTGACAACTTCTATATTCGTAGCGTTTCTGCGTCGGGAAAAATGGAGATTCGCGAATTTGACGGCACGAACGCTCATACGCTGATAAGCGTTAAGCCTGGTTTGGATTCTGTTCTGTCCTCGAACCAGCGATACGTTTATGGATTGACGACCAACGCTTCTGGAAAAATTGTCCTGAGTAAAATGAATATGGACAATGGTTCGATTGGGCTATTTAATTAAATAGCTAATTTATCGACCGCCGAATAATTTCTCAAGCAAAGTCGGCTCAGGTTTTCCTGGGATATTTGATTTGTTGCTTTGTTGCTGATTTGAGCTGGATTCTGAAGTCGCGGTGGCTTTGCTTGGGTCTGGGCTGATTTGTTCTGCGAAGATAAGAAGTCGCTTTTCTGCGGTTCCTAAAGGCACGCAACTTACAAGTGTCAGCATTGGTTTATCTGTGTTAATCTGAACTTTTGAAACTTCGGTCGGCATAACAACTTCTGTTGAGGTTATCTTATAGGTATAGCGTTTCCCGTTGTAATTCATGTAAATAATATCGCCCTTGACCAACTTTTCATTCTGAGCAAAAACGAATTTATAATCGCCACCAGCAAAAGCGTCGTTACTGGAGTGGGCGGCAAATACGGCATTTCCGACTTCGCCCGGCACGGCACTGGCGCCAGGAATTGAAAAGTGAGCTACTCCCTTCTCCATGGCTTTTGATTGCGATTTCGTGTCGCTGGCGGCACCGTAAATAACTGGCGCGTCAACGTTAATCTTTGGAATAATAATCCTAGGCTCGGGTCCGACAGTTACGTCGGTGGAGGCGTCAACGATGATGTTTTGCGGGTTAATTGCGCCAGGTGTTGTGTAAGCTGCGACCGCGCCGAAAATAACGCGGTTATATTGCAAAAACATGAAGACTAATAACACCGATAATCCAGCAATCGCCGGAACAAAATGCCGGGATTTTTTCACCTTATTTGCGGAGTCGCGAACCTTTTGCTGAATTTGACTGCGAAGTTCTTTTATGGCTGCTTTTTGTGGGTCCAGAGGCTCGTCTGCGCTGACTACGGGCGTGATATTCTGATTTTCCTTCGTCAATCGAGAAATTTCACGGTTTTTTGCCGCAATGTCGCCAGCATAGTAACGCTCGTAATACATCTGATAATATTTCTGCCAAGCACTGTGATATTGCTTCCATTGGTCGGCTGAAACTTGAGTGTGAATGGCTGAATTTTGAGTTTGAGTGGTTTGGTTTGCGGAAGCGGAATTGCTAATTTGTGGATTTGACTGAATCTGGGTTTGGGCAATTGGCGTTGTCCTCATAGCGTGATTGACGGTGTCTTTTTTCGGCTCTGGCTGTGGTGTTGTTAAAGCTTGCTGAGGCTCGGCTATTTGTGTCTTAGGCTGTTCTGATCGGACTTCGGGTTTTGGTTGTAATTGAGCGGAAAATGGTTGCGTCCGAGGCTTTTCTGGTGTGGAATTTTGCTCTTCTGTTCTGGAATAAATAGCGTCAAGTTGCCCACGAATAACATCAGCAGCGGCATTTCGTGAGGCTGCTGAGTCGCGAGTTGGCGGCGTGAGAGATCGGCGCTGATCTGATACCGGCATGCCCACTCGACCGTTTGATTGATCATCCGTCGGATACATAACTTATTTCATTATACGTCAAATTGATATCAAATAAAAGTCGTGCTTGTGAGAAATTGCTAGTTGTGTTACAATCATACGGTAGCTTGGAGCGTTCTCTTGTGCCGCGGTGGCGGAATTGGTAGACGCGCTAGACTCAAAATCTGGTGAGCAATAGCTCGTGCCGGTTCAAGTCCGGCCCGCGGTACCAGAGGCAGCTTCAGGTGATAATCGTCCGTTTTGGGCGATTTTTTTATGCAAAGAAAACAGCCCGCAGAAAGGCGCTACCGAGGCTTTATAGCCTTCCAGGCGAGCTGTTTTCTTCCTGCGGGCTTTATTGCCCTCCTCTATGCATCCCTACACTCAACAACAAGAATGCATATCCAGTGAATCCCCCTCCCAGTGATCCAATGAGAATTGCGGGGATGAGGTCGGTTTGTAGCAGAAGTGCTATTATCGCTCCGACTAGGACTCCTGCTAGGGCGGGGATGATGATGATCACGATAACCGTGATAATCATGATGAATACGACCCAGATTTTTTTCATGACACTTCCTTTCAAGAAGTGCTTCACTCACGACTAAGGGCTACTTTCGCCCTTGACAAGTCGCGGCGAAAGCTTGTTACTATAATACAACTAATTGTACGTAATGTCAAGTGGATATTTATGCGAGGCTACATTTTGCAAATAGCGGTGCTGATTGCTGCCAGTGGCGCTTTCGGCGACCAAATCAAGTAGCTTGCGGCGCGGGCGCCGACGTTTCCCCGCCAAATTGCCATTGGTGCGTCCCATTTTTGGGTGACGACTTCTCCGCTGTGAGCGATTATTAAATTGTCGGCATGAAAAACGCAAATTGTTACGGGATATGTGATGGTGAATTTGTGAAGCGCTTCGACGAGTTGCGATAATTGAATGCTGAACGTAATCATTTTTGGATAAAAAATTGCGCGGAATATTTTCTGAACTTGCGCCAGACTTGCTACGAAAACCACGTGCGGATTGTCCAGAATTTCCTGAAAACTATTTTGTACAAGGTCAATCGCGTCTCGCGTCAGCACGACGGGAATTTCTGACTTTTTGATCAATTCTTCGTAGACAATTGCCGTCTGACTATTCCGTCCAGCGTCGCCGCATAATAGCAATACGTCCGCCCATCTTTCCAACGCCAAAGTTTCAGTGAGCGCTTCGTTTGCCAGGCTTCCTGATTGGTTTGTCGGTGCGAATAACACGTCGGTCATATTCGCGGGAACATTTTTTTTCAAGGCGTCAGGCAGTAAAACGCGAGCCTCGCCCACGCCAGTTTTAAGGGATTCTTGGTAACTTTCTGCCACCGCCAAAAAGCCTAATTTGTTGCCGCCGATAATTCCCAATTTCCCTGCTTGGTCGCGTCGTTCTGGCTTATTCCATTCGACATCTGGAAAAAGTGGCTTCCCTGGTTCTTGTTTTTGCCAAAATTTCATATCCATTACAAATTTACCTCAATACTCACCGGACAATGATCGCTGCCCATTTGTTTTGGATGAATTTGCGGATTAGTAACGCGATTTGCAATTTCACGCGACGCCAGCCAATAGTCAATCCGCCAACCGACATTTCGCGCCCTGGCATTCGCCCAATGCGTCCACCAAGTGTACGCGCCAGTTTTTTCAGGGAAAGCCGCCCGGAAAGTGTCTGTAAAACCAGCGTCCAAATAGTTCTGAAAACCTTCCCGTTCTTCGTCGGTGAAGCCATGTTTGCCGACGTTGGGTTTTGGATTTGCCAAGTCAATTTCTTGATGCGCCACGTTCATATCGCCACAATAAAGGACTGGCTTTGACAATTCCAGCTCTTCCAGATAAGCCAACACCGCCTTGTCCCATTTTTTATATCGTAAATCCAATCGGCTTAAATCACCCTTTGAATTCGGAGTATAGCAATTGACAACCCAAAAATCGTCAAACTCGGCGGTGATGATTCGTCCTTCGTCAGCAGGATTGCCATACTTATCACCAGTTAGGTCGAATCTTTCAATTATATTTTGTGGAAATCCATTATACCAATTGAGCGGTGGGATTTTTGAGAAAATTGCCGTACCAGAATAGCCTTTTTTGGTAGCGGAATAGAAATGCTCGTGATAATTCGGCAGGTCAATTTCAACTTGATCTCGTGTGGCTTTGGTTTCTTGTAGGCATAAAATATCTGGATTGTACGTGTCGATGAACTTCGCGAATTCACCTTTATTGATGACCGCGCGAATACCATTTACGTTCCAAGAGAAAAGCTTCATAATTTTATTATACCGTGATGATATAATTTAATGAATATGCTACCAATGTACGATAAGTTTTTGGGCGAAATATCAAGCGACTTCATGGACGTCGGAGGCGTGAAAACTGCTTATTATTTTTATCAAGGCGGCTCGAAGAAAACTATTTTGCTAATTCATGGCATTGGTGGCGATTTTCACGGAATGATTCCGCTGGCTTATCACCTGAAAAATGACGCGAATTTGGTGTTTGTTGACTTGCCTTCTCACGGCAGAAGTCAATTGATAAAAGATATGAAAATGAGCGACGTTGAAAATTGGGCGATGAATTTGATGTCGGCTTTTGACAGTAAAGGCGTGTCAATTGACGAGGTTGTTGCTCATTCGCTTGGATGTTTGGCGGCAAATAAAATGCAATGCCAGAAAATTTGGTACATCAGTCCTCCGATGAAAACTTCGGTTATGTCGAGAATTTCCTCGTCGTTCTTTTATCGCACTCGTCGGGCGAATCAATATATTTATTTGAACTATTATTTTTCGGTGTTCCGTGGGCTGTGTTTGGTGAATAATAGACAGAAAAATGTCGTGGATTTGATACGGTGGCTGACGAAAAATACGCGAGTAACGCGGCGGCAATATTTGGAGCAATCGAAAATTGCGCGGGATATTTCTCGGAGTAAAAAAATTATTATTTCTGAGCGCGAATTTACGGGATTGATAGTTGGGCGACGAGACAAGATTTCGCTTCCTGTGAATGCAGCCGATGGTGTAAAAATTGATAAATTTGTGGAGCTTGATACGGGGCATTTGTCGGTGTTGGATAGTCCAGAACTGGTTGCCGAATTGATATTGACGGAATAATTATTTGCTATACTGTAGATATGAGTAAGAAAGACGATAAAAAACTAATTGTTGATATGATTTCTGAGAGCGAATTCACTGTTCAGGGTCATGGTGTGCATACGGCTTATAAGGAGATTACGGACGCGCTGCGTAAAAGAAAAGATATTGATATTGAAGTGAATTCTGATCGTCCCGCTGACATTATCCATATCCAGACTATGGGTTTGTATTCGTTTCGGCATTTGATGAAAAAAAGTGGCAAGAAAGTTGTTTCCGCTCACATTGTGCCGGATAGTTTTATCGGTTCGATTAAAGGCGCGAAATATTGGAAGCCTTTAGGTCGAGCGTGGCTGAAATTCTTTTATAAAAAGGCTGATTTGGTTTTAGCTTGCTCTGGTATGGTTGCTGATGAGTTGATAAATGATATGCACGTGCCAAAGACGAAAGTTCTTTACAATACGATAAATATGTCGAGATATAAGCATTCTGCTGCGGAGAAAAAGTCGGCTCGGAAGAAGCTTGGCTTGAAAGATAGCGATTTTGTAGTGATGGGAAATGGTCAAGTTCAGCCACGAAAGCGTTTGGATATTTTAATAAAAGCTGCCAAAGAAATGCCAGATGTGAAGTTTTTCTGGGTGGGAGGAATTCCGTTTAAGAATTTGGGTGCAGATTATAACGCCATGCAAAATATGATAAAAAATGCGCCGAATAATCTCACTGTAACTGGTGTGATACCTCTGGAGAATGTTCGTGACTATTATGTCGCTGCCGACGTTTTTGTTCTGCCAGCTATGCAGGAAAATCATCCTATGTGCGTCTTGGAGGCGGCTGGCGCTGGCTTGCCGATCATTCTGCGCGACATTCCGCAATATAACGACACATTTAAGGGCGACGCTGTTATGGCGAAAACGGACGATGAGTTCTTGGAGTTGATCAGTAAATTGCGCAAAGATAAGAAAGCCTATAAGAAAGCGCAACTTGGTGCTGAGAAAATTGCCAAACGTTTTGACAGTAGTGCTGGCGCCGAGCGCTTGGTTGAATTTTATCGATCGCTGATATAAATGGTATAATGAGGACATTATGAGGATAGGACTTTTTACGGACAGCTACAGGCCGTCCATTAACGGTATCGTTTACGTTGTTGAATCATTAAAGCGCGAGCTGGAAGCTTTGGGGCATGAGGTTTATGTTTTTTGCCCAGCAAAGTCTATTAGTCCGTCCAAGCAAGCCGAACTTCTTCACGAAGATGAAAATAGTCGAATAATTCGTTTTCGTTCAATTACAGGCGCGTTTTTTGATGATTACGACACGTCGGTATTCTTCCCTCCCGTAGTGCAGCGTCAAATTGCTAATATGCATCTGGACATTGTTCATATTTTTACGCCGTCGCAAATTGGGCTATTGGGCGTGAAGGCAGCGAAGAAAAATAATATTCCTTTGATTATCCAACATTGTACGGATCTGTACGAATTCGTCGATCATTATCCTGCGGTTTTGCCAGGAGTTTTGGTGTTGGCGGGAGTGGTTTTTCCATTGTCGGTAAAATTGAATGGACAGGATTTGCTGGAAGTTGCCAAGCTTTATCGTCCGCGTAGTGGTGTAACGAAATGGAATAAAGATATAATTGAGCGTGTTATTACTATTTTATACAGCAAGGCGGATGCGGTGATTGCCTTGTCGCGTAAAAGTCGTGATCAATTGGAATCTTGGCAGACTGAAGATTACGCGTACGATGTTACTTTAATACCAAACGGCGTGAATGCTCTTCCGCGGGCAAGCGCGAAACGAGTTGCGGAATTTCGCGAGCAATGGGGTCTTGATGAAAAAGATGAAGTGTTTGGCTTTGTGGGGCGTTTGGGCGAGGAAAAGAATTTGCCAATTTTGATTCAGGCGTTTAGCGAGTTTATTGCCGAAGCTCGTCCGAAATCGAAGCTATTGTTTGTCGGTGATTTTGAATATCGAAAGACTTTGGAGAAAATGGCAGCCGAGACGGATTTTGCGGATAGGATTATATTTACTGGCGCTATGCCACGAGAAGATTTGGGCGTGGCGTATAAAGTGATGAATGTGTTTACTTTTCCTTCGCTTAAAGATACGCAAGGCTGGGTTCTTCATGAAGCCGCTCACGCTGGAAAGCCGATTGTTATTATTGACAAGGAAGTTTCAGAGGTCGTGAAGGACGGAGTTAATGGATATTTTGCGGAGAATAATCCAGAAAGTGTCGCAGAAAAAGTAATCGCAATTCTAAAAAGCCCGAAGAAGCAAGCAGAATTTAGTGCTGAAAGTAAAAAATTAGCCAACAAGTTTACGGAGCGAAGTCAAGTGAAAAAGCTCGAAAAGCTTTATCAAAAGCTAATTGACGCGCGCGAAAATCAATAAATTCTGAGCCCAGTTCGTAGTTAATGCGATTATCTATTAGAGATAAGTCGCCTGGTTTCTCGGTCTTGGTCGCGGCGCTTGATGGTTTGGCGCTTGTCGTAATTTTTCTTACCTTTTCCGAGCGCAATTACAATTTTAATGAATTTTCCGTTGGTCAATAATTTGGTCGGGATGATTGTCATTCCCTGTTTTTTGGCTTCTGTAAAATTGGACAATTGTTTTTTACTTACCAATAATTTCCGCGCCGAAGTGTCGACTGAACGGCTATTTGCTTCTCCGCGAACATTTAATCGCAGCGAAAAGCTGGCGTTATTTAGCCACAATTCGCCGTTTCTTAAGCTAACAAATGAGCCCTTAAGCTGGACGTGACCTTCTCTGGCGGCTCGCACTTCCATTCCAGTTAAAACCAAGCCAGCTACAATTTCTTCGCCAAGTTCATAATCAAACCGTGCGCGACGATTGATGATATTTTGCGTAGTTGGTTTTTTGGCTTTTAGCTTTGACATGGATTATATTATAGCAAAACTTAACGCGACAGTATATTTAGGCTAGTTTGGTGCGGCTGAAATGTGACTTATGTTACAATATCTCAAGCATGATAGCCGACATTCACATTACTGAAAAAAGTTTTGGCGATAAGACGTTGATGAAAGACGTCAAGTTTAGTGTGGACGACGGCGAGAAAGTCGGTGTGGTTGGACGCAACGGCGTCGGTAAGTCGACGCTGTTTGGAATATTGAGCGGAAAAGACACTGATTATACTGGCGAGGTTGTTTTTCGGCGCGGCATTACGGTTGCAACTACCGCCCAGGAGCATCACGGTTTGGGTGAGCAAACGGTCATGGTGTACATTCTTAGTGGACTTCCGGAATATCCTGAATTAAAGAAAATTATCGATGAATATCCACTAACCATGGGCGACAATATGCGAAAAATTGAGGAATATACGCAAGCTTTGGAGCGATTTGACCAAAAAGGATTTTATCAAGTTGAAGAGAAAATTGATCGCGAGTTGATAAATTTTCAGCTTGCAGGTTTTGGTGATCGGAAGATTTCTTCCCTGTCTGGCGGTCAAAAAAGACTGGTGGAAATTGTTAAAATTATGCACTCAGAGGCGCATTTGGCGCTGATTGACGAGCCGACCAACCACATGGATTATGTGGCGAAACAGCAGTTTATTGACTGGATGAATTCTCAGCCACATCAAGCGATGCTAATCATTACGCATGATCGCGATGTGCTTGGGCAAGTTGATCGAATAGTTGAGATTAAGGACGGTCAAGCCGTGAGCTATCGTGGAAATTACGACGCGTATTTGAAGCAGAACGCGCAAGCCACGACGGCTGGAATGAATAATTTTGAGCAGATTGAGAAGCGAATTGTTAACCTGAAACAAAAAGTTTTGGACTATCAAAGGCTTAAGGAAAAGTCGCGAAATCCCGGCACGATTCAGAAATTTAAGCGGCTAGAGAACGAGGCGCGAGCGGAGCTGGCGGAATTGTCAGAAATGGAAAAGCCGACGTTTTGGATTGATAAGGAATCTGCTAGTCAATTGGATTATAAATCCGCCGAGCGTTACGGAAAATTCAAGTCGCGTAATATTCGCCTGAGTATGAAAGATGCTTCCAGTCGCAGTCAACACGTGTTGGTTCGAGCGGAAAATGTGGCGGTTGGGATTGGTGAGTGGATATTGTTTGAGGACGTGAATATTGATTTGCGCGAAGGTGAAGCGATTGAAATTAGAGGTCGCAATGGCGCTGGTAAGACCACGTTGATTCGGATGATTCTGGCGTCGGGCAAGAGTTTTGATGGCGGTCCTGTTCTTTATTCTGGCGATATTTTCCTTGATCCGCAGGTTCGAATTGGCGTTTATGAGCAAGAAATTGACGAGCGATATCTGTCTGATCCGCTAGAAAAAGCGATTGAAAAATTGTATATGAGTCGCGATTTGTCGATTTCTGATACGAAAATTCGGCAACTTTTGGCTGACTATTTGTTCACGGACGCTGATCGGATGACGCCGCTGGCTCGCTTGTCTGGCGGTCAAAAGGCGCGTTTTCAGATTATTGCTATGCTGGCGAATGACCCACAACTGCTGATTTTAGACGAGCCGACGAATCACTTAGACCTGCCGAGTATTGAAGAATTGGAAACGGCGTTGGCCAAATATTCCGGCGCGATTCTTTACGTCAGCCACGATAATTATTTCCGCGAAAAACTTGGCGGAAAAGTTGTGCAAATTGGCGCAGAATAAAAATTTTCCGCCAGAATTTGACGGAAAATCTTGAATCGTTCTTAAGAAAATTAGTCAGACAATAAGCCGTTTTTTCGTAGCAAATCTTGTAGTTTCGGTCGATCAAAACCAAGCACTAATTCTCCGTTAATATCCGTTACCGGCACGCCTTGGAAATTGCCACCGTTTTTATTTAGTAGCTCCTCTTTTGCGCCAGGATCAGCCTCGATATCTTTGGAAACAAAGTCAATTCCCAGCTTCTTCAGCCATTCCATTTCCGTGTGGCAAAACGCGCACCAGCTAGTGTTGTACACGACAACTTTTGTGTCTTGATGGTTGTTCGTTGTGTCTTCGCTCATATATTCCCCTATTTAATAACATTTCCAATTATAGCATAACGGTTACGTCTATTTAGAATTCTTCGACGTCAAATGCCAATTTTTGCACCATTCGCAGTGATATATATCAATCGACAAATTCGGGTTTGCTAATTCTTGGATTTCTGCTGCTTGGCGGGCTTTTATCTCTGTTGAGAAGCGACGTTTCTTCTGGCAATTAGCCAACCCTGAAATTGACATCAATGATGTTTTTGGGGCTTTTTGACTATTTTTTGAATAATTTCGCCGTGGCATCTTGCAAAATAGTATAACAGATTGATATAGTGGAAAGTAATGGTAAAAGAAACTGACATTTCGGCTAATGATACAGGCAATTCTGGTGCGATGATGATTTTGGCAAGGACGATGATTGGTACAATGTGGCGAATGTTTTTGCCAACAATTGGCTTGACTTTGTTGGGGTTGTGGCTGGATAATGTCAGCGGAATGAAGATGAGATGGTTACTTGCTGGAATTATTTCTGGCGCGATTATCTCAGTGACTCTCGTAGCTTTGCAAATTGCTAAAATTAAACAGCAGGAGTTGAAGAAATGATTAATTATATGGCAAGTGCTGGTCCGCATATTTCAGTAAAGGTTGACGAAGTTTTCAATGTTGCTGGCATATCTATTACGAATTCACACTTGATGGGATTCTTGGGATTGATCGTACTAGTGTGGGCAATGTTCCGTACTCGTGCGGCAGTTTTAGGTAAAAAGAAACATAATTTTATCACAAGGCTAATTCAGTGGACGTTCGACGGACTTTATAATACGGTTTGCCAAGTTATTCCAGACCAAAAATGGGCGCATAAAGTTGCTCCGCTTTGTATTACGTTGTTTTTCTTTATCGTTGCGCAGTACTGGCTGGGGCTTTTGCCGATCGTTGGTCCAATCACAATTGGCGAGCATCACACTCCTCTGTTTCGCGGTGGCGTGGCAGATCTTAATATGACTTTCGGTTTGGCAATTGTAACGATTGTCGCGGCTCAGATTTATGCATTTAAGTATTTGGGTTTTAAGGGCAATTTGGGGCGATATTTTGTTAACCCACTGCGTGATCCTATTATGTCATTTGTCGGAATTTTAGAGCTGGTGGCAGAGTTTTCGCGAATGTTGGGGCTGAGTTTCCGTTTGTTTGGTAATGTTTTGGCTGGCGAAATTCTCTTGGCAATTATCGCTTATATGACGAAGTTTTTGTCGCCCGTAGCTCTGCAGCCGTTCTATTTCTTTGAGTTGTTTATAGGCGGTATTCAGGCGTATATTTTCTTTATGTTGTCAACTGTGTTTATTTCCCTGGGGCTGGCTCACCATGATTCACACGAGCCAATTGATGAAGTTCACTCCTCTGCTGAAACTAATAAATTAGCGACATCAGAGAGTGATTAAATTAGGTAATAATTAATTAAAAGGAGAATATTAACCATGGAAGCATTATCATTCACACTTACCTACGCAATCCCAGCTGCATTTGCTGCAATCGGTGCCGCAATCGTTGGCGCAGCAGCTATGAACGCCGCTGGTCGTAACCCAGAAAAAATCAACGACCTACGCACAATGATGATTTTGGGTATTTCATTCATCGACGCTATTGCTATTATCGGTTTCGTCGCAGCAATCGTCGGCAAAGTTATGTAGTTTTCGGAGTAAATTGTGGAGAAAATATTAACACAATTTGCCAATTCTGGCGCATCGGAAAAAGCTGGTTTGTTTGATTCGCTAGGTATTGATTGGGCGCTGTTGGCGTTTCAGACGGTAGCATTTTTAATCTTGCTATTTGTTCTTCGCAAGTTTGTCTATCCGCCAATGATGGAAATGCTCGTCAAGCGAGAAAAAGACCTGAAGGCGGCTGACGCGGCGGCAAAATCTGCCAAGGAAAATGCCGACCGAGCTGAAGAAATGACCGCCGAAATGATGCGAAAAGCGCGAGCGCAAGCTAGCGACATCGTGGCGTCTGCTCGAGAAGAAGCGACCGAAGTCGTTGAAGAAGCGGCTAAAAAAGCGACTGCCAAATCTGAAGCTTTGATTAAAGAAGCGCATAATACGATTGCTCAAGAAATTGAAAACGCTAAGAAAGATCTGCACAATTCGACATTAGAGTTGGTGGCTGAAGCGACTGGCAAGGTTTTGGGCGAGAAAATTGATGCGAAGAAAGATACAAAGCTGATTTCGGAAGCGCTTGAGGAGGCTGAATAGATGAGATTAGTGTCCAGGAGAAAGTTGGCAAAGTACGCAGCTGAACAAATTTTAGCTGGCAATGACGCGGTGTTGGAAGAAATTGCTGGTCTTTTGATTTACGAAAAGCACGAACGTGAAGTTGATTTGTTGGTGCGAGATATTGAGGCAGAATTGGCTGAGAACGGTGAGATTGTGGCGTCGGTCGAGAGTGCGAGAGCGCTTGATGACAGCACAAGGCGTAAAATAGAGCAATTTCTGGCGACTGCGGCGAGCGGTAAAAATAGCAAGCCAAAAGTGTCGCTAAGAGAATCAATTGACCCGACGTTGATTGGCGGATTTAAGCTACAGACGCCGACCGCAACACTGGACGCAACTGTTTCGAAGAAGTTAAACGACTTGCGGGCGAAGAAAATCTAGGAGGAAAAATGAGCAAGATTGATGTGACAGAATTAGCCAAAAGCCTGCGGGAAAAAATCGCGCAGCTGGAGGCGACAGAAGGTTTAGAAGATACTGGCGTGGTTATTCGCGTTGGTGATGGCGTGGCTTGGGTGCATGGTCTAAGTAGCGCTGGCTATAGTGAAGTGCTGGAAATTGAAACTGACGGCGATACGGTTGAGGCGTTTGCCCTGAACTTGATGGAAGATGAAATTGGCGCGGTGATTCTTGGCGGTGAAGATAAAGTTAAGGCTGGTGCCAGCGTTCGCCGCAAAGGTTCGGTGCTAGACGTTCCTGTCGGCGAAGAATTATTAGGTCGAGTGGTCGATCCGCTAGGTCGACCTCTTGACGATGGTCCAGCGATTAAAACGAAGAAACGTGGTTTAATTGAGCGTCCTGCTATTGGTGTGATGGGCCGTAAGTCGGTTCACGAACCTCTGATGACTGGTATTATGTCGATTGACGCGATGTTCCCGATCGGTCGTGGTCAGCGTGAGCTTATCATTGGTGACCGCCAGACTGGTAAGACGGCAATTGCTATCGATACGATGATCAACCAGGCTCGTCAAAAAACTGGCGTGGTGAACGTTTATGTGGCGATTGGTCAGAAATTATCGAAGATCGCTCGATTGGTCGACCGACTGAAAGAAGAAGGTGTGATGGATCAAACGATCATCGTCGCAACCAGCCCGTCCGATGCTGCCTCCCTGCTTTATTTGGCGCCTTACGCTGGTACTGCCATGGGAGAATACTTCCGAGATAACGGCGGTCACGCATTGATGATTTATGACGATTTGACCAAGCATGCAGTGGCTTACCGACAGATGTCACTATTGTTGCGCCGTCCACCAGGACGTGAAGCTTATCCAGGTGATGTCTTCTATTTACATTCACGACTATTGGAGCGTTCGGCTAAATTGTCTGATGAACTTGGCGCGGGAAGTTTGACGGCTCTGCCAATTATTGAAACGCAGGCTGGCGACATTTCCGCTTACATTCCGACCAACGTGATTTCTATTACCGACGGTCAGATTTTCCTGGAAACCGACTTGTTCTATCAAGGCATTCGCCCAGCCATCTCAGCCGGTCTATCAGTTTCTCGTGTTGGTGGCGCAGCTCAGACGAAAGCCGTTAAATCTGTCGGCGGAAACTTGAAGCTTGGTCTTTCTCAGTTCCGCGAATTGGCGTCATTTGCTCAATTTGGCTCAGACCTTGACGACGCAACAAAGGCTCAAATTGACCGCGGTCAGCGACTCACTGAACTTCTGAAGCAGCCACAATATCAACCAATGAGCGTTTGGGAGCAATTTGTCAGTATTCACGCGGTGACTGGCGGTATGTTTGACGAAGTTCCAGTTTCTAAGATTAAGGATGCGCAGTCTGCCCTATTGACTTATCTCTGGAAAAACTCTAAAGATGCTATGCGTGAACTAAACAAGGGCGACAAGCCTTCGGATGAGCAATTGAAATTGATTGACGAAGCTACGAAAGAAATAGCGAAAGGATTTGAGGAGTAATTCATGCCGAGCACTCGCGCGCTGAAAAATCGCATTCGTTCGGTGGACTCGACTAAGCAGATCACCAAGGCTATGCAATTGGTGGCGGCTAGTAAAATGCGTCGGGCTCAAGAGGCAGATAAGGCTTCTGCGCCGTACACAATGGCGGCGGAAGAACTACTGTCTTATTTAGCGAGCCAAGGCGCAACTGACAACCACCCGCTGTTCGTTAGGCGAAAGATAAATAAGCGATTGATTATCGTGGTGGCTAGCGACAAAGGTTTGGCTGGCGCATATAATACCAATATTTTGAAGAAGTATTTGGAGCTATTGAAGCGTGATGACGAGCGCGGAATTGAGAACTTGACTTTGACGATTGGTCGGCGAGCTTCGCAATTCGCAACGCGTCTTAAAGATACGAAAATCATCGGTACGTATGAAGATTTGCCAGATCAGCCGTCTGGATTGACGTTCCATACGATTTTGAATACGGCAGTAAATATGTTTGAAAATGGCGAAGTTGACGCCGTTACGCTTGTCTATACGCGTTTTGTCAATAGTATGGTTCAGACTGCTGAATTGGACAGATTATTGCCAGCAGGAACGAAAATCTTGGTTGATCCGAGTGAAGTTTCTAACACGATTTCTGACGCCAAATACGAACCGAGCATTCCAGAAGTTTTGGATGCGGTGGCGTATCGTTTGGTTGGTGCGCGACTGCTGCAGGCATTGCTTGATGCTCGCGCCAGTGAGCATTCTATGCGTATGATGGCGATGAAGAATGCTACGGATAATGCCAGCGACTTGGTTGACGATTTGACGCTAGCTATGAATAAAGCTCGTCAAGGGGCGATTACTCAGGAACTTGCTGAAATTTCTGGTGGCGTGGAGGCGATGGAACAATGATAAAGGAGAAAAAGATGGCAAAAGATTTAGGTAAAATTATTCAGATCGTTGGTGTGGTTGTTGACGTGGAATTCCCACGAGACGTTGAACTTCCAGCGATTTACGACGCGTTGCACGTTAAAAACGGCAATGAGAATTTGGTATTGGAGGTTGCTCAGCACTTGGACGAGCATACTGTTCGAGCAATTGCTCTGTCTTCGACGGATGGATTGAGTCGTGGTGCAGAAGTTGTTGCGACTGGCGCTCCAATTTCCGTTCCAGTCGGCGCAGAAACCCAAGGACGAATGTTTAATGTTGTCGGTGAGGCGATTGATGAAAAGCCGCAACCAAAGGGAAAAACCGCCCCAATTCACCGCCCTGCTCCAGAGCTTTCTGAGCAGTCAAATAAGACTGAAATCTTGGAAACTGGTATTAAGGTTGTTGACTTGATTGCGCCACTTGCTAAGGGTGGAAAAGCTGGCTTGTTTGCCGGTGCTGGTGTTGGTAAAACGGTTCTTATTACTGAGTTGATTAACAATATCGCTAAGTTCCACTCTGGAAACTCTGTTTTCGCTGGTGTTGGTGAGCGAACTCGTGAAGGTAACGACCTTTACTATGAAATGGAAGAAGCTGGTGTTTTGGACAAGACTTCGCTGGTCTTTGGGCAAATGAATGAGCCGCCTGGAGCACGTTTGCGAGTGGCGTTGTCAGGCTTGGCGATGGCTGAGGCTTTCCGCGATGAAGGTAAAGATGTCTTGCTATTTATCGACAATATTTATCGTTATACTCAGGCTGGTGCTGAGGTGTCGGCATTGCTCGGTCGTTTGCCAAGCGCGGTTGGTTATCAGCCAAACCTCCAACAGGAAATGGGTGCTTTGCAAGAGCGAATTACCTCAACGAAGAAGGGCTCGATTACCTCTGTTCAGGCTGTCTATGTGCCAGCTGACGACTTGACTGACCCAGCTCCTGCCACGACCTTTGCTCACCTTGACGCTACAATTGTGATGAACCGTGCATTGACGGAAATCGGTATTTATCCAGCGGTTGACGTTTTGGATTCCAGCTCAAACTCGCTTGACCCAGAAATTGTCGGCGAAGAGCATTACCGCGTAGCGCGCGAGGTTCAGCGAATTTTGCAGCAATACAAAGAGCTTCAGGACATCATCGCTATTCTTGGTATGGAAGAATTGTCGGACGATCAGAAACAGATTGTTGCCCGCGCTCGTCGTATTCAGAGATTCTTGGCACAGCCGTTCCATGTGGCTGAGAAATTTACCGGGAATCCAGGTGTTTACGTTAAATTGGAAGATACCATTCGCGACGCTTCCGACATTTTGGCTGGTAAATATGACGATAAGCCAGAAAACTGGTTCTATATGGTCCAGGGTACGCTGGCTGATCAAGTTGCTCGCGACGCTGAAGCTGAATCTGCCGAGGCTAAAAAACATTCTGAAAAGAAAGCTAAATAGTCATGAAATTGTCATTAGTCACACTTGTCGGTACTAAGGTTGACGAAGAAGTTTATTCGGTGTCAATTCCGACTACTGACGGCGAAATTTCCGTTTTCCCAAGCCATGAGCCGCTAGTGACGATTGCACGGGACGGCGTAATTACCGTGCGTCGACATAAAGAAGATTCCGATAATCAGTTGGAATATTTCGCAATCTCTGGTGGTGTGGTAAAAATTGACTATTCGTCGGTGCAAATTTTGGTTGATGAAGCTGATCACGGTGATGACATCATCGAGGCGGAAACTCAGAAGGCTCTGGAGCGTGCTATTAAGGCGCGTGATGAGGCTGGCGATCAAGTTGAGCGCGAGAAAGCCAAGCAGCTTATCGATCGTCATATGGTGCGCTTGAAGGTTGCTGATCTTCATAGACGTAAGCGACGACGCTAGGATTTAATGTACGACAATAAGATCTCCCGTTATCAGGAGGTCTTATTTTGTCTTTATAATCGCAATCCGGTGATATGGTGGCTACGATCTAGTAGTCGGAGAGGAATGATTTTATAGAACCTATTCCTTTCCTATGTAGCAAGGATTCTTCTTGTTCTGAGACAATTTTATAAAGAGGCTGTATGAATAATTTTCTAAATTGGCGGCCCGTAATCCCTTGTTTTGCGAGATCTTCGTAATAAGTCTCCATAGTTCTGTAGACCACGTCACCTTCATCCAGACTTCGAACCGATCTTTGGTCATCTATTAATAGTGCGCCCTTGTGGCTACGTATATGTTTAGTATCAAATGTTGCACATATTAATCCGTAAGCGCCCAAAATTTCGGTTATTTCTACCAGTCCGCTGAGATATTCTTCTGCTTTTTCGTCTTCTGCTTTTCTGTCACTTGTGATACCAAATTTATCATAATAACTTGCAGTGTCAGGTGCGGAACTCCAAACAACGATGCTAGAACCCAACACTCCTAGTGCTTTAATGACGCGCACTCGAGATTGCTCTGAATTAAGTTTTGTTACCTCTTGTGATCTCTTTCTTATCTTATCTAGCCCATAAGGATCAAAGTAAGGATCGGAAGAGAAATCGACCTCTAACTGGTCACCATTGTTTGGCAATATTAGGATTCCAGGTGTTTTTGACTCATCGTCTTTTATCGTTTGTGTGTCATTCCGGATTACTATTCTTGATTCTGGAGTTAATTCTTCAGGTGTTTTATGAAACAAAGCTATAGTATTGCCTGTAGGAGTGTCTTCGTAGCCATTGTTCTCTGGCAGATATATCGCTTCAGTAGGTAAATCTAACATTTATTATTTTTTATACCATAATAACTATACTTTTTCAAGCAGTTGGCGGACTTCATCAGTCGTCGTGGTGTGCATCAATTTCTCCCGAAGTTCCTTTGCGCCGTCAAAATCGCGAATATAAATCTTGAAAAAACGTTTTAGAGTTTCAAAAGGTCGCCCTAAAGTCGGCTGATAAGAATCAAACAAATCCAAGTGATAATTAAGGAGCGCTAACAGTTCTTCCTTGTGATTATCTGCGTCAGTTTTCGATTCGCGGAAGCAGAACGGATCACTGAAAACACCTCGCCCGATCATAATTCCATTCACGCCAGGATGTTTTCTGGCAATTTCCAGCCCATGTTCTCGGTCGCGAATGTCGCCGTTGATAGTCAGGAGCGTTTGCGGGGCAATTTCATCGCGCAACTTAACAATCTCGTCAATCAATTCATAATGCGCCGCAACTTTGCTCATCTCTTTTTTTGTACGCAGATGAATCGTCAAGTTCACGATGTCTTGTTTGAGAATTGTCGTCAGCCACTCTCGCCATTCATCGACGTAAGTATATCCCAGCCGAGTTTTTACGCTAACAGGCAATCCAGATTTTTTGGCGGCGTCAATTGCAGCTATCGCTATGTCAGGTTGGCGGATCAGAGCCGCACCGCCGCTTTTAATCGCAGACTTGGCGGGACAACCCATATTGATATCAATTCCGTTAAAACCAAGTTCCGCGCAGTGCTTCGCGAAAGCTTCCATATCCCCTGGCTCGCCACCCCAAATTTGCGCAATCAGTGGCTGCTCATCGTCGGTTTTAACTAGTCGCCCAGCTATGGCCTTATCGCCAGCATGCACCCAGCCGGTAGCATTTGCGAACTCGGTGAAAAATATATCTGGCGCGCCAGCCTGTTTCACGACATGGCGAAACACGACGTCGGTGACGGCTTCCATTGGTGCCAAGATGAAAAATGGCTGCGGTAAATTATTCCAAAATGATGTCATCTCTGTTATTTTATCACAAAAAAGGAAAAACCCTATCTCACCATTGAGATAGGGGATGGCGGGCTCAAGCGGTTCTGCTCGGAGTAATTCTCAACGTCGAGAAAAACTGCCACGAGTGAATCTCGCGAACCCGTAAGATTGGGAAACATCAATACTTCCACGTGCCGGCTCACGTTGCTAGACGTCATTGTCTAGCGGGGAGTATTGATGAACCTGAACGCCGCTAGGCGCTTGCGGCGTTGTGTCTCAGGTTTTTCGATTGCCGGATGGCGGACATGGAGGGAGTCGAACCCACTTATCAACCGCTACTCCATTTTCACAACAAAGCGGCGGGATTTTTCCAGAATCATGTCCTTTGATTCTTTTCCGGATTACCGGTCGGCGAATCAAGCCGAGGGCGGACAGACGCCCTCTGCTGACGCGGAGTCAGCGGTTTCGGGGTCGCACAAGCCCCGACTGCCAAAGAAAAAGACTACCAGTGGAGCTTCCTGGGACGGTCGCTCTGACCGGTGGCTGCGTTTTCCGCGGCCTGCTTGTCCAGAACCGTCGCGTACAGACGGTCCAGAGTGGACTTTTCGGCGCCGTTTCTGACAGCGGACTCGTAGTCCTGCTGCGCGCGGCGGCGTGCGTCAGTTTGGTTTCCAGCCAAGGGTTTTCACCCCCTCTCCGCCGCGGTTGCGGCGATAGAAAAGAGCTAACTTACCCTTTCAGCCCATGCTTTTGTGCGAAGCATGGTCAGGACTTGACGCCATTTGCGGCATCTTGTCGAGAGTTAGCTCCGTGAACAAAAGCGTTTATTATAATAACACTAATTATAAAAAAATGCAACAATATACCAGAATATTTTTATATTTCGCCCGCCAGCAGGTCTTTTTCGAATTGCAACATTCCCTTATAATCCGCCGAATAGTCAGAAATATCCGGCAGATCTAACGTGGTAATTTTTCGCCAAATAATCTCAATCAGTTGCGTAAATTCAGTCAGCTCTTCTCTGGAGAATGTATCTTCCAAGCTAAGAATATCGCCAGTCTTCATGTCTGGCTCGACAAATTGCAGTCGCCCGCCAGTAAACGTGAAATTGCTATAATCTCGTGAATGCTCGACCAGTAGCTGATAGAACATCAATTGCTGACGATATTTATGAAGTTTGATTTTTTCGTAATCAGCCGAGCCTTTCCAGGAATGCGCTGGCTTGCCAGTTTTATAATCCGTTACGAAGATGGTTTTGTTTTGCTTATCGATGTCGACAACGTCAAGTTTACCGGTCAATCTGACGTTATCTATAATTACGCCTTGGTTTGAAAAGTCCAATTCCGCCAAGTCCGTGTCGTGAAAATCCGAAGATTTGGCGTTTAAGAACGCGGTCAAAGCTGACTTCCCTTTATCCAAATACAACTGAAAATCGTCCGCTGGCAAATGTTGGCTCTCGAGGGATTTTTGGAAGAATTGGAGGATTTGTTCGGTGCTTGGCAATTGATGATCGGCACTGAATAAGCAATGTGCTTGCTGAAGGCTGCTGTGAATCGCGGTTCCGTAAGCTGCGGCGGAATTTTTGGCGGATGGAAAATGAAGTAAATTGTTCAATAAGAAATTCTGCGGTCCGCCACGTGAAACGTCGAGGAAATTATTCAAATGCGTCGCGGAAAGCTTGTATGTTTCTAGTGCTGGCGCCAATAAATCCTTTAATTCCGGAATAATCGGCGAAGTTAGTCGCGTCGTCCAGTCGGTTTCAGCGAGTTCAATTTGTTCAGCTGGATCATCGCTGGTTGGAATGATGGTTGGTGTGCAATTCGTCAAGAAACTGGCGATTATCGTGTCGCTACCAGAATCGTTGGTTTGGGAATAAGTCATGGTCAATGTGGTTTTGGCGCGAGTCATCGCCACGAAAAACAGCCGAAGTCGCTCGTCGTAAGTGGCGCCCGCTGGCTGAAGTTGGAGATTTGCGGGATATCGGATAGCTCGGCTGCGTGAACGAACCTTCTCGCCCCAAGCGCTGTCAATTGCCCCGATCACGAAAACGTGCGGAAATTCCAGGCCTTTGGATTTATGAGCGGTCATCAAATTTATAGCGCCGCTGAGTGAACTTGCGTGCGTGCGAATTTGCGTTAAGCGAGTTTTTGTCGAAATGTGCAGGTCAATAAACTCCAAAAAGTCTTCCAGTGTTGGATTTTTATCGGTGATTCGATCGCGAAGTTTTTGACGCAAAGTGCGCAAACTTTCCAGAATTGTCAGATATGCTTCTGGGTTTTTATCTAGCTTTTCTGGCGAGAAATAGAAATTGGCGAGAGAATTGACCTGGAGGTCGCCGCTTTCGTCATTAGTTAAGCCTAATAAATTGTCTAATTGCTCTTCCAACGGCAGATTCGGCACGTCCTTAGCGCGCTCCAAAAGCCACTCCGCAAATCCCTTAAATACGCTATTCGCCAGCATACTTTCCAGCCATAATTGCCGATTTTTGTAAGCTTGAAGGCTCAATTTCCAGATGTCCAGCGCAGAAAATCCAAACGCTGGATGAGCCGTAATTTCCGGTAGTAGACTATTGGCAACGTCCAAATTATTCTGGCTAATCGCCACGATAGTTCGCGCTAATTTGTCCAGAATCTGAATTATATCTTGCTCCAAAATATCGTCGTGACGCTCGTAATTGACAAAAAGATTTTCTTTATAAAGATGCGGAAGAATTTCAATGAGTTCTTTATGGTGGCGCGCAATAATCGTGATGTTTTCTGGTTTCTCGCCATTTTTTATCAGCTCGGCAATTTGTTTGGCAATTCCCGCTCGCTCTTCGCTAACAGATGAGAATTCTTGGATTTCGACTTTTGAGCCTTCGCTATTTGCGTGTGCGGTCAATTGTTTTGATAGCCCGTCAATTGTGTTTTCCAATCGATCCGCGCCTTGGGTGATAACGTCCCGCGCCGATGATAAAATGTTTTCGGCGGAACGATAATTGTCGGTCAAAACGATAATTTTTGGGTCGTGATAATGCTGGCGGAAACGCTGGATGTTGCCCACGTCTGCGCCTTGGAAGCTGAAGATTGCTTGGTCGTCATCGCCGACCGCCATGATATTTGGATTATCGTCGTTCTCGCTGGTCAAATTGAACAATAATCGTAATTGCGCCAAGTTCGTGTCCTGGAACTCGTCGACCATGATGAATTGGAATTGTTCTTGGAGATTTGCACGCAGTTCTGGGTGAGATTCGCAGGCTTGAATAACAGATAAAATCATATCGTCGTAATCAAATAACGAGCGCTCGGACAGAATATTTACGTACTTTTCGTAAACGTCAATTGCGGCAGATAATTTTTCTGCGGCGGTAAAATCTTTCAGGACAAATTCGCCATTGGCATTTTTTTCGCACCATTTATTTTTCCAAGCAGTCAGCGGCTTGGTTGAGTTTTCGTCAATTGCTTCTTGAGTGGCATGCACGATGCTCAGCGCCAAAACGTTGGCGTATGGCGTGATTGAGGCCGGCAATTTTGAGTTTTTCTCGTCAGGGTTTTTGGCGGCTAAATTGGCAATTTTCTCAGCTATCGGCGCAAACATTTCGATCGTCTTTTTCGATATTTTGGTGGAAAATACTTGCTGAATGTCTGGTGCAATTTCGGCGATTGTGCTTTGATTGTCCTCAATAATTGCCCGTAATTCTGACGGCGTTAAGCCGCTTTGCTTGAACTCGGAAATGATGCGGATGAGTTCCTTGATATAGACAAATTCCCCGTTATTTTTCGCGCTTAATGGATTTCGCCAATCAAGTCCTTCGAGTATTCCAGAGATAATTTGATATTGCGTCAATTCGTCAACCGGCTGAGCGTCGGCGCCACGGAAAAAATACTCGCGATGTTGATTGATGATTTCTGTGCCGAAGCTGTGGAACGTGTGAATCGCAATTTTATACGCGTCCTCACCGATAATCTGGCGAAGTCGTTGGCGCATATTTGTGGCGCCACTTTCGGTAAACGTTAGACATAAAATACTGTTCGGTAAAGTGTCGGTCTGTTTCAGGATTTGGGCGGTGCGCATACTTAGAAGCTCGGTTTTCCCCGTTCCTGGCCCAGCAATTACCAAAAGCGATCCGTGAATGTAGTCGACTGCTTGTCGTTGATTATCGTTTAATTTAGCGTAACGAGTATTGAAATCCATAGTTTTATTTTACCATGTTGACTAGTTTTAATAGAGCGTGTAATATTAGGGTATCGTGCTAGTTCCTTGCGCGTTTCAGTTAGCTAAGGGACGCACAGTACCTTAGCGATTTCTATCCTGGAAGGAGAATCATGAGCAAGAGGATTATTTCCGTACTTGCCATCGTCATGCTCGCCGCTGGGTCGCTATTCGTGACTCAGAGTAGCGCCAAGGCATATCCTGGCAACTGCTATGCGGAAGTGACGCCTGACCTCAGAGGGCACGCTAGCTGTCATTCCGGCACGGGGTATTACCGTGTTAGTGTCAGTTGCGCAGCAGTCTGGACGTTTGGATATGCCTTTGGGGTGTATAGCCCCTGGGTTGCCGTAGGGTCCAGGAATGACGAAGCCTGGGCGTCGTGTCCTCCTGGAGCGTGGCTGTGGAAGCCTGCTGGACAGGCTCGCTATTACGCGTTCCTCGAGAGGAGAAATCCCTGAGATGAGCCTCAGAGTCGCTCTTTGGAGCGACTCTGAGGCTAAGATTTATAATATTTTTTAAGGAGGGCGTAAATGAAAAACTTAAAAAAGATAAGATTTAGTCATATATATATGTTTGTGCTGACAATTGCGTTGATTTTTCTGAGTTATCAAGTCTACTGGCTGAATGAAAAAGAATATCGAAGATCAGTCCAGTCCTCTATCGATTATCTTGAAAACGCCCAAAGCATTAAGCGACTTGAGTTTTGTGTTAATCATGCCATTAAAGATTGTACTGAAGAAAATGTCGACGCTTGGAATGAAAAACATCCAGAAGACGCGTTTAAGGGTAAAAGCCACTTGGATATTTCCCGTCAAGCAGTTGAATCGACCAGGCAGTCTGGTTATTAGATTTCACATCTTTGCCATCTCGCACACCTCATAAAAAAATGGTAAAATATTATCTATGAATAAGGCGACGTACGACGAGCTGGCGCTGGAGCGAATTGCTAAGGAAAAATTTGGTTTTCCAATTGATGTTCAATCGATAATTTTGTGGCACGCCGATGTTAGTCGCACGGCTAAGGCGTCGGTGTTTTTGACGAATAAAAAGCAGTTGATGATGTATTTGGAAGCGACTTCGCCGTTGATTTTATCTGACGTTAAAAAGATAATTTCACGAATGGGTATGCGTGCGGAATTATTTCTTCCGCCAAAAGGTCAGCCGCGATATTTTGAAGACATCGGCAAGCGCAAATTCCGTGAAGTTTTTCCTGGAAGAAAGCACGTTACGGATGAAGATTTGCATTTTTATAAAACTTTGGCGCCGTATAATCCTGCCTTGGTTTTGATTTCTGAAGTGAAAAATGGCGAGATATATCAATTCGATTCTGACGCGTACGGAAATTGGCGAGTCGGCGCGAGGTTTAGTTATAGAAGGATTCGTACAAGTTAATGCGCGACTATTTGGATATTATTAAGCGAAATTTGCTTTCACCTATTGTTGTGGTGATTTTTCTGCTGGCTGGTGCGCTGGTTTACGTTCGAGAATATCGTGACGCATGGTTTATCTCGGTGGTGATTGTCGTGAACTCGACGATTGGCATTATTCAGGAGTTAAGGGCTAAGCGAGTTTTACGTCAATTGGAACTGATGAGCGCGCCGAAAGCTCGATTGTTAAAAGATGGAAATGTTGCCGAGGTCGGTTATGATGAGCTTAAAATTGGCGATGAAATTCTTATTCAGGCTGGCGATGAATTGCCGGCGGACGCGAAAGTTATTGAGTCAAAAGGATTGGAGCTGAATGAAAGTATGTTGACTGGCGAGTCTGCGTCGATTGAGAAAAAGGATGGCGATGTTGTGCTGGCGGCGACGACGGTTCTGGCTGGCGAAGGTACAGCGCGAGTAATTGCGATTGGCGACGACACGAAAGCTGGCGCGATTAGCCAAGTCCTGAAGCGTTACAAACCAGAACTCACGCCTCTTCAATTAGCGATTTGGCGCGCAATTTACTTCTTGACTTACGGCGCAATTGTCCTGTCGCTACTTATTGCTATTGTCTATTATTTCTCTGGCGATAATGTCGTCGTTATCTTAAAAACCATCACTTCGGCGGCGGTTACGGTCGTGCCGGAAGGTTTATTGTTGGCAAGCTCTCTGCTTTTGGCGTTCGGTTCACTGAGACTAGCCCAGGCGAAAGTCTTGCCGCAGAAATTGTCAGCAATTGAAGCCATGGCACTTTTGAATTTGCTGGCCGTAGATAAAACAGGCACCTTGACTAGTGATGAAGTTACGCTTGAAAAAGTCGTGGCTTTCGGTGATAAGATTGGCTATTCGGAAACTGACATCGCCAGTTTTGCGGCGTTAATTGCTCATGAAACCAGCGGCGGAAATATCACTGGCCGTGCAATTTTGGCGGAAGCTACGTCGCCAAAAAATACGAAAGTTTTGGAGGTGATGGCGTTTTCGTCGGCGCGTAAAATGGCTGGCGTGAGAGCGAATATTGACGGCGAAATTCGGACTTTGATGATGGGCGCGCCAGAGTTTGTGTCGAAGTTGGCGCCGGTAGATGAGGAGACTCAGAAGAAGCTGAACGATTGGGCTGACAATGGTTTGCGCGTGTTGATGTTGGCTGAATTTTCGGACGATAAAACCAAATTGAAGGACTTGAAAAATGGCTCTGGAACGGCAATTGGCGCGGTTATTCTGCGCAATTCTCTGCGCCATGGTGTTGTTGAAACGGTGGATTTTTTGCAGCGCCAAGGTGTAACTATTCGCGTAATCTCTGGTGATAATCCGCGCACAGTTCAATACATCGCTAAGGAGGCTGGAATTAAACATCCAGAAAAGGCGATTTTAGGCGAGGATTTGGCGGCGCTTAGCGAAGATGAATTTAATAAAGCGGCTGACACTTACACGATTTTTGCCAGAGTCTTGCCAGACCAAAAAGAGCGTTTAATAAACAGATTCCAACAATCCGGAAAATTCACTGGCATGGTCGGCGACGGCGTAAACGACGCTTTGGCGCTGAAAAAGGCTGACCTCGGTGTGGCGATGTACGCTGGTGCGCCGGCTTCCCGTCGAGTTTCTGACATTATATTGCTCAATAATTCGTTCACTTCTCTGCCGATGGGAATGAAATTGGGCAATCAAATCATGCAAGCAATCGAAGTCATCGCTGTTCTGTTTTTCCATAAAATTATTTACGGCGTGACGCTTCTCCTTGCGACGATTCTCATCAATATGAATTATCCGTATTCGCCGCGCCACATTACATTTATGAATATTTTTCTGGTGACGATGCCGACCCTTATGTGGACGCTGTTTCCGCCAGTGCCGAAGCATCGAATAAATCCAAAGCGATTTTGGCACGATACTTTGCTGGCTGTTACACCGATTGCTTTAATTACTGGCGCGACTGTCGCGTTCACCTATTGGATTACCTCTGTTATGTTCCCTGGTCACGCCGCTGAAGTCGCAACGATGACCGTACTTACCGCGACTTTGTTTGGCGTATATTTGGTGTTCTTGGTGGGAATTATGCTGGACGTAGCTATCGATAAATCCGCCAAGCGCGCTCGTCTGCTTTATCTTCTGTCGGTGATTATCGTGGCAGCTGGAAGCTTTGGCTTTGGTTTCCTGCGCGATTTCTTCGACTTTACCGTGCCGAATTTGTTCATAATGTGGCCAGCTGCTGGCGCAATTGTCGTAGCGATGTTAGCCCAGCTATTCATTGCTCGCTGGGCTGGTCGACGAATTGTTCAGTAAATATTTTTAATTTTCTTTGACTATCTTCTTTGTGGACTGTATTTTCTCGTCCGCATAAAGAACCACGTCTTTTATAACTAGTTTTTGTACGGCAGAAATAAGGAGTTCCATATAAGAAAAATCTATTTTTCCGTCTTTTGTTGGAAGTTGCATTTTGAAATTAAAACTCTGGGAGCTTCTAAGTTTTTTGCCGTATGAATATTTTCCAAGTAATGTTTTTTCCATGGCAGTTGTAAGATATAACATCGCTTCTTTAGAATATTGAGTTTTGTCGTTCCAGTATACGCCAGTGTCATCTCCAGCGCCAAAATCGTAACTTCTATAAAAGCTATTACCAAAAATATCTATGGTGATAGAATTTTTAGGGAATAAGGCTATAGGATTTGAAATGTACCCAACAACTCCCGTATTGGTTCTACCCGACATAACGAAAGGTATATTGCCAGCAATTTGATCGTCCTTTTTCAGTCGCCTACCTTGCTTGATTTTATCGAAAATGTCCTTGAATTTGCATTCACCAAACATTATGCTGCCATAAGCGTCTAATGATTCTTTCTCTTCACTAGACAATTCGTAATTGTCTAGTCCGCTTACCGTCAGGTAAGCGGAAAGTTCGCGTATACGCTCCTCTTCGAGTTCGCGTATACAATCGTCCATAAATTCAAAATCTATTTTTCCATCTTTTGTTGGAAGTTGGATGAATTCTTTTTTTACCTTTTCCCAACCCGCCTTATCAGTCCACGCAAAGTTGCCATATATAGACTTCGCGATTGCGCCTGTTAAAAATAAATATTGATTATCATTAGGTATGTATTCCTCTTTAAACGATATAGCGTATGCATCTTGCAACACTGTAAATTCTTTATTCTGGTAAAAAGTCGCTCCCGTATTTGCTCCATTTGCAGAAATAGAGATTACATTCTTTAATATAGTGGCATTATCTCTAGGAGCATAATTGTTAAGACCTTGGTTTTCAATACCCGCAGTCAAAACAGGAAGAGTAAACTCTGCTATTTTTTTTGGCGATAAATCGCCTACCTTCATCTTTAAATTGTTCGTTTTTAATTTCTCAAACAAATCCCCGATTCTATACTCGCCCCACTGAACGTCTTTAAGCTTTTTGTTCAGTGAGGAATCTATTTTCCCAGGCGATTGTCCTCGCTCTCATTTTTAATCAAGCTTGACACTTCCCACGCCAGATAGTCAGCCACGGTCTTTTTAAAGTCCTCTAGCGTCGGTCTTGTGTCTATTGGCGCCGTCTGATTCCAGTCTGAGCCGTTTTCTGGGTCAATGTGTCCTTCGTAATATTCTTTTTCCGTAAAGATATTTAGCTTACTCTTTCCGAATCGCACAAGGTCTACTACTTCCTGGTATCTTTCTTTTGCCCTGTCGGTATCTCTTAGATTTACACTAGCCTTTTTCCTGTTGGTCCTTGTGTAGCCGTCGTTTGAAAAGTCTATGAATTTAACAACTTCGTCTCTTTGGTGCGCTTCTCCCGCCCTAAACACGTATATATTTGTCTGTACGCTTGATTTCCCAACGAATAAATCTATAGGCATTTTAATACTTGCAAGTAGTGTATTCTTCGTAAGAATCTTCTTATTGAGTTCC
This sequence comes from Candidatus Nanosynbacter sp. HMT-352, assembly GCF_022819385.1. NCBI lineage: Bacteria > Bacillati > Minisyncoccota > Nanosynbacteria > Nanosynbacterales > Nanosynbacteraceae > Nanosynbacter > Candidatus Nanosynbacter sp. HMT-352. The sequence continues at coordinate 435,465 of NZ_CP089290.1, forward strand.
TTTGCTTTTCCACTACCTGCTGAATTTTGAATGATAATGGCTGCGTATCCTCTGTTCATCATGGAAAGCGCTTTTTCTACGAAAATCATTCCATTGCCCTCTGCTGAATAAGGTGGATTAAGCACAAAGGCGGTTGCTGGGAATTTTTCATCCGTTTTGCCGAAACCGTATTTACCATCAAAATCAAGAAGTGAATCTTTATTTAAGATGTTTGAACTTCCATCTCCCATGAGTATCATGTTTAAGATTGCAAGCATATAGATATTTGACAATACCTCTAGTCCCAAAAGCTGCTCTGCTTTTATTTTGAGTTGTTTTTGTTCTAACTCTAATGGAGATGTTATTTTTGCTTTTGCGTCTATAATCATCTCGTTCATTGCGGCAACAAGTAGTCCTGCACTTCCTGTCGCAAAGTCCCAAACATAGCTGTCTTTATCTACCCTTGCTAGTTTTACTAAAAGATTAGCGACATAAGACGGCGTTAACACTACGTCATTTAGCTTATCTTGCGTAAAGCCGAGCCACGAGTACATTTCGTTAAATAGCTTACCTGTAAAGTCTGTGGTCAGTCCTATCTTATAGTAAATACCCAAATCATCAACTATCTTTGAAAATATTCTCTTAAGCTGACTTTCTCCGTTTATCGGCTTATTAATATTTTCAGATAATAATGTGTTTTTTAGAGTTCTTACGATAAGGTCTTGTTTTGTCTTAGGTAAGTTTTTCTGTTTTAAGAACGCCTCTATCTTTCTAACAATGATATCCCCGTCCGTATTTCCCTCTTCTGTAGATGATTTTAATTCGGATTTTTCAAGAGGTCTTACTTTATCTGGTATTCCGAGTGTTGCCATAATTGAAGCTGAAACAAGATATACTCTGTCATTTTCACTAAGCCCTTTTTCGTTTGCATAGATGTCATTGTTAAGCTTTACGAGGCTTGCATTTATTTCTTTCTCTCTTTTGTCTTTGAGTGCTTCCAATTCTTCACTTGATAAAGAGAGTTCGTTTACTTTCTTAATAAAATCATTAAAATTTTCTTTTCTCAAAAACGAAAGGTCGCTATATTTCCCTACTTCTTGTCCAATACCCAAGTTATCTTTGGATACATAATAAACGCCTATGGAATGTTCTATTTCGCCGTCGGCTTTTTTATATCCCGTAACACCAATAGCGATTACGTCAGTGTAGCTTGTATAGTGAAGTACGGCATTTGCGTAGTGCACTGCGCCATTTACGGCATAACTATTGATATTTTTGTAGTTGGGCTCATTTTTGCTTGTTCTGTTGTCTACTCTGCCATCTTCGTCAAGTCTAATCAGTTTATCTTTATAACCTTTGTACTCTATAAGTATTGGGTAGTGATTCAAAGCCTCATCTTGTATTAAAAGTTTAGCGTCTGGTCTGTTGCCGCCTGCGCCACCACTCTTTGACTTATATTCGTCTAAGGCTTTGTCTATTTCTTCATTGAGGCTTTCTTGCTCTAGCTTGTAGTCTAATTTGTAATCTTTAAGCCAGCCGTTCACGAGGTCGGCAATTTTTGGTTCTATCGATTGTTGCTTAATCATTTTTACTCTCCTTTTCAATATTCTCTAGCTTCTTGTCCAAAACCACAAGGTGCTCAATGTGCGGCGTCCTCGGGAAGAAATTGTAGCCTTGATGATGCACGATTTCGTATTTTTCCTGAAGTAGGCTGACGTCTCGCGCTTGCGTGACGGGATTACAACTCAGATAAATAATTCGAGGCGGCTCTGTTTCCAGTAGTCTGTTGGTGACATCCGCGTGAAGTCCAGCGCGCGGCGGATCAACGATGACAATTTGCTCGTCCGTTATATATTCCAGAGATTTTTCGCTCGGTGCCAAAATCGCCTTGGCATTCGGTCGATTCAGCTTGGCAATATTCCTCTGCATTTCCGCGACGGCATGCTCGTTAATCTCCACGAGCGTCACGTCGTCGCCTCCAATTGTCAAACCGATTGTCCCAACTCCAGAATAAAGGTCGAGCGTCGGCAATTTTTCATTGCAATCGATCCACGCTTTCATATCACTCAGGGCTTTTTCGTAAACGGGAATGTTGACTTGGAAAAATCCTTCGCAAGCGTAGTTGAAGGCGACGCCTAAAATCGTGTCGCTCAGTGTCGTGTCGCTGAATTTGTTTAAGCGCTCGGTGATTCGGCTGGCTGGGCTTTTGGGGTCGGAATAAATTATTTCGCCGCCCGCAGCTGATAGCAATTTGGCTTCATCGTCGGAAATCAGGTTTTCTATCTTATCTTTTACGTACAATTGCCAGACGGCGTTTCCCTGTTGGTCTGAGCGAATCAATAGTGTTTTTAATTGGCGCGCGACAATCGGTTTTTCTCGTAATAGGTCGCGGATTTCAATTGCCAATTTATTTATGCTCGGGTGTGCCAAGCTGGTTCCGTCGACGATGACTTTCCCCTTACCGCCACGCTTGAAAAACGCCAAGTCCAGAGTTTCTTTTTCGTCGTCGTTCGTTTTGTCGCCGAACCAACTGAACTCGACTTTATTGCGATAATTAAATTCTACGACGTCAGAAAATACCTTGATTTTTTCAGGCAATGTGATATCGTGAAGTAAAAAAGCCTCTTCGATTAGCGACGCTTTGTACGATTGCTCGCTGGACATCGGCATTATTTGCCAAGGACTGGTGCTTAAATAGCTATTTTCATCCTTCGGCGTAATTCGCTCTGGACTTTCCTCGATAATTTCCGTCACTATTCCTTCGACGAAGTGCGATTTTTTCTTTGTCAGGCGAATCGTTACAAGTTCTTTTGGCAGCCCTCTCCAGACGAACGCTTTGCGGCCGTCGTCAAGTGTCCCGATGGCTTGCCCGCCGCCAACGATTTTTTCCAATCTTAAAGTCTCAAAAATTTGTTTTCTCATTAGGTTATATTATATCAGGATGTGTGGATTTTTTCTGGCTGGCGTGCTATAATCGTCATTGTCCTGGCAATAGTGGGACGTCGCCAAGTGGTAAGGCACTGGGTTTTGGTCCCAGCATTCGCAGGTTCGAATCCTGCCGTCCCAGCCAAATTTGACAGGCATAAATTATCGCTCTTTTGGGCGATTTTTGTTTTTAAGCAATCAAGCCGTTTTTATCTAGTAAATTCATAAAATCGTCAATAAACAAATCAGTCCTCTCGACAATTTCTTTTTCTCCGAATTTTTTATAAACATTGCTTATATTCTTGAGCTCAAGATTTTCTGTTCCGCCTATGCGCTGTCCTCTACTGTTGTCAAAACCCTGGTAGTATTTAATTTTATCTTCGAATTTATAGTCGGATGCGCGAATATTGATCCGTTTTTCTAAAAGAGATTTATTGCCAAGGAGGTCGATTTGTCGATTATTAGATAACCCTTTCTCATTTTCCTGTCGCTTCATATCGCGACGGGGCCTCTTCAATTTATAGGATAAAATCCTTGTAACTTGCCAAAGTCGCCTGTGAGATAGTCTGACTAGTTTGATGTAGGTGTTGCTTCACAAAGTAATACCCAAGTTTATATCCCGCCCAGCGCGGTAAAACACCATCGCCGGTGAAAAATATTTTGGTATAATCGTAAACCTTGTCTTCAAAATTGCCTTGTAGTGCAGCAATTATCTTATCAATTTCAGCTTGAGAAGTTTTCTGCATTTCTCTCAAGAAAAATTGTTGGTTTCGCCGTCCGAGTTTATTCATCGCTTCCTCTTCTAGCGCGACCGCCAAGCCCTCCAAAATCACCCCATCAAACATAGTTTCGGCATATTCGGGCAGTTTTTCCCAACGCAGCGAGTGCGACATTTCGTGGCAAATTGTTTCGAAAATAAAATCCTCGTTAACCCCGTGCTGGCTTTTATCAACAGAAATCATAATCAAGCGCGAATGAAGCGTTTTGCCAGCGATTCCGTCCTCGGCGATAGTTGGCAGCGTAAACGAAGGTGTAGTGATAATTACATCAACTTCGTAATCAAACTGCGCGAACTCGCTCGAAACAAAAGTCTCGGCTTGTTGTGCTGTATTTTTGAATATGGCAATTTCGGCATCGGTGAAAGTTTGGCTGGCGTTAGCGATGTGTAGGTGGAGCTTGCTCATGATCTTATTATATTGCAATAACATAAGTATTACTATAGAGGCAACGCTATTTATTAAGTGCAATATTTAAATGGAAATCACTAAAATCTCAGCAGCGACCTTAGGTGGGTTGCTAGCGTCCCAGCCAAATTTGAACAGGCATAAATCATCGCTCTTTTGGGTCATTTTTGTTTTTATATTAAATTTCAGAAACGGAATAAGATACTATTAAAAATATAAAAAAGCTCCCACTTGCCAGTGAGAGCTAAACTGTTGTGGTGGACAATTGAGATTAGCTAATTTTAACGACTTGTAGCTGTCTGGTCATCAAGCCATTTTTCCAGGAGACAGTTTCGGACTTCTTGTGATTTAACAGGCTTTTCCCCAGCGGGCTATCCACGGAAATTCGCCCGTCCAGAGGGTTCGCTTCCAGGCTATGAACCAGCGTGTAGCGGAAGATTTTTCCTTGTTGATCCACCAAGTCCACGACTGAGCCAATAGCAATTTTCAATCGATCGCGTTTCCTTGGCAGCGGCTTAGCGTGACGCAAAATATCCTTCTTCATAAAGATTTTTGATTGGATATTTTCCAGCTGCGTAATTACATCACCTCGGTGCAATTTGTCATCACGCGATTTGGCGCGCCCAATTTCCTTCAATTCCAACGTGAGCGCTTTCTCTGAAATCTCTAGCCCAGAAATTTCTTTCTGAAGCTCCTTAAATCCTTTTTTGCTTAAAAATGTTGTACTCATACTTCCCCTTTCGGATCGGCAATTTTGCCAATCGACAATCCTATTACAACATCTAATTCTGAAAAATAGCTGAAAATTTACAGAATCGGCAAGGAAATTGTGAAAATGGTTGAGTTTTTCGAAGTGCTAACAGAGATTTGTCCGCCTAGCGCTTTTGTCAATTGTTCCGCTAATGGCAGTCCTAATCCATAGCCTTTTGTGCTTTGATTGCCGCGGAAAAATCGCTCAAAGACGTGCGGCAGAGTTTGTTGTGAAATTGTGCCGTCGTTGATGAAATTGACGGTGATGTTTTGTTTCGATGGAATGATGCAAATTTTTACCACAGAATTTTTCGGGCTATGTTTCAATGAATTGTCGAGTAAAATCGCGCACAATTCTCGCGTGGCGGTGTGATGAAGCGGAATATTTATGTGTTCTGGGCAATTCATTTTAACTCGCGCTTCGGCTTTTCGTTCGCGAACGAGTTCGGATATCAATTCCGTCAAGTTAAAGCTTTTATCTTCCAGCGCCAACTTATTTTCTGTTCGCGATAACTCCAGGAGCATTGCTGTAAGCTCAGTCAACTTATTTATTTCCTCCAAATTGCTTTCCAGAGTTTCTGTAAGTTCCGCCTTATTCGCCTTCTGATTTTTTAGCGCGAATTCAGTTTCTGCTTTCATAATTGCCAGAGGCGTTCGGAGCTGATGGCTGGCATTAGCAACAAATCGCGATTGAGCTTTGTGGGCAGTTTCTATCGGCCGCAAAGTGATTTTCGCCAATAAATATGAACACCAACCGCCAGCGAGCAGAACGATAAGATTTATATAGCCCAGACTAATCAAAAGATTTCGAGTTGAATTATCTATTCTTTCCGACAAATTGATTGCAGGAAAATCGCCCTTCCTTTGAACGATAATTTTATGAATTTGCGCATCAACTTCCGAGCGCGCCACCTGAAAAATAATGCTACTAAACAGCAAACTGACGATCATCAAAATCATCAAATACCAGCCCGCCAACTTAATTGTTGCTGAAGTAAAAATTTTCATGATTCAATCCTATAACCGAAGCCGCGCACGGTTTTTATCAATTGCTTTTTGAACGGTTTGTCGATTTTTTGGCGCAGATTTTTTATGTATGCCTCGACATTATTCGGTAAAATATCAGCGTCAAAATCCCAAACGTGATCAATCAGCGTTTCTTTACTGAGAATCTGATTCGGATGCTGCATCAAATATTCCAGCAGCGCATATTCTTTGCTCGTGAGGTCGATAATTTTTCCTGCGCGAGTTACTGTATGTTGCTGCTTGTCAATTCTCAAATCGTCAATTTTCAAGATGTCTGGTTGCTGAATTGGTGGACGACGAAGCAAGGCTCGCACTCGCGCCAACAGCTCATCAATTGCAAAAGGCTTAGTCAAATAATCATCGGCTCCCACGTCCAGTCCGAGCGTTTTATCTTCGGTCGTACTCAGTGCCGTCAGAAACAGAATTGGCATATTTTTCCCGTTCTCGCGCAATTTTTTAACAATCTCCGTGCCTTCTAATCCCGGCAACATTCGATCAACAATCAACAAATCATACGGCTGACTATCCGCCAAATTAAAGCCCTCTTCTCCGTCGTACGCCGCATCAACCGCGTATTTTTCGCGTTTCAAAGATTCGGTTATGACCCTCGCAATTTTTCGTTCGTCCTCAATGACTAGTAGTCGCATATTTATATTATATCTTTTTTCCTGCGCTAAGTGCTATAATTTTATTTAAAGAAAAGGAGGCGTATGCCAGATAATAAAAAAATGGTTGAGATTCGTCATTTTAAGATGAGTTTCGGCGATAAAACTGTTATTAAAGATCTGAGTTTCGACGTTTTTCGCGGCGAAGTTTTTGGTTTTTTGGGAAGCAATGGTTCGGGAAAAACTACGACGTTGCGCGCATTGTTGGGGCTATATCAGCAGACCGCGGGCGATTTATTGATAAACGGCAAGCCATATTCGGTGGAAAGCCAGATTCGCCTCGGATACCTTCCTGAGGAGCGCGGTTTGTATAAAAAAGAAAAAGTCTTAGACGTGATGCTTTACTTTGGTCAATTGAAGGGCTTGAGTCGCAAAGAAGCTAAGGATTTTTCTCTGAAGTTTTTGGAGCGCGTCAATTTGAGCGATAAGGCTAATACGCAACTTGATAAATTATCTGGCGGACAGCAGCAGAAAATTCAGCTGGGCGTAACAATTATGGGCGATCCGGAACTGCTGATTATGGACGAGCCAGCCAAAGGTTTTGATCCGGTGAATCGCCGTTTGTTGATGAACATAATTGAGGAGCAACGAAAAGCTGGCGCGACAATTATTTACGTTACACACCAGATGGAGGAAGTTGAAAGATTGTGCGATCGCTTGATTTTATTGAAGGACGGTCAAGCGGCGGCGTACGGCACATTGGAAGAAGTAAAAAGTCAATTTGGCGGCGCTTCAATGGACGACATTTTCGTACAAGTGTACGGCGGCGAAGCGAAGGAGTTGAGCGATGAGTAAAATGCATAATTTGGGGACGGTTTTCAAATTTGAAACGCTTAGAACACTGAAGAAACCGACGTTCTGGTTGACGGCATTGGGATTCCCTTTGTTGATTGGCGTGCTGTATGGCATTATGTTTTGGTCGCAAAGCACGACTATTGAAGCGTCAAAAAATCTGGAAAAGCAAGAATTTTCACTGGAAGTCACGGACGATTCGAAGTTGGTGAAGCCAGAATTACTGACGGCAATTAAAGCCAAAACTGCCAAATCGAAAGAATCTGGAATTGACGACGTAAAAAATAATAAGGTTGATGCGTATGTTTATTTTCCAAAAGATTTGAGCAAGCAAAAGGTCGAAGTTTACGGTAAAGATGTTGGGTTATTCCAAAACGGAAAATACGGCGCAGTGGCGCAGAGCTTATTGAGTCAATCAGTAGCAAGTGACGTTAATCCAGCACAAGTTGCGATTTTACGCGACAAAGTCCAATTGTCATCAACCACATATCTGGACGGAAAAGAGCATGGCGGTATTAATGAGATGATCGTGCCGGGAATGTTTTTGGTTGTTTTGTTCATTCTCATTAGCATTTTTGGCAATCAAATGCTCATTAGCACCACTGAGGAAAAAGAAAATCGCACGGTGGAAATGCTGCTTACGACCGTTAAAACTGACACTTTGATTACGGGTAAAATTCTGTCTTTGATGGTGTTGGCTTTAATTCAGATTTTGGTAATTGTTTTGCCAGTTTTGGCGGGCTATTTGGCATTTGGCTCGAAGTTGCAATTGCCTAATCTGGACTTGAGTACGCTTGTGTTTGATCCTGTGAGAATTGGTCTGGCGATCATAATTTTCTCTGCAAGCTTCACTTTATTTACGGGAATGTTGGTGACTTTGGGCGCGATGATGCCGACCGCCAAAGAAGCCAGTCAGTGGTTCGGAATTGTAATTATGCTATTCATTGGTCCATTTTACGGAATCACGGCGTTCGTCTCCTTCCCTGATTATTTCTTCGTTAAGTTCTTATCGCTATTTCCATTCACCGCGCCGATTCCATTGTTATTACGAAACGCAATAGGCAATTTGCCGATTTGGGAAGCTCTGCTCGGTACGGCAATTTTGGTCGCTACAGCGGTGTTTGTCATGTGGCTATCCGTGCGCGTTTTCCGTTACGGCGCGATGTCTTATGATAGTAAATTATCTTTGTCGGCGTTGCGGACACGTCGAAAAGCTGGTAAAGTTTAATTATGAAAGTACGTATAGAGATAGACACGAAAACATTTGTGCGATTTTGGCTGGTCGTGATGGGCTTTGGTCTGGCTGGTCTGGCAATTTATTCCGCAAAGGACGCGCTGGTTTTATTGGGAATTTCCCTGTTTTTGGCGTTGGCATTGAACCGTCCAGTTGCGGCAATTGCTAAGAAGCTTCCTGGAAAAAGCCGATTGGGCGGCACGGCACTGGCGTACACGACGCTGGTTCTGCTTTTGGGTTGTGTGATCTGGTTTGTTATTCCGCCAATTGTCCAACAATCTGCCAAATTTGTCGAAAGCATTCCTAGCATAATTGATCAAGCCAGCTCACAGTGGCGTGGCGTCAATGATTTTATTGATAAGAACAATTTGCGCCCACAGGTCGATTCGATGATGGAAAACATTAAGCAGCAATCTTCGTCTTGGGCCACGAGCGTTGGCACGAATCTGTTGTCCAGCGTTGGTTCTTTGGCGTCGTTCTTAGGCTCGCTATTCTTGGTGCTGGTATTGTCATTCCTGATGCTTCTCGAGGGTCCAACTTGGGTGAAGCGTTTGTGGGGACTATACAACGACGAAGAAAAAATGGAGCGTCATAAGAAGCTGGTTGGCCGAATGTATAATGTGATTACGGGATATGTTTCTGGGCAATTGACCGTTTCTGGAATCGATGCGATATTGTCAGGTTTCGTAGTGTTTGTGCTGAGCTTGACATTCCCTGTCATAAATTCCAATTTGGCAATGCTCACCGTTATGGCGACGTTTGTGTTGACGCTAATTCCGATGTTTGGCGCAACGATTGCTGGTGCGTTGATATCACTGTTACTATTCTTCAATAATATGACCGCGGGCGTTATTTACGCGATTTATTTCGTGATTTACCAACAGATTGAGAACAACTTTGTCTCCCCTTCTATCCAATCAAAGAAGGTTGAATTGTCGGCTCTGACTGTCTTGGTTGCGGTGACAATTGGTTTATATGTCGGCGGTCTATTGGGCGGTTTGGTTGCTATTCCAGCCGCTGGCGTCGTAAAAGTTTTGCTGGATAATTACTTGGAGCAGGCCAAGTCTGAGCGCGTTGAAAGCGAAAAGCCTCTTAATAAATTAGTTAAGAAATTGAAAAACGAGGATTAATTAGCACGAAATAAAAATATAGCCCGTTGAATCTCTAGCGGGCTATTTCCATGTCCAGATGCTGCCACTTGGAGTGTCGCGAACGGCAACGCCAGCCTGAAGAAGTTCATCGCGAATTCTGTCGGATTCTTCCCAATTTTTCTCTGCACGCGCTTGACGTCGCTGGATAATCAACCTCTTCAAATCGTCAGTAATATCAGGCGTAGACTCAGCCAAATCCAGCCCTAAAATCTCGTCAATCTCATCAATAAACTGCACTAGACTCTGTCGATGAATTTTATCAAGCGACGTATGATCCAACTTTGAAAATACTTCATCAATCAACGCCAGTGCGCCTGGAGTATCCAAATCGTCATTCAATTTCTCGACCAACGCCTGACGTCCCGCTAGCAACGAAACCGAATCGTCCTGCTCGTCCTTATCATCGTCATCTTCCAGTGTGTCGTGAGTCTGATGTCTCAGAACCGCGTAATCCCGCCAATGGTTCAATCGCGCCTGTGCTGCTTCCAGGATTTCCCAGGTAAAATTGCCCTCCGTTTGATAATGCTTGCTGAGAATCGCCAGCTTAAACGCCATCGGACTAAACCCTCGCGAAATAATATCTTCCAGCGTAATAATATTCCCCAGAGATTTGCTCATCTTTCGACCATCGACTTTTATGTGATTATTATGTAGCCAAATCTGAGAAAATTGCTTCCCAGTCAGACTTTCGCTCTGGGCAATCTCATTCGTGTGATGAACTGGAATATGATCAATTCCGCCTGCGTGAATATCGATGGAGTCGCCGAGCGTTTCACGGGCAATCGTCGAACATTCCAGATGCCAGCCAGGAAAACCGATTCCCCACGGACTATCCCACTCCATGTCGCGCTTGGCGTCTTTTGGCGAAAACTTCCAGACGGCGAAGTCAGTAATATTGCGCTTTCCTTCAACGCTCACTCTGGCGCCAGCCTCCAGCCCCGCCACGTCCAGCCGCGCTAATTTCCCGTAATCCTTCAAAAGTGACGTATCAAAATACATGCCGTCGCCGTCGATTTTATATAAAAATCCTTTTTCGTCCAGTCCTTTTGCGAAGTCAATCTGCTGTTGAATATAATCCGTCGCCCGCACCAAATAGTCAGGTTTTATCAATTTCAACACGTCGTAAGCCTCGTGATTAGCTATGGAAATATATCTTTCCGCCACATCCCAGGCAGTCTTCCCTTCACGGCGGGCACCTTTTTCCATTTTGTCTTCGCCGTTATCGTCATCACTTGTCAAATGACCAACATCAGTGATGTTTTGCGTTCGAATAACTGGGATATCTTGCCAGCGTAGCAGTCGTACTAACACATCCCAGTAAATATAGCCAACCCAGTTGCCGATGTGCGGTTGCGAATAAACTGTTAGACCACAGGTGTAAAACTTGACCGTTTCTCCGTCAAGCGGCGTCAGTTCATCTTTTCGTCTAGTGAGCGTGTTATAGAGCTTTATCATTAGTTCTATTGTACGGTACTCTGGTCAGTTTTTCAAAATTGACATAAAAAACAGTCCCAGTTGGGACTTCTGTTTGTATATTGAATTCAAGGAATAGCGACAAGCAGATGAAGATATAAGATTAGATGCCGGGTGTGACATCAGTTCGATATCACCGTCCGCTTATCGCTACCCGTCAGGAGACTTGCTTAGAACAGCTCGTATTCTACCCCTCCGACAAACCTAAAGCCTCCTCCGCTGACTGTTCCAGCGCAGGCTTCATATCGGTCGGAGAAAGAGGCGACGAGTATGGACTTGTCGCCAACTATTGCATGGATCTGCCATCCATGCATAAGAACCTCTTTGTCTTTATACCAGGGCACGTTGTCGGACCTGTAGCAAGTGGCGTCCCCTTTCTGAGTGAAAAGTGTCGCGTCTTCGTGTTTGACTATGATTCCCTCGCCACCGATCACTACCTCTCCCATGTCGTCGAAGAGGTGGATTGTTCCTCTTGAAACTAGGATCAATTTATCACCCATTTTCAATCTCACGTCTGATCCTTTGATTTTGAGATACGATCCGTCAGGGTTGATGACCATCTCTCCCTTTAACGCGAAGAGGTGGTCATTTCCTACTGTGACATCAAGATTTTCTCCGTCTTTGACGTAAAACCTGCGACCTTCATCGATAGATGTGATGATACCCCTAGAGCCTTTAATGCTTACAAGAGTTCCATCTTTCAGCGTGAATGTTGCAGTCTTCTCTTCATTGGAGGTCTTGGAGATCATTTTCTTTCCCTTCTCTTTCTCGCAGCGACTGTCGCCATCTTTGCCTTTCAACAAAGAACTTCATACGGCCATCTAGCCAGCATGAAACGAGATTTCAATTGTCAATTAATTTTCTATCAACAACCAAAACCTCGCTTCATGCTTAATTTCGTCTTATAATCTTATAATCATCTGCTTGTCAAGGTACGCCTTCGGACAAGGATTTGCTCGACTTGTCAACAAAAGCTGTACTCATTTATATCACTAATAGAATAAAATGTCAATACTATTCTGCTTCTCGTAGAGCCTTATCTGTCGCTGTAACTAATTCTCGGACGATTTCATCATAACTTTCATATACGCGGAATCCTGCCGCATACGGATGACCGCCGCCACCGAAGTATCCAGCCACGGTATCGGCAATTGGTAAATTACCCCGTAAGCGTGCGGTTAATTTGCCGTCAGGATAAGTTTTAATAACACAGCTAAGCGCCACGCCTTCAACCAGCCTCAATTCATCGCCAATCAACGCGCCGGGGTTATAGGAATCGCTGTAGGCTTGGATTTCTTCAAATGGCACATGCACCAGCGCCAATTGTCCGTCTAATAAATATTCGATTCGCTCGATCAATTTCCCCTTGTACGCCAAAATTTCTGGCGATTTCTTCATAAATTCGCGTCGTCGCTCTTCAATTTCCGCATTGGATGCGCCCAGCTCTGTAAGTTCTCCCGCCGTATGAAAAGTCTGAGCTGTGGTGTTTTGCGTAGTAAGTCCCAGGCTATCGCTCATAATAGCTATCAATAAATCTTCGGCAGCCTGAGGATTTATCTTCCAGTCGGAATGCTTGAACAGCTTATACAGTAATTCCCCGGTCGCCACGACGGTTTCGGATAACATAATATGGTCAAAGCTAAGTGTCGATTCGGCTGTGTGATGATCAATAACCAGAGTCGGGTGTGTTTCCAGAAAATGTCGCGCCCCAGGAGTTTCTAATACCTTGCTGAGAAGGATATCCGCGCTCGTATCGACAATTATCGCAGCGTCGGCTTGAAACGGAAAGTCGTTCTGCACTCGATCCCAACCGCGAATATAATGAAGATATTTCGGTATATCTACTGGACAATATAAAGTAACAGTCTTCCCTAGGTCGCTTAAGACTTCTTCTAGCGCCAAGCTTGAACCCAAGCTGTCGCCGTCGGGATTTTCGGCTTGAATAATAACTATATTGTTTGCGGATTGAATGAATTGTTTAGCTGTGTCTAGCATGTTATTTATTATAACAAATGATTTTTACTCTAATATAATATATATTGTTTTTAATTACATAAGTGGTATAATATGTGATGGACTATTAAAAATACTGCGCAATCGAAAAAACATAAACATTTTTATAAATTATTATTGACAAAATATAAAGATTGTGCTAGTATGAGGACATAAAGCCTGAAGATAGGGCTGGAAAAGAGGAGTTTTTATGAACAAATTTAAGAAAATCGGCATTGCTATCTCTTTGGGATTTGCTATGCTCGGTGGAATCTGGTTGGCATCACCTTCACAGGCTGCCGGCTGTAACAGCTTTAACGTTGTATACTGTGGTACACATTCTATGTCAGAATTGCAAACAGCATACAGCCGTACAGAAATTAAAGAGCTATACAAAGAGTGGTACGTTACTGAGACTATGGTTCAGGGCGGATCAAATATGCGCGAAGGCGTAGTTGACGCAAATGGTAACATTACAGTTGACGGTCGTGTTGTAGCTACAAACGCTATAACCGTACAGTCTAAAGCTGGTACTCGTCAACCTCAGCCACAACGTAGCTATAAGACCTCAAACGGATATACTTACTACCAATACACAACTGGTCAGAGCTTCGTTGACGGACCTAAGAGCTACAATATTTACGCATGGTTTGACAATAGCGGCTCATTTATCACTGGTGTGATTAAAGACTGTGGTAACCCAGTTTGGGGTAACCCAACAACACCTCCAGCAAAGCCTGCTCTAACATGTGACGCTTTGCAAGTAACTGAGATTTCTCGAAACACCTTTAAGTTCAGCGTTAAGGCAACTGCCAAGGGTGGCGCATCTATCACTAGCTACACATACAACTTCGGTGATAACAACATCAAGACAACTAACTCATCAGAAATTCAATACACTTACGCAAAAGAAGGCAACTACACAGTTACTATTACTGTAAACGGTAAAGAAACTGGTGAAGTTAAGAGGCAAAACCCTAACTGTCAAAAAACTGTTACGGTTAAGCCAGAGCCAAAAATGATCGTTTGTGTAATTGAAGAAGGTGGTAAGAAGTACACTAAGGAGATTAAAAAGGAAGAGTTTAACGAAAAGATTCACAAGACTAACTTGGACGAATGTAAGGAAACTCCTGCTAAGATCACAGTCTGTGTAATTGAAGAAGGTGGTAAGAAGTACACTAAGGAGATTAAAAAGGAAGAGTTTAACGAAAAGATTCACAAGACTAACTTGGACGAATGTAAGGAAACTCCTACTCCTACACCAAACACTCCTTCAACACCAACACCTAGCCCAGAATTGCCAAAGACTGGTGCAAGTGACGCGATCATGTCAGCACTAGGCCTAGGTGGACTAACTACAGCTACTATCGCTTACATCGCTAGCCGCCGCCAAATGTAATCAGCTAAGCTAGCAACGAAATACCCGCCGAGATGGCGGGTATTTTTATTGGTGATGAAGCTGTTGAGTCTATAACTGTTTTCGACCTTCCAGTGCGTGAGTTAGTGTAATTTGGTCTGCATATTCAAGGTCAACGCCGACTGGAATGCCTCTAGCCAAGCGTGTGATAGTCGTATTTAATCCAGCTTCTTGGATGTAGCGCTGTAGGAATAGCGCGGTCGACTCGCCCTCAACTGAAGCATTCGTGGCGATAATAATCTCTTGAACGTCGTCGGTTTTTATACGTTCAATTAGCTCTGGGATATGCAATTGCTCTGGTCCAATATTGTCAATTGGTGAGATAACGCCGCCCAGCACGTGGTATGTACCCAGGAACTGCCCTGTTCTTTCTATAGCGACAATGTCTAGCGGCTCCTCGACTACACAAACGACTTTTTTATTCCTGTTCGAATCTGCATATAAAGGCGACACATCGTCATCTGAGTCGATCAACGCAAATGTCTTCGGGCAGGTTTTTACGCGGTCGTGTAATCGGTCTAATGAATGCGCTAATTGCTTTGCGGATTTGGGATTACGGCGTAAAACCGCGTAGGCATATCTTTCAGCCGTACGCGGTCCAACTCCAGGTAAATTACCAAAATCATCAATTAAAGCAGTCAGAGCTTTTGGTAAAATGTCGATTGACATGGCCTTAGAATGGCAAGTTGCCCAAGCCGCCCATCAATGGCTTCATAGTTTCAGCAGCGACTTCCTGAGCCTTTGTCATGCCGTCGCGAACTGCGATTTCGATCCAGTGTTCCAACTCTTCGATATTCTCCAAGTCGACCATTTCTGGGTCAATCTTTACAGATTTAATCTTTAACTCGCCAGTGATTTGCACGATCACAGCGCCATCGCCAGCCTCAACTTCGATGATTTCTTTGCCTAATTGTTTCTGTGCTTTGCGTAATTGTTGCAGCATTTTTACCTGATCAAACGCCATATTCCTCCTTATTTAACACTTACAATTATACCCTATTTGCGGTCGGATGTGTAGATATAGAATCGGTCGCCGTCCTTATGGTCATTGACAATTACTGACGACAAGTGCCCAGAGTAAGTCTGCGGAATTTGAGACTTTACGCTGTGGCTAACGTATAAAGTTTGTCCGACGTTTGCTGGTGCTGTGTGGATAATTGATATTTGGTGATAGTTGTGCTTTTTAAGCGCTTCGTAAATTGGCGATTCTTCTTTGCTGACCAATAACGAGAATGAATCGGTCGGCGCGGTATTCTTACGGAGCAGAGACAAATCTTTATTGAAGCGTGAAGTTGCTTCTGGGAAATAACGATAACTATCAATGTAGCGGAAGCTGCCGCCTGCCACCATAACGATGATTAGCATTGATATGAGAACCAGTCCGGTACCGCGAGCATATGGGTTGCGCGGGAAAAGTCCGTACCACATGTTCATTAGGGATTCCAATCCGACTGCCAAGAGAATGAATAGCGGGATGATGATTATTGGGGTGAGGCTTGGCTGGAAGATGAGCAGCGCCAATGCTAAGATTAGCCACGACCAAATCATAAACGAGCGGGCGCTGGAGATTTTTTGGAAGCTGCGGAATAGCCCTAGTCCGATTAGCACCATTGCGTTGACGTCCATAATTGGCGTGATTTGGTTTCCTACGACTGATGGGAAAATGCAAATATATGTGTAATATAAAGTCCTGAGGTTTGCGACAATGTCAAAACTTAGGCTGTTGATGCCGATGAGGCTGTAAAATAGCGCGTGGGATTTATAGCAAAGAAAACTAATCGCACAACCAATCGCGAATAAAATAGCGGACGGCACAATCCAAGACTTGCGATGTTTTCGGGAGACGAGGAAATAGCGTGGATGCGGATGTAAAAAGGCGATGATCAGAAGTCCCAGATTGATATACCAAAAATACGGGGTGAAAAGGCTGAGCGCCGTGGTGATCGCTAAGCTGATTCGCCAAATGGAGGCGTTCTGGGCTTTCTGGAGAATCAATGTGGCAAAAAGCAAAGTTAGCGCGGTGTAAAAGATGTATAAAATGCCAACAGTTGCGCTTTGTCCGATGAATAAGAATTGTCCGGTCGTTGCCATGATTAATAGCGATAGAATCGTTGTGGACGGCTTAAACCAGCGTTTTAAGAGGAAGAAAATTGCGACGGAGCTGGCGATTGAAATGATTACGGCGGGCGCTTTAATTGTTAATAAACTGACGCCAAACAGTTTGAAGAATAGCAATTGAATAAGATGGAATGGCAGATTTGTGACGGCGATTCCTTCTATACTAAAATTCAAGTGATTTGTCGTATTGACCATGTTGATTTCTGCTTGTGACAAACCTCCCGGCACGTGCAACGCGGAAATTATAATAGCCCCCACGTATAGTAACGCCAGCAACGTATAGCCGAAAACGTAGCGCCATCGGTAAAGGAATATATCGGTAACTTTTTGCTTTTTCATTGGTATGATTATAGCACAATTCTATTCATGCTTGCGATCCAGGCTCATAAAGCGTAGGCGCTCTGGGTGGAAGTACAATTGGACTTTACCGACTGGGCCGTTACGATGCTTGGCGATGATGAGGTCTGTAATATTCTGAACTTCCGGGTTGTCAGGCTCGTAATATCCAGGGCGATAAATAAAGCTCACGATGTCGGCGTCCTGCTCAATGGAACCAGATTCACGCAGGTCGGCTAGTTGCGGAATTGGTGGCGTGCGCGATTCGACAGAACGGCTCAGCTGACTCAGGGCAATTAGCGGCACATTCAATTCGCGAGCAATAAGCTTCAGTCCACGGGAAATTTCCGAAACTTCCTGAACGCGGTTCCCGTTGTGGTTTCCGTTGGCTTGCATAAGCTGCAAATAGTCGACGATAATTAGCCCTAATGGATTTTCGTGGGCAATTCGACGCGCTTTAGTGCGCATTTCCAAAACTGACAGCCCCGGTGTGTCATCGATGTAAATTGGCGCCTCAGCCATTTCACCCATAGCTTCAGACAATTTAGCAAAATCTTCGTCGCTCAGATTTCCGGTGCGAATATTCCAGCTATCAACACCCGATGCATCTGCCAGCATACGGTCGACCAGCTGTTCCTTACTCATCTCCAGACTGAAGAATAGGACGGGACTCTTTTCAATTGTTGCCACGTTATAAGCCAAATTCGTCACCAGCGTCGTCTTACCCATGGCTGGACGCGCGGCCAGAATGATCAAGTCCGATTTTTGTAGACCAGCGGTCATATTGTCCAGATCACGATAACCAGTGCGAACTCCCCTGAGAGAGCCTTTATTCTTACTAAGCTCTTCAATTCGGTCAAAGCTATCCGTCAGAATACTTTCCAGGCTGACCAAATCTTGCTTGGTTGATTGGTCTGACACGCTGAAAAGTTCAGCTTCAGCCTTCTCTAATAATTCCTGCGTGGTCGTCGATTCGTCATAGCCAAGTTCTGAAATATCGCCGCTCGCTTTTATTAGGCGCCTGCGAACCGCTGCTTGCGCAATCATTTCCGCATAAGCCGATGCGTGCGCTGCCGTTGGGACGTAATTTGTTAGCTCTGTCAGATATGCCGAGCCGCCAACCAATTCCAGTTCATCCTTACGTTTCAACTCGTCGGTTAAGGTCAGGAGGTCGACGGGCTTATGTTTTTCAAATAGCCGCATCATTCCAGCAAAAATCAATCCGTGATTCTTGTCGTAAAAATCGCTAGGGTGAGTAATTTCTGCGGCGTCCGCCAAAACTTCCTCGTCAATTAAAACCGCCCCAAGCAAACTCTTTTCTGCGTCCAAATTTTGTGGCGGTATCTTCCCTTTTACTTCTTCACTCTTGTCTGCCATTAAATATCCTCCAGCTTAACTTCTTCGCCGCCACCCATTAATTCTGCAATTTCCGCCAATTTTTCGTCCTCTGGCGGTTTCTTCTCTCCAATTATATCAATTTCCAAATCCATCGCGGTTTCTTCTGAGATAATTTCCGAGATCAATGGTTTGTTTTTTGCGTCGTCCAGTTTTTTCTTATAAAACGCAGAACCTGCGTAAATTGTCAATTTTTCACCGTCAAATGACCACTGACTTTTCTGCAATAATGACGCCAGCCCGAGGGATTTTTCCTTCGCTCTTTCAATGACTTTTTCCCAATTTAGCGCTAGTGGCGCGTCGGTTTTCTTTGGTTTTGCGGCAGTTTTTTTTGCTGGATCGGCTGGTTTTTCTTCTTTTTCAATCGGCTTTTCGGTCGGTTTTGCTGACTCTGCGGGCTTAATTGGTGTTGGTTTTTCGGCGGGTTTTTGGGTCGCAGTTTGAGTTGTATCTTTCTTTGTCGCAACTGGCTTTTCTGTTGGCTGAGAATTGCTATTCATGAATATCGTCAATAATTTCAAGTCTGGGTGCGGGTGTCGATCAACCTCGATCAATTGCTGAACTAACCTAATAAGATTCGGATTTTTCCGTAACCTATTGCGAGCAATCGACAATAATTGATGTGACACGATAACTGAATTTGCGCCGCTATTTTCTAATTCCTGAAAGATGTTTAAGACTTTTTCGTTGTCGTCGGATGGATATGAATCCAACAAATTGCCGAGCATCGTCGCGTCGCTCAGCCCCAAATATTCGGTAACCATATTCGCTGTCAACGGCTGGTCTGGAGTTGCTAAAATCGACAATTGGTCAAGCGTACTGATGCCGTCACGGAATCCGCCACGGGAACGTTCAGCGATTAACCTGGCGGCGTCCTCTTCAATTGCGAATCCCTCTTTTTTCGCTATATTCATTAACTGGCGCGTCATAATTTCCGTCGGAATTGGGCGGAAGAAAAATTGCTGCACACGGCTAAGAATGGTGGCTGGAAGTTTGTCGGCGTCGGTTGTAGCTAAGATAAATACCACGTGCTCTGGCGGTTCTTCCAGGGTTTTTAATAGCGCGTTAAATGCCGATTTTGACAGCATGTGAACTTCGTCGATGATATAAACTTTTTTCGGCGCAGAAACAGGCGCGACTTGGGCTTTTTCCCTTAAGGCTCGAATGTCATCAACGCCGTTATTGCTGGCTGCGTCAATTTCAATAATATCCAAGTTTGAAGAATCGTCATCATATGGCAAATGGTTAATCTCGTGCGCCAGAATTCGCGCCACCGATGTTTTTCCCACGCCACGCGGTCCAGTCAACAAGTACGCATGAGCAATTTTTCCCTGCTCTAACGCTCGACGTAAAATACTAGTCACGTGATCTTGACCTAAAACTTCATCCAAACTGCGACTGCGATATTTACGAT
This sequence comes from Candidatus Nanosynbacter sp. HMT-352, assembly GCF_022819385.1. NCBI lineage: Bacteria > Bacillati > Minisyncoccota > Nanosynbacteria > Nanosynbacterales > Nanosynbacteraceae > Nanosynbacter > Candidatus Nanosynbacter sp. HMT-352. The sequence continues at coordinate 455,316 of NZ_CP089290.1, forward strand.
ATAGCGCCTGACTCATCCCCTCATGCTCCTCATGAGATAATTATAGCAGAAAACGGCATTTTTTATGGATAGCGCAGATCGATTTTGTGTTTTGTTTCGGCGACATAAAAACGGTAGTAACTATTAGGGCCTGACACGGTTGGATTTTCAAGTATCTCGTCGTTTTCTTTTATTTCAATATGCTCATTGTTACTGTACGGCTTGATAAGCTTAGTAAATTCAAATGCATATTCACCAGAGATATTCTTTAACTCTTGACTTTGATTTATTGGGTCGGCATAGTCGGTCATAACTAGTATAAGAAAGTATCCATCCTTACCGCCGAATAGATGAAAAGTCGTATCTGGACTAAGCGGTATCAGTGGTGCGAATTGTCGAACATAACCCAATTTTTTCAGAATTGGAAATGCTTCAAAAACTACAGACGGAAATACAAAATTTGAGTAATTGTTCATGTCTATAGGTGATAATTTATTCGCCAAATTTATTTTTACCGTATTCGATAAATTGATCAATAGGTTTAGCAAACTCGGCGGCCCAGCCGTCATCTTCTTTCTTTCTCTTTGCGTTGGCTAGGACTGTTCCTATATATTCTTGTAACGACATACCGAGGCCGTCCGCACCCTCTTCTCCATTATCGCGCAGCCGTACGCACAACATACCAAAAATTGCCAATGCTATATCATTGGCACGTGTTAAAATCTTAACATTATCAAGATTTTCATCGGCAAGCTGCTTGACTGTTTTAATAAGTTCCCAATCAGATTGGGTGTACGACTCAAAATCTTTTTCTGTCCATTCTGACATAGTGAATCCTCTAGGTAAGTGAGTAGTTTTATATCATACTCAGGATAAGACATTTTTCAGGTCATGTCCAGGACGATGGGTCTAGTGGCCAGGGCCGGTGGTGTACTGGCCGCGGTTGGTACCGTTGTTGTTGGATCCGTTGCCAGACCCGTAGTGGTCGTGGTTGTCGCTCTCGAGGAACGAGTAGTGCGTCGCACCGTCGGCGAGACCACCGCCGACGCCCATACCGCCGCTGCGGTCGCCATCTCCGATGAGGGTGTGTCCCTCCTTCGGACCGCTACCGAACGACATGGTGATGGGGTTGCCCTCAGAGTCGCAGCCACCCATCGGCTCGCTCCACCAGTTCTTTCCCATGATAACTCCTTCTGGAGTCGGGCGGAGAAAATAAATCCTCCGCAAAACGGTGCGTCGATTTGACGCAAGCTAACACGCGTTGTGAAAGCTAATATATATATCAATAATAGAATAAAATGTCAAGCAATTTTGTCAAAAATATATCACAATAATAATGTCATCTCTGTTAAAAAAGGAGATTTTGTGTCTTTTAAAATAACGTTAATTGCTCGGTTGGTAAATCCAGCTCAATTTCTCCGTCAACTTTTTGCGCCCGATAGCCAATAAGCTTTTTAACGTTGTAAGCCAGCAGCTGATCGTCGTAATCAGTGATGACAATTGAGCCGATGATACTGCGTACATGTCCGACTAATTGACTGCAATCCTTCATTAAAACGACACGTGACAAATCAACGCCAGCGGTTTGAAAATAATCTTCGCAAGGAATTAGCTCGGATTTCGGAAACGACACGCCAATTTTCTGCTCAATTTCAAGTAATTTTTGTCGCAATTCTTTTTCGCCAATCACACGATCAAAAGGTAGTTTTATCAATTCCAGCTTTTTGTGAACTGGCAGAGTTTCAACTATTCCGTCCAGCTTGGAAATTTTTGCCTCATATTGCCTGGCGATTAATGCCGAAGAAAACGTTTCTAATTTTATGGCTAATCGCGCTCCCTGCTCCAATAATCTCCGAATTCCGCGCTCTTCTTGCGAGATTCCAACTTTTATGACGTTCGGCGCGAAGTACGCCAAGTAAACAAAGTGCGGATTTTGATTGATTTTTTCTTGTTGAGCGGAAACCGAATTGGCGTTGTAAAATGCTGGATTGAAGCCGGTTTTATCGCGGCATTTTAAGCAATTTTCATACTTTTCATCAACCGTGGCGTAATCTGGACAAATTTGGCTACAGCGATTCTCAAAATCCACCCAACCCGCGCAATATTTAACAGAAAAATCGAACTCAAGAGATAAATCTTGTCCGAATAATTCATAACGCTCAATTTTATCGCCAACTTGACATCCAATAAAGGGTTTATTGTCGGCGTTAAAACTGGCATAACTGAGCAGAAACTCGCTCGGTAGCATCGAGTTTCCTTACAATGCAGCTTCGACTGCAGCCCAAGTTGCGTCAGGATTGTCTTCAGGGATGATGATTGTAACTTGGTCGCCGACGTTAATTCGGAAGTAAGTTACGCTAGCAAGCAAAATACGATATTCGCGGCCAGAAGCCTCGACGTAGTAAATTCCGTCGTGCTGGACAAGTGTTCCGATAACTTGCTTTCGTGGTACAGGGCCGATTTGCTTATAAATAAAGCTGCCATCTTCAGCGATTGTCAATTTCATCAAGTCGCCCTCAACCAGTTTCGACTTTGAAGCGTAGTTGGCTGGGATTGGGTAATTTTTACCATCCGGGCTAAGCATCATTTGTCCGTCAAATACGCCTTCGATAATCTTTCCCGCTACGTTATCTGACGAAGTTTTTGGCGTAACAACTTGACCATCATCGCCAATAATACTAATCAATAACTCTTTTGCGGCAGCTAAATTGGTTTCCGCCTCTTGAATAAGTGTTCTCAGACGCTTAATTTGCTTTTCTGGTAATTCAGACATGGTTCTCGCAATTCCTTTGTCTATTTTTTATAATACTTAACTAATATATAGCATATCCTTACATTTATATCAAGTCGCGTTATCTATTTTTATCCAATTTTCCACAGCGCTATAAGATATGAATAAAAAAGTGTTGCAAATTTTACTCTTGAAATTGACGTGCGGTTCGTGATATTAAGATTGGCGACATAAAAATCACCGCCCAGAGCGGACGGTGATTAAACGAAACAAATTGGCGTTATATAACAAATTATGAAAGCTCGACAGTAGCGCCAGCGTCTTCCAAAGTTTTCTTTGCAGCTTCAGCTTCGTCTTTAGAAACTTTTTCCTTGACTGGTGCTGGAGCGCCGTCAACGATAGCTTTTGCTTCACCTAGACCTAGGCCAGTGATTTCTTTAACAGCCTTGATGACTGCAACCTTCTGAGAACCAGCGTCTTTCAAAGTAACTGTGAACTCAGTTTTTTCGTCAGCAGCAGCGGCGTCACCACCAGCAGCTGGACCAGCAACAGCGACAGCTGCAGCAGCTGGCTCGATGCCGTATTCTTCTTTAAGATGATTTTTCAATTCGTTAACTTCTAGAACTGTCAATTTTACAAGTTCTTCAGCCAATTTCTTAATATCAGCCATTGATATTCTCCTTTATTATTATGTTGTTGCGATTGTTGCAACGTTACTAGTGTTGATTGCTAAACTTAAGCAGTAGCTTTGGCTTCGATGCCGTCCAAAAGTCCGTGCAAATTGCCGCCAAGCGCGTTGACCGTGTCGTGTACTGGTGATAGCAATTGTGATACCACTTGAGCAACGAGTTGGTCTTTGCTTGGTAGGCCTGCCAATGCTTTAACGTCAGCTTCGCTAATTGCCAAGCCTTCGCCTGAGAAGCCACCTGCAAGTTGTAATGCTGGATGTGTTTTTGCAAACGTATCCAATACCTTTGCTGGCATAACTTCATCTTCGCTACTTACGGCGTAAACCAATTGACCAACCAATAAGCTGGTGTCGGTTTCTTTGTAAGTGTCGATTTCCTGAAGAGCTACACGTACCAATCGGTTTTTAACAACCTTGATGGTAACGCCCGCTTCGCGAGCTGCCTTGCGTAGTTCTTGTAGGTCGGCAACGGTAAGAGTTTGATATCGAGCAAAAGCCGTACCCTTAGCGTCTTTTAATAGCTCTGTCAGTTCAGCAACCAAAGTTTGTTTTTTATCGCGTGAAATTGCCATAAAAATCCTTTCTTTGATTGAGTTAATTTGTTATGTGCCAATTTGTTAACGTACGGTAATGGAGAATCAAAAAACGTCTTTGATTCTCGCACTACCAAAGACGTCAAATAAAACTGTTAGTTTCATCCCTCGGTGGCATTTTTATACTTGTTTTACACCAAGTCGCCACTGTCTTTGGTAATGTTCTAGATCATTGTAGCAGAAATGACAACGAAAAACAAGAGTTATGGCGATTATTTTCCAGCCGATTATTTTACAATAATAACGTAATAAAATCAATAGGTGTCTATGTCTAACCAAAGAGAAAACCCGCTCCGTAATGGAGCGGGTATGGAACCTCCTTTCTCTCTGTACCTGAGTTCTCCGCTGAGGGGCGCTAGTCGATTAAACTAACACCCCTCAGCGAAAGGTTGGTTATCCTTCTGGGTGTGTCGTCTGGCGGCGGCGCATCCAGAAGGTGGCGACTCCGGCAGTCAGAAGCGCGACCGCGACAGCGATCGCACTGCTCCCGGCGCCGCCGGTTATCGGCAGTCGGAACTGCCGGGGCGGCGTGCTCGGGGTCGGAGTCGGCGTGGGCACGGGTGCCGGTGTTGTCGACGGCGTGGGTGTCGGCACCGGTGTTGCCGACGGTGTCGTCGATGGGCTCGGAGTCGATGTCGGTTCCGGCGTGGGTGCCGGAGATGTCGACGGCGTTGCCGACGGACTCGGTTCCGGCGTCGTGCTCGGAGTCGGCTCCGGAGATGTCGACGGTGTTGGGCTCGGACTCGGTGATGCCGATGGCGCCGGAGTTGGCGTCACAGGCGTTGGCGTCGGGCTCGGACTCGGTGTCGGGCTTGGTGCCGACGGACTCGGGCTCGGAGTCGGGGTCGGCGTGGGCACCACGGGGTTGGTGTCGAATCCGGCGTTACCGCCAGATTCTCGACGTATGATTCGGGCAGCCACTTCCCAGGATTTATCCTGGGAAGTGATATTGGCAACGTCACGCCACGGACCGGGGTCCGTGGCGCTGACGCTGACGTTAAGTTGGAAACGGGCCTTTTCGCCCTTATCCAACTTAACGTTGATGGTCGCCCTAGTATTATCGCAGCTAACGACATCAGGCTCGATGTATCTTGTATACATCGGCTGACCCCAGTCGCCAGCTTCAGAATAGACGCCAATCCGTCCAGTCAGCAGTTGGTCACAGGTAAAAGACTGACCTGGTGAGGTCAGTGTGTCTGTGACCGTAAATGTCTGTCCGTCGTGTTCTGCCGTTGGCAGAACCAAGGTGACGTGCTGCTTAGAGTCATCTACAGAACCCCATTTAGAGGGCTCTGCGCCGATGGTGGAGCAGCCGTCGCAGACACCTACTTGGATGGTCGTCCTGCGGACGACCCCGTCGATATTCCAAACCAATTCCCGGGTTTCCCCGGGAACAAGGACGGAGCTCATGTGCACGAGCCACCACGCGTCTGCGTGGAAGCCCTGACGCTCAGAAACCTCGACCTCGTCGGTCAACGTAACGGTCACCTTGTGGGCGGTACCATTATACGTGGCGTATCCGATGATAATTCCGGAAGGAGTCGTCATCGGGATGGGGCTATCATTACCGTCTGTCCCGAGCTCACTCGGGACAGTAATGTCGATATGGTCCCCCGCACAATGACCCTCCTCGAGGGTCAAAGTAACCGAAAATCTCACCGCCTCGTAGGCGGTGAACTCCAAGGAACCGTCTGAGGTTACTAGGGACGTTTCGATTTCCCCAGGAGAAATGTCCCGGGAAATACACCCGTGTCCGCTGTTGGCGGGTTGAGCGTCGTTGTTAGCAACCGCTGCAGCATTACTGCTGCTGCTCGACTGAGCCTCGTCGGTGACCGCTACCGTAGTAGCACCGACCGACTGGGCGGTGGTCGACTGGGCTGCTGACTGCGCCTCGTCGGCGGCGTGCGTTACTCCTCCGAAGAGGAGCATCGCAAAGATCGTGACGAAAATCGCCACGACCGAGACTCCCAGCGGAGCCTTGTTGCGGTTACGCATTTCTGCGCCCTCCTATGGTTGTTGGTATCTAGATGCAGAGATAGATGTTAAGGTCCTTATCCAGCCATGCTGGAAATCGGATCCGAACATCAGCATCTAGGTGGACTTTACTATTTTATCATAAAAAATGAAAAATGCAATAGTAACACAAAAATCCCGCCAGAATCGACGGGATTTAATTGCCTGAAATATAAAGATTATAGAGAGTTCTCTACTTTAATGCCAGGACCCATAGTTGTGGCAATTGCAACGCTCTTAACGTAAACGCCCTTTAAGCTGGATGGCTTTTGGGAGTTCAAGCTAGTTAAGAATGCGCGTGCGTTTTCTGACAATTTTTCAGCGCCGAATGACACCTTACCGATTGACAAGTGAACGATGGCTTGCTTATCAACGCGATATTCAACTTTTCCGGCTTTTGCTTCAGAAACGGCTTTAGCGACGTCAGTAGCGACAGTGCCAGACTTTGGATTTGGCATCAAACCGCGTGGACCAAGCAAACGTGCGTATTTACCAAGCTTTGGCATGTACTGTGGAGTTGCGACTAAAATGTCGAAGTTCAATTCTTCCTTGTCCAATTGGCTTAGGAATTCTTCATCACCGATGATGTCGGCGCCAGCTTTTTTAGCGGCAGCGTGTTCTGATTCTGGTGCAAAAACTGCTACGCGAACGTCCTTACCTGTACCGTGTGGCAATGCTACGGTTGAGCGAATGTTTTGGTCGGCTTGGCGTGGGTCAACACCCAAGCGGATGTGGATTTCAACGCTAGCGTCGAACTTGACTGGACTGGTTTCAGTAGCCAATTTCAAAGCTTCGTCTAAGCTGTACAATTTGTTCTTTTCAACGTTTTTTGCAGCGTCTTGATATTTTTTACCGCGGCGCTCCAAACGTGGACGAGTAACTGGCTTTGGACCTTTCTTTACGTGAGCTTCAGCGTCGTCTGATTGTGGAGTAGTGTCGCCAGCTTCCTTGCGAGCTTCCTTCTCTGCTTTTTCAGCAGCTTCATCTAGGGCTTTTTGGCTGCGTTTGCCAGACTTAGCGACAGTAGCTTCGCGCTCAGCAACAACGTCTTTGTCTTTGTTGTCGTGAGATTTGCTTACGTCTGTAGCTTCTGCAATTGCTGCTTCAATTTCAGCGATTGTATTTTTCTCACTGACCTCTAATTTTAGTTCTGCTGCTTTTTCTAGCAACTCGGCTTTCTTTGCCATAAAAATCCTTTCTGTGGTACGAACGGCAATTTGTCATCTTAACAAATCAGCCTCCCAACATTGATTGATAATGTCGAAATTATACCATATTTTCAGAGATTGAGGCAAATGTTTGGTAAAATAGTAATTATGGATATAACAATTACAAACATACAAGCAAGGCAAATTTTAGATTCGCGTGGAAATCCGACGGTTGAGGCGGACGTTACTTTGAGTGACGGTTCGTTCGGTCGTGCGGCTGTTCCGTCTGGCGCAAGCACTGGCTCTTTCGAGGCTGTTGAGCTTCGGGACGGCGAGTTGGCGTTTAGTGGTAAAGGCGTGCTTCGTGCGGTCGAAAATGTCAATGGTGAGATTGCGCAGGCTTTGAAAGGTTCTAATCCGTTCGACCAGACCGCAATTGATGAAAAAATGAAGAGTCTGGACGGTACGCCGAATAAGGCACGTTTGGGTGCGAATGCTATTTTGGCGGTGTCGCTGGCTGTAGCGAAAGCTGCCGCTAAGTCGCGTGGCGTGGAGTTGTATCAATACGTCAATAGCTTAGCTGGAAGTCCTGCAATGTGCCTGCCGATGCCGATGATCAACGTGATGAACGGCGGTCAGCATGCGTTGGGCGCGACTGATTTTCAGGAATATATGATTATCCCAACTAGCGCGGCAACTTTTGCGGACGCAGTTCGAATGAGTGCTGAAGTTTTTCATGCATTGGCAAAAATCCTGAAAGATGAAGGCTATCCTACAACGGTTGGCGATGAAGGCGGCTATGCGCCTCATGTCAGGAATGGTAATATGGAGCCTATTTTGTTACTATCTCGCGCCATCGAGCAGGCTGGCTATAAATTAGGCGTGGACTTTGGCTTTGCGCTGGATGTTGCAGCGAGCGAGCTTTACAAGGACGGCAAATATAACTTGGCGACTGAGCACCGAATTCTGTCGGCTGACGAAATGATTCGCACGTATAAAGCTCTGCTGGAGCGCGTCCCTGTTCTCTCGATTGAGGATGGATTGAACGAAGAAGCTTGGGAGGATTGGGAGAAAATGACGGCTGATTTGGGCAATTTTGCGCAATTGGTTGGCGATGATCTTTTGGTGACGAATGTCGAGCGATTGAAGCGCGGAATTGAAGAAAAGGCTGGCAATGCTATCTTAATCAAGCCGAACCAAATTGGTACATTGACTGAGACAATTCAGGCTGTTTTGATGGCGAAGAACGCTGGCTGGAATACAGTGATGAGTCACAGATCTGGCGAGACGGAGGACGTAACGATTTCTCACTTGGCGGTCGGTTTGGGCACGGGTCAAATTAAGACTGGCTCAATGTCGCGGTCAGAGCGAATTGCTAAGTATAACGAGCTGCTGAGAATTGCGGAAAAGCGCCCAGATTTGGAGATTGCACATCCGTTTGTGAAGTAACTCTCACAAAAAGACTTCCCCGTAATTCAGAGGAAGTCTTTTTTATTTGGCGATTTTTTTGACAATTATTCGAGGACTATCTTCTTAAAAACTCAATTTCCCCGCCCTCATTGATTCGGACAATTTGCGACGGTTGAGTGTTGGCGACTTCTCCAGAATCGACATAAATCGGCACTAATTCGTGGAAGTAATTTATCGCTTCGGTGATGTTTTTTGCCGGTTCTTCTCCCGATGGATTTGCGCTGGGCGCGACCAAAAGACCAACGGTTCGAATTAACTCTGCCAACGGAGATTCTGGCACGACTCTGAATGCCAATGTTCCACCATTTCTCGGAAGATGTGGCAGAAAATTAGGACTTACTTTGGTGATGATTGTTGTTGGTCTATTTTTGGAGATTTCTTGATATTTGCGTTTGATCGACGGCGCAAGATTAGGAATGTCGTCAATATCCGCAACCAAAATAATAACGGGTTTATCTAAGGAGCGCCGCTTAACCTTATATAATCTCTCGACGGCTTTTTCTGAATTGGCAGCGGCTAATATTCCGTAAATCGTGTCAGTTTTAGCAATTATCAATTGCTCATTTTTAAGCGCGGAGATTACACCGTCATCTAAAATATTCTTCACAATCATTTATTACATCTTCCCATAAAATAACCCCGAGAAGTCCGGGGCTATTTGCTAAAAGTTCTGTAGATTAGTCGACGACTTCAACGCCCATTGATCGTGCTGATCCGGCGATAACTTTCATTGCTCCTTCGATGTCGATTGCGTTCAATTGGTCTTTTTTCGCTTCAGCGATTTCTTGCAATTGTGCGCGAGTAATCTTACCAACCTTGTCTGAGTGTGGTTTGCCGCTACCCTTTTGGATGCCAGCTTTTTCGCGAATCATATCGTCAACTGGCTGACCAAGTGAGTTCCAAGTAAATGTTCGGTCTTCGTAAACTTGAATGTGAACAATTACGTCCTTACCCATCATGTCTTTTGTAGCATCATTGAATGGATTGATAAAGTCCATCATGTTTAATCCCCACTGACCAAGCGTTGATCCCACTGGAGGACCTGCTGTTGCTCGACCGGCTGGAATGCGTAATTTCAAATTACCAATAATTTTCTTTGCCATAGTTCTTCCTTATAGTTTGTAGTGCGTAACTCGAATATTATATCGAAAAATGCTTAAAATTGCAAGCTAAACTTTTTTAACCTGCAGGGCGTCCAACTCGACTGGAGTGTCACGGCCAAACATGCTGACCATAACCTTCAAAGTACCCTTAGATGCGTCAATTTCGCTCACTGCGCCATCAAAGCCCTTGAACGGACCGTCGATAATTGAAACAACTTCGCCCTCTGAGAAGTCAATCTGATGCTTTGGTTCTTCAACGCCCATTCGCTTCTTAATTTTCGCAATCTCTTTTTCAGAAACTGGAGTTGGCGTAGTGTCGGCGCCTACGAATCCTGTTACACCTGGCGTGTTGCGGATGATGTACCAAGTTTCATCGGTCAATTTCATCTCAACCAAGACATAGCCCTGGAAAATTTTAGCCTCAACAATTTTACGTTTGCCGTTGCGAATTTGGATCTGTTTTTCCTTTGGCACGATAACGTCAAAAATCTTATCAGCCATATCGACACCGTTGATTCGCTGGCGGATTGATTCGGCAACTTTTTCTTCATAGCCAGAATAAGTGTGAATTGCATACCATTGCTTGCTATCGTCATATCGTTTTGAACTCATAATCTCTCCCTTACTTCAAAATTTGGTTAAAGCCCCAGTTAAATGCGGCGTCAAGTAATAAAATCAGAACGACAAACACAAAGGTGAAGATAAGCACTGCCGCTGTCATTGCCCAAGTGGCTGAGCGGGTTGGCCAGCGAACTAGCTTCAGCTCTTCCCAGGCGCCCTTAAAATATCCAATCAATCCACCTTTTTCGCCAGACTTTTTAGGTGTTTTTGTGGTGATTTTTGTTGGTTTATTGATTTTTTTCGCTACAGTTTTTTCTTTTTTTGGCGCGTCGTCAGTAGCCTTGATTCGACGAACCGTAGTTTTGCTGCTTGCCTTGCCCTTCTGTGCCATATTTTCTCCCAATTTAAAAAGTCTGTTTTTCACAGACTGTCAATAGCCATTGTAATTCATCCAGTCCAAAAAAACAAGTTGACCGAATATTATTTGTCATTTTTTTTGAACTCTTTTAGTTTGAATCCGAACGTCGATCCGTGGTTCAATCGGCTTTCTACCTCAATTTTGCAGCCCAATTTCTTCGCCAACTTAGCGGAAACATATAGACCTAATCCCGTGCCTTTCGTCTCGCGAGTTCTATAATCTTCTGCGCGGTAAAACTTATCGAAAATTTTTGCCATGTCGGCTTTGCTAATGCCAATTCCCGTGTCAATAACCTTGAAGGTGATTTCGCCAGATTTATTTTTCTTGATGGATAAAGTTATGGAGCCTTTTTGTGTATATCGAATAGAGTTGGTAATGAAGTTTTGGAGAATTTCCTCCAGATATAGACGAGAAACCTTAACCACGCCAAGTCGCCCGCCGATATCCAAATTGAAAGCTAAGCCTTTTTCGCCCGCCTGAGGTGAATATTCGGAATTTATCTGAGCCGCCAACTCTGTCACGTCAATTATTTCCGTTTCATCGGCTACTCCTCGCTCGGCGCGTGATAACGTACTGAGGTCGTTGATCATTCGCGCTAAGAATAAAATTTGTTTATGAGATTCGTCAATGGCTTCGGGAATTTTGCTAGTCATTTTACGCTCGACCAGTAATTTGGCGTTGCTCAGCGAACCTTCAGCAATAGCAATTGGCGTGCGTAATTCGTGACTAACTACGCTGATAAACTCATCGCGCTCCTCTTCGAGGCTCTTCGTCTTCGTAATGTCGCGCAAAATAAGCACATATCCGTCCGGCGTCATCTTGTCGCCGCCCTGAACTGGCGCAAGCGTAACTTCCAGGCGAATATAATCGCCATCTTCGATTTTCATCAGAACGTCGTCGCGCTGGCGAATTGCGGAAGACTTGGTGAGTTCCTTAAAAATGTCAATCGGCTTTTTATCCGTCGTTTCAAGGTTCAATACTTGACTGATATGTTCGCCGTTAATTCCGCTATTCGTGTCAATTAAATTAAGTGCCGCCGAATTGTATGTATTGATAATTCCATGCTCGTCCGTACTGAGGATCGCGTCGGTAATATTATTGATAAGCGTGATCATTCTTTGGTGTTCACTGAAGCTTTTTTTATGGTTTTTCTTACAATCAGATTTATCGCTAATTTCCGACAATATTTTATGTAAAACAATAGCTATAACACCTAAAGCAACACTCAGAGTGATCAATAGAAAAATTAGCGCCCACATAGCTAAAGTATAACATAAGCATATGCGTTTCTATATGTATGGCGAATATTTTTTCAATTCATTTCGGTGGATTTTATAATGCGGATCAAATTTGGCAACTTCGTCCCAGAATTTCGTCGAGTGATTCATATGCCTGGTGTGGCACAATTCGTGGATAATTACGTAATCAATTAGCTCAAATGGCAAGTTCATCATCCCGATGTTCAAGCTAATCGTTCCAGATGAAGAGCAGCTTCCCCAGCGACTTGACGAGTGCGTGATTTTACTTCGAGCAAAAGAAAAGCCGTGTTCTTTCGCTAAAAATGACAATCGCCTCGGCAGATATGACTTGGCTTCTTTTCTGAGTGCGATCAGAATTTTACTGCGAATAAGTTGTTGGTTTGTGGTAGATTCAACAGATTCTGCTTCATTTATTTCTGCCAATATCTGCGTTCCGACGATTTTCACGCTCGAAGGTTTCGTGGTCGTTTGTATCAATAAATTATGACTTTTGCCGATCTGCTGATTCTCCGTGTAAGAAAGTTCTTCTCGGTATTGAGAAACTAATTCGCGTATTTGCTTCCGGGAGGTTTTAACCAATGTCTTTGCAGTCAGCAGCGGCGCATATGGCGGCATTGTGATTTGTATTCGTCCATCTGGCGCAATTTTCAAACTAACAGTCTTCGCTAGGCTGCGTTTTTTAACGACAATTTCTCCGAATTCTTCGTCGGTAATAATTGCCATGACTAACCTATGTTAATGCGATTTCCGGCAATTGGGCGGCGTGGAGCTTCTGGGCGGCTGGCACCAATTTGCTTAAGAACGGTGCGAGCTTGGCTACTTAAGGTGTGTCGACCGCTAATCACAACGTAAGATTCGCTGCTGTGCGGCGCTGAGAATTGCTTCAATCGTCGCTCGAAAGATTCGTCATTTCCACCATAAGCCTTTATCCAGCGATGTTTGGCTGTGGTGGGATCGGTTTGTACCCAAACAAATAGGACTTTATATCCATATTCCCTGGCAAGGCGATTGATACGCATACGATTCGTGCGCTGATCCGTTGATCCGTCCAAAATAACAGTCTGCTTAGTCTTCAAAAATTCTTCCAAAAGCGACAATGTTGCGTCAGAAATGGTTTTTGTATTGTCCGTAAAAACTTCAAATTGTCGAGAACTTACCACTGGAGAATTGAAAATCTTCGCAAATTCTACAGCGAATTGCGTCTTCCCTGAACCTGGCGCACCAACCATGGCGATAATATGCGGAAGTGAAGGTGATAAAGGTTTCATATTGAAAAATTATAGCAGATTTTTGACTAATAAAAAAGATTCTCTTTCAAGCGAGAATCTTGGCAGGAGTGGAGGGACTCGAACCCCCGACACCTGGTTTTGGAGACCAGTGCTCTAGCCACCTGAGCTACACTCCTATAGCAACTATTTTATCACGAATTAGCTTTGTCGCAAATGTTAAAATTGTGAAAAATAAAAAACTCGTGAAAAAGATCCCAAAATCCCTTGAAAAAACATAAGCGTAGTTCTACAATTAACTCAGAGATGAAAATTTTAATGCTTGGGTGGGAACTTCCTCCGCACAATAGTGGCGGACTTGGCGTTGCTTGCTATCAGATGTCGAAGGCGCTTGCTTTGGAGGGCGTTGATATCGACTTTATCATTCCCTACACCGCTGAGCATCCCGGAATTGACTATATGAATATCTATTCAGCTACTCCTTTGCCGCCGAATTATCACGATTTGGGTGCGTATAATAACGGTTCGGAGGAAGATCGTGAGAACGCTAAGGACGAGTACGGTCTTTCACCGATGCGTGCCGTACAGAGGCGTTACGGTAAATATGTTCGGAAGTTTGTAAAAAATCATCAGCCCGACGCGATTCACGCGCATGATTGGTTGACGATGGAAGCTGGAATAATTGCTAAGGAAATGACGGGCGCGCCGCTAATTGTGCATGTTCACGCGACGGAATTTGACCGTTCTGGCGAGCAGTCCGGAAATCCTCTGGTTCACGAAATTGAGCAACAAGGCTTGCTGATGGCTGATCGGATAATCGCCGTTAGTGAAATTACGAAGGAAATAATTGTTAAGAATTATCACATTCCGCCAGAGAAAATTGAGGTGGTTTATAACGCGATTGATTTGGCTGATTTGCCGCCACATGAGTATGACGCCAGTACTTACAGATATTTGGAGGAGTTGAAAAAGGATGGCTATACGGTTGTTGGCGCGTTGACGCGACTCACGGTTCAGAAAGGTTTGACGTATTTTGTGCGAGCTGCAGCGAAGGCGCTTGATAAATATGAGAAAATTGTTTTTGTTTTATCTGGAAATGGCGAGCAAAGAGATGAACTGATTGAACTGGCGGCAGATTTAGGGATTAGCGATAAGATGATTTTTACGGGATTTGTGCGCGGAAAACAGTGGCGAGATATTTACTGTTTGATTGATGTTTTTGTGATGAGTTCGGTTTCTGAGCCATTTGGTTTAACTGCTTTGGAGGCGGCGCATCATGACACGGCGTTACTTATTAGTCGTCAATCTGGTGTCGGCGAGGTTCTGAATAATATTATGCGGTTTGATTATTGGGACGTAAATAAATTGGCGGATGAAATTGTTAATATCGCTGAATCGCCTGCTTTACAGAAATCTTTGAAGAAAAACGTTAAGAATGAATACGCGAGAATTTCCTGGCAAGATGCCGCTAGAAAATGTCTGAAACTGTATAAAGGAGCGCTGGCATGAATAAAAATAAAGGAATAGTTTTATATCTACACGTGCACCAACCGTGGCGAATACGCGAGTATAGTATATTTGACGTGGCTTGGAAGCATAATTATTTTTCTGGCGGTCAAAATCCAGATCAGGACAATCAAAAAATATTCCAAAAAGTTGCAGAAAAGTCGTATTTACCGATGAATGCTTTGCTTGAAAAATTATTGAAAAAATATCCTGATTTTAAGATCTCGCTGAGTTTTAGCGGAACGTTTTTAGAGCAAGCCGAAAGGTTTAATCCTGAGGTTTTGGAGAGCTTCAAGCGCTTAGCAAAAACTGGTCAAGTAGAAATCTTATCAAGTCCGTATCATCACAGTCTGGCGTTTTTCTATTCGCGCAAGGAATTCGAGCGTCAAGTTGAGCTTCACCGCTGGAAGATTCGTGAGATTTTTGGTGCGGAAACGCGAGTTTTGGCAAATACAGAATTGGCATATAGCGATGACTTGGCAAAATGGGCTGAGCAGGATGGTTTCAAGGGCGTGTTGGCTGAAGGCTGGGATCCGATTTTGAATTGGCGCAGTCCGAATTATGTATATCGCCCAAGAGGCACGAAGAAAATTGGATTGCTACTTAAGAATTATCGATTGAGCGATGATTTGGCGTTTAGGTTTAGTGATCGAAAATGGAATGAATGGCCGCTGACCGCGGACAAGTTTAATACGTGGGTGGAGGATTCTGTTCGTTACGCGCCGCTACTTAACTTGTTTATGGACTATGAAACTTTCGGCGAACATCAATGGGCGGAATCTGGGATTTTCGGCTTCTTTGAGAAGTTTGTTGATAAATGGCTGAGTGCTAGTGGCAATACCTTCTATACCGTTAGCGAAGCATTAGACGCGAATGCGCCTGCTGGTGAAATAAGTATGCCGTCGCCTGTAACGTGGGCGGACGCCGAGCGGGACTTGACGGCTTGGAACGGAAACAGTCTGCAGAAAGAAGCTTTGCGATATGTCTATGAGCTTGAAGATGAGGTCTTGAATAGCAAAGACGAAGGTTTAATTAGCGATTGGCGAAAGTTGCAAACTTCAGATCACTTCTATTACATGGGAACGAAGAATTTCACCGATGGCGACGTCCACGCTTATTTTAGCCCGTATGATTCGCCATACGACGCTTTTCTTTACTATATGAATACCATTCGTGATATGAAATCTCGATTGAGGAAATAGCCAAACATTCTTGCCAAATAAAAACTCCCTCTGAATGCGAGGGAGTTTCTGTGTAATCCTGTTAAATTAGCTTTTACGAGCTTTAACTTCGTTGCGACCAAGGTTTTTCTTAGTCTCAGTGTAAGTAGCATGTTGCTTTGCAATCGGGTCGTACTTACGTAGTGTCAATTTACCCTGACCTTTTGTGGTGCGGTTCTGGGTGTTAACAGTAGTATAGTAAGTTCGGTGGTTGCTCAAGTTACTCACCAAACCAATCAGCTTTCGTTTCGTATTCTTCTTTGCCATCTCTTTACTCGTTAGATTTTATAAAACGTCTTGACTAATTATAGCATGGGTGAAGTGAAAATGCTAGTACCATATCAGATTTTACTAATTTTCATACTTACTTCGCCAATTGATAAGGCGCGCCGGACTCTAATCTTTCTTTTCCAAGTACAAATATTTATCCAGCCATTCGTCTGTCGGCTCAAGGTGCCTGCCGTCAATCTTTTTAAGCGGCATATTTTTTGCCATATCATCCGCAAGCTCCAATATTACGTCCTTGAGTTCAATATTATCTTTGTAATAATCCGGTATGTTTTTATAGCCGACCCTCGCCCCAACGATATTTCCAGTTATTGCCGCCGTTGAGTCCGAATCTCCGTCGTGATTTGCCGCCGCAATGATCGCCTCCTCAAAATCATCTTGATACTTGATCGAGCAATAAATAGCAATCGCAACCGACTCTTCGGCTACCCAACCCTCTCCGAGTTGATAAAGGGCCTCTTGATCTTCAACGTCAGATTTGGCTAAGCGAACGGCGTTATTAAACAGTTTGGTCAGCTCAGCTTTTTCGCTATCACAACCAATCTCAAAAGGATCTTGATCTCCATAAACCTTCTCGGTAGTCCAGTCGTTCATTTTCTGGATTGCGATTTGCACAGCTTCTTCTATCGATTTTCCGTCCAGTGCATAATAAATTATATATCCCAGCGCATACGCAGAAAGAATTGCCAGAGGATGTCCGTGAGTCAGCGCGCAAGATTTGGCGGAAATTTCACCGACAACGTCTTCTTTGCAATACAGGGCAATTGGCGCAATTCGCATAACCCCGCCGCAACCTTTACTGCCATTGAGACCGCTTTCTAATGTTCCCATCTCTCCCGAGGAAAGTGAATCAAGGCACGTCATTCCTGGACTTCGCACGGCGTTTAACTCTGGAATATTTTTTATCCAAGCTACTGGCGTGTGCTCGACCTGTCCAGCTTTTTGTTGCGTATCAAGCCAATCCAAATATGCCAAATATATCGCCCTCGACGGAAGCGGCGCTATGCCACGCGTTTGAAGTCGCGTAGATCGCCATAAAAGTCCGCAAGCTGTAAATAGCGTCATCTGCGTATCGTCCGAAATTATACCAATTCCATCCGTAAATCGAGTCGTTGATCTCGGCACTATGTCGCGCTCAAACTCTATTTGATAGCCGAGCGCATCGCCAATTGCCCCGCCCAACATTGACCCGCGCACTTTATCAATTCTCTGCTCTATCGATTGTTTCGTCATAACACCCTCCTAACCTTGTTAAGATTATATCATTAGCCAAACTTTTAGTGGTCGTTTTATAGTATAATTATCAGAAAGGTTACTCACTTAGTGACTGCGGAGGATATTTATGAATGATGATAAGAAAATAATAAAAACCACAAAGAGGATTTATCCTCAAATATACTCTTATACTCTGCCAGATATTCCAGCAAATAAAGGTTGGCAAAAAGTCGGATATACAGAACGTAAAGACGTTGATTCGCGAATATTAGAACAGACTAAGACTGCGGCTGTAAAATTGCGATATGAGAAATTGTGGAGTGCTAGTTCTTTTTCTAACGCAACTCACGAATTCTTCAAGGACAAAGATCTTCACAAATATTACATAAAGAATGGAATCAAGAAGAGTAAAAAACAGGACGATGGCGGATTAGGTGAAGAGTGGTTTTACTTCAATGGTACGCCAGAAAAATCTAAAGAATTGTTTGATGATTACGCTAATGGCAATTTATTCAGTCGATCTTCCGAGAAAAGTCCGTATAAGTTGAGAAAGGAGCAAGAACGTGCCGTTTCTCAAACCCTTGCTTATGCAGAATCTCACCAGACTACAGATTTTTCTTCGCCAAATAAAGAAGCGGAATTTTTATGGAACGCAAAACCGCGTTTTGGTAAAACTCTCTCTTCTTACGATTTTGCAAAAAAATTCAATGCTAAGAATGTTTTGATAGTTACTAATCGTCCAGCAATCGCTAATTCGTGGTTTGATGATTTCGATAAATTTATTGACGGATATTATTTTATTTCGACCGCGGATTCATTGAAAGAGCGTGAAACTTTGTCTAGGGATGATTTTATCAATAAAACCAATTCATCAAGTGAGGATAAACAGATAACTTTCTTAAGTCTACAGGACTTAAAGGGTGGCAAGGTTTTTGGTGGACCGCACAACAAATTAAAATGGGTGGCGGATCTGAACTGGGATTTGTTGATTATAGATGAGGCTCATGAGGGCGTTGATACAGACAGAACTAATGAAGCTTTTGAGAAAATTAAACGCAGGTTCACGCTACACTTATCTGGGACGCCATTTAAGGCAATAGCGGATGGACATTTTAAGGACAATCAGATATTTAACTGGACTTATATTGATGAGCAAAAAGCTAAGCAAGAAGAACTGAAGAACTTGGACGATTCGGGTGATCACGTTAATTTGCCAGATATGAGATTGTTTACCTACAAGATGTCTGATATTATCTCTGATCGGCTTGAAAAAGGCATGGAGATGGATGATGAAAATATCGATTATGCTTTTGAGTTGAATGAAATGTTTGCAACAGACGCAAGCGGCAAGTTTATTCATGAGGATGATATTTCAACATTCTTAAATCAATTAACTTCAAATGAAAAATATCCATTCTCAACTCCTGAGTTAAGAGACCAGTTAAAACACACGTTTTGGTTGGTAGGAAACCGTGTTGCTTCAGCGAAGGCTATGGAGAAAATGTTGCGCCATCACCCAGTATTTAGTGAATATAAAATAGTGCTTGCTGCGGGCAATGGAAGATCTCAGTCTGACGGTAATTCATCTGAAGATGAAATGAAGGATACTGCAGCTAACGAGAAAGCTCTGAGTAGGGTTAAAAAGACCATCAAGGAGAATGACCGCACCATAACCTTATCTGTCGGGCAATTGACAACTGGAGTTACCATTAAAGAGTGGTCTGCTGTGCTTATGCTGTCTGATATTAAATCTGAATCGTTGTATATGCAGGCAATATTTCGTTCTCAGAACCCATATGAATTTATAGATAATAACGGCAACCCCTGCCGTAAAAAGTCGGCTTATGTCTTTGATTTTTCGCCGAATCGCGTGCTTAAAGTTTATGACAAGTTTGCCAATAGTCTATTGGCGGACGTAGCGAGAGGTGAAGCTACAGAAAAAATCAGAGAGCAGAACGTAGCAGAATTGCTGAACTACTTCCCTGTCTTAGCGGAAGATGAATCCGGCAAGATGATCGAATTGGATGCAGAGCAAGTTTTGACTTTCCCTAAAGCCATCGTCGCGAAGGAGGTTGTTAACCGCGGTTTTGTTACTAATTTGCTATTTGTAAACATTAACAACGTCTTTAATATTCCTTCTGAGGTGATTGCGGCACTGAATAAGGCTCCTTCGACTAGCGACACTGATAAGCAGACTAAAAGCGAAGAAGTTCAACACGACCCAGATCGTAAAAAGAATCGAGACCACAGAATATCTGTAAATAAGGATAAACTACTCGGTAATAAGGTTTACACTTCAAGAATGCAGGATATTGTGTTGTCTGCGGTTGATTCGGATATGGAGGCAGATGAGATCGTTGAAAAAATTATCGCTGACTGCATGTCTGAAATATCTGAGCCCCTTGAGAAATATAAAGATTCCTCCTATTCTCCTTCAAAGACAGAGCTTGACAATATTAAAAGTGGACTCTACGAAAAGGTTAAAGAAGCGGCAGAAGAGTTTGTGTCTGGCGATATAGCAGACAGAATAGCTCAGGATAAGTTAACGGATAGTCTGGCGAATATAATTGAGAAAGATCTCCCTAACGATACCGTCATTCATAAAGAAGAGGATAAGTACGAAAAAGAAGAAAAATCTGAAATGGACCAAATTAGGAGGAAATTGCGTACATTTACTCGCGCTATTCCTTCATTTATTATGGCTGCCAGTACAGATGTAGATAAAATCACATTAGATAACATCGAGGATACTGTTTCTGACAAGGATTTTGAGGAATTATTCACAGAAAAAGACAGTGAGCCATTTACAAAAGACGACTTCCGTAAAATTCGCGGCCCATGGACAAATCCAGAAACCGGCGAAACATTCGAAGGATTTTTTAATCGCTATACATTTAACGCCGCCATTCGAGAGTTTGAAGAGAAGCGACAGGAAATTGCAGATTACCTCTCCCCTGGCGCCAAAGAAGACATTTTCTCTTACATTCGCCCGTTAAAAACAAATCAGATTTTTACGCCGAGGGGAGTTGTGAATAAAATGCTTGATTTGTTGGAAGAAAATAATCCTGGCATATTTGAAGATCCAAATACGACATTTGCGGATTTATATGTAAAGAGTGGATTGTATCTTACGGAAATAGCAAAGAGGTTAAATAGAGGACTTGAGAGTAAAATACCAGACAAATCGGAAAGAGTAAAACACATCCTTGAGAAGCAACTTTATGGATTTGCGCCAACGAATATTATCTACAATATCGCACGCAAGTACATTTACGGGACATTTTCGGGTATTGATGATAGCAATCTTAAGCAATTAGATTTAACTGACGCGTTTAAAAAGGGAGAGACGTTAAACATGAAATTTACAGCAGTAGTTGGAAATCCGCCGTATCAGGGAGAGAATCGTCAGCAGATTTATCCAGATTTCTGGACAGCATCCATAAAGATTGCTGATGTATCTTGCATGATCTTCCCTGTTGGATGGCAGGAGCCTAAGGATGCTAATAATCTGCGAAAGATGAATAAAGAAAGCGTAAAAAGAGATAGGCAGATAGTAAAAATAGATAATATAGAAGATGCGTTTCCTGGTGTTTCTGGGGCAAAGTGGACAAACATAATATTATGGAAAAAAGGATACAACAATGGTCTAGATGGAAGACAGTTGGTATTTGAAAATGGAGAAAATCCGATAAAAAGACTTCTTCCTATAAGTAAATTGGATATTAAAAAACCTCAAGAAATTATAGACCTGGCTGAAAAAATTCAATCATTTTCTGGGTTTTTGTCAATGCAAACGATAACGTCGGTGCTCAAGCCGTATGGCTTGCGCACCGACGTTATCAGGGATTCTTCAAAATATGGATTGCCTGATATACATGATAAAAGAATGAGCAAAACAGATATAAGATTATATTCATCCAAGGGGAAGGTATTTTATGTACCGCATGATTATCCGTTTCCTAGTTTAGATAATCAATTGTCAAAATATAAGGTATTCGTACCTTATGCATGGGGAAATTGGTCTGCGAGTTCGCCATTTTTAGGTGGTGCCTATGCTAATGTTATCGTAGCTGGACCGAATGAAGCCTGTACTGAAACTTTTCAAGAACAAGGAGGGTATGACGATGAGGAGTCTGCCTGGAATCTTGCAAAGTATATAAATACAAAATTTGTTAGAGCACTTTTATATCTAAATAAGCATAGTCAACATTCAACTACATCATGGGGTGCTGTGCCAGTTCAGGACTTTTCTGAAAAATGGTGGTGTTTATCAATTGACGAAATAGACAGATGTCTGATGAAAAAGTATGATATTCCCCAGGATATTCAAGATTTTGTTTTTAATAACATTCAACCCTGCAGTGAATCAAATATTATAAATATTTCGCGCCAGTAGAGCAATAATGCAGTTGAAGCAAGTTGACATTCTTGAAAACACCATTCGCCGCCACGGCGACTTGTTGGATGTTCTTTTACTGGACAGGACGCGGACGACGAAGCGAAAATCGCATAATATCTTGTGGGCTACCGACTCTTACGTCGGTCATAATCCAAAGCAAGAAATATCGATTTTAGACATCACGGGGTCAAATACATATTTGATACAGCCCAGGATTGCCAAATCAAAGGAAGAGCAAAAAAGCCGCACAAAGGATAAGGCTGAGGTTTTTACGCCAAAGAATATTGTCAGCCAGATGAATAGACAGATAGACTGGAGTTCAGGAAACTGGCCTGCAGACGAGAGTAATTGGAAGGATTACGTCAAAGAACTTCGTCTGGAGATAACCTGTGGTGAGGCGCCGTTTATAGTCGGTCGATACAATGCCGCCAGCGGGAAAAAAGTATTGAAACTGTCTGACAGAGTGGGATTTTTAGACCGTAAACTTCAGGTTGTCGGTTCGTATTGTAATGATAAGGAAGAGTGGTTGGAATGGGCGGTTGTTGCTTTTCAATGCTCTTACGGATATGAATGGCAAGGTGATAATCTTCTTCTAGCCAGAGAGAATCTTTTATACACTTTCATCGACTACTGGAATGATAAATTCCCTAACGATAAGATAAATCTTGACAGGAAAATATCAAAAGAAAAAATGGAAATGTTATTACGGGTTGCGGAAATTATTTCTTGGAACATTTTCCAGATGGACGGAATTAAAAACGTGATACCGATGAGTTGTCGCCATGAAGTGATAGAAAAAGAAATTCCCCCTATGATCAAATTATGGGGCGAATCTCCAAAGATTATTAAGAATGAGTGTGCTGGGTGTAAAAATAACGATCACTTTAAGCATAATGGCAAATATGTCTTTATTATGGATTGGGAAAAAGGAAAAACAGTTAAATTTATAAACTTAATGAAGGCGAAATAAAAAAAGATCCGCATCTCTGCGAATCCGTGTTTCATGTGGAGCCACGATCGGGGCTTGAACCCGAGACCTCATCCTTACCATGGATGCGCTCTACCAACTGAGCTATCGCGGCGTAACAGGCTTAATTTTAGCATATTAAGCCGTATTTAATCAACTGAGTTATTTTTTACGAGTGGATTTTTTGGCTGGCGTGCCGGCTTCTTTTGGCAGTTTTGGCGTGACAAATGCCTCTACTATTCCCCACGCTATGCTATTGACTAAGAATGTAACGAACAATATTCCTGAAGCTGATGCCGCCAAGTGCGCTGATGAAGCGTTAAATAATGTCAATAATCCCGCTACAGCCAGCCCAATTATGGCCAACATGATGTAGGCGTACTGTAATTTCAATCGTTGGTTTTTTTCGCTATTCCATAGTGTCAGAATAGATTTTGTAAATTCAAACATACCCATATAATAGCACATATGCTTATAAAAGTCAATATTACTACTTTGTACTATCAAAAAAGTCGCCCGAAGAAGGCGACGATGTTTCAAATTTGGTGCTGGAAGTAGGACTCGAACCTACGAAGCCTTACGGCGGGAGATTTACAGTCTCCTGTGATTGCCACTACACGATTCCAGCGTGATGTGGAGCCGCTTCTCGGGCTCGAACCGAGGACCTACGGTTTACAAAACCGTTGCTCTAGCCAACTGAGCTAAAGCGGCAACTGAATTTATTTTATCAATTTTTTCTCTCTGTGACAAGAGTTTACATAACTATTTTTCGTGGTTGATGTATTTTGCGCTGTTGGCGTGGACGTGGCGCGTCAGCTTTCTTTGATGATGTCGTCGGAGTTAGCATTTTTGTGGCTTTCTTACGCAATTCTTCAGCCAGCTCGGTCTGTCCAGCATTGTCATACGCTTCCGCTAAAATCTTCAATGTCTGAGGAATCGGCTCTAATTCGACAGCTTTTTCTAGGGCGTTGATAACCTTCTTTGTGTTTCCTATTTTTTCCTGAACCTTAGCGTAAGCGATGTAGCGTGCCGCCAAATCATCTTCCATTTCCAGTGCTTGCTCAAATGCTAGCGACGCCTTTTCGTAATTCTCTGTTTCATAGTAAATTAAGCCGACGTTATGAAGGCTGGAAGCACTTGGCTCCAAACTCTGGGCAATCTCAAAACACTCGATAGCGTCTTTATATGCGCGCTGCTTGGCGTATAAAATTCCTAAACGATTGTATGCCGTGGCGTTTTTCTCGTCGACTCGCAAAATTGTCAATAAAGCCTTTTCCGCTCGCAAATATTTATTCTCACGAATTGATTCCTGGGCAATTTCCCATAATTGATCAAGTTTATTAGTAATCTTAGTTGGCAAATCGCCAGTTTCTTTGATTGACGGATGATAAAAAATCGCCCAAATCATTAAAATCAGAATGAGGAGTAATCCAAACATATCTATACTATTATATCACAAGTTGTGTCAGTGCCAGCCTGACGTTGGCGTTGGATTTTAACGCGCTCGCAACAGAGGTGGTTTTTTCAAGTTGCTCCTCAAGCGACGAATTCATCCCGCGAGATAAAGATTGAAAACGAATCATATTCACTATAATATCCGTCAGCAATATCGCTTTTTGGCGGTCAGGAAAGTATTTGATGAGATTCTTAAACGTGTCGTATTCCCGATTTGTGGCTAAAATTTGCTTTGCGTCGGTGGCTAATTGTCGATATTCGGCGAATTTTTCTGGATTTTCCGCCAATTCTTTAATCAACAATGGTCGCCCAGCCGCGAGGAAAAGGATCTGCTGGCTAGAAGCTGGGTCTAAATTGTACTTTTCAAGCAGTTTCTTATCCTGAGCGGATGTCGTTTTATGAAGTGTTAATGTCTGGCAACGAGATCTAACAGTGTCAAGCATCAACTTCGGGTTTTTCGCGACAAGGATAAAATTGGTATTTTTATTCGGCTCCTCCAGTGCTTTCAGGAATGCATTTTGCGATGGCTCGGTCATTGAATCGGCTTCGTCAATGACAATAACTCGACGATTTATGGCGTAAGTTCGGAGCATAGAGATGAGCTCGCGGATTTGATCAACAGATATGGTTTGCTTTTCTGGAAGCGGCTTCAGGTGAAAAGTATCGTTATTTTTTGCTAGCATTTTAGCCACGCCCAGTCCATCGAGCCCGTAATCCGCAATTGCCAAAAGCGCGTGAGGCAACTGCGATGAAATCTGGCTGATTTTTTGAGCGTCTCGAGCGGATATAATCATTTCAGACATCTATGAATCCTCTGGGAAGAATTTCTTGAATTCGTCAGGAACTGCGGCTTCAAAAACTTTTCTCTCGCCAGACGGCAAAATTATCTCTAATTTTTGAGCATGCAACATCATACGACAATCCGAAGACTTTCCATAAACTCGATCGCCAAGAATCGGTGCATTCAAATGAGCCAAATGGACGCGCAATTGATGAGTTCGACCAGTGGTCGGCTTCAGCTCCACGAGTGATTGAGTGTTATTTTCCGCCAAAACATGGTAAGTTGTCTGAGCTGGTTTTCCGTTCGGCTCTATGCGGAACGTGCTCGGCGCCGAAGGATTGCGACCAATTGGCAGGTCAATTTTTGCAGCATTCAACTTTGGCTTGCCGTCGGTTATCGCTATGTAGGTTTTCTTGGCGGTTCGCTCGGCAAATTGCCTCTGTAGATACGCAGCAGATTCTGGGTTTTTGGCTATAATTAACAGTCCCGAAGTATCGCGGTCAAGCCTATGAACAATTCCCGGACGATCCGTGTTCGTCGCAAATGAAGTTTTCGGGCGAATTATCTCCGCAACCGTTGGCTCGTCAGAAAGTCCGCCCTTCGCGTGCGTCAGTAGCCCGCTTGGTTTATTGACGACAATCACATCATCGTCCTCATATAAAATCGGCAAATCTACGTCCGTTTGCTCTTTTTCTGGCAAATTAAGCGCAATTTCATCAGTTTCATCAACCTCAAACTTCGGCGTCGTCGCGACTTTATTATTGACCGAAACGTATCCGGCTTTTATGTATTTTTGCCAAAGACTTCGAGAAATTGTCGTGTCGAATTTGGTCGATAAATAAATATCCAAGCGCACTTTGGTTGGCGAAATTTTGAACATTATGACATATTTTCCCTGGAACGGCGTTTCGATAAATTCTGGATCTAGTGGATTCGGTAAAATCTCGGCATTATCTGGTCTTTCTGTCCACAATTCGTCAATGGACTCTTCGTCGACAATCGAACCATAAAGCAGTGCAAAATGCTGCTTGTTCAAAATAAAATCCGCAAAAACATGAGATTTGTCTGTTTGAATTTCTAATCGACGCAGTGATTTGACGGGCGTATTGTCATCTGCTAATTTGTACAATCTAGCTATTTTCAGCACTGTCCGAGGTAATATTTTCACGCGATTTGCCCCCTATTTTCGAAGCCCTACAGCTTTTTGAACGCGATACAAAGTTTCATTAGCGACGATATTCATGCCTCTTTCGCTAGAAGCCAGCTTTTCTTCAATTGCTTGCTCATCAACCGCCGCAAGCCGATTCTGGAAATTCTCCAAAAATTCCGCAACTTCGTCAGCCACGATTCGCTTGAAATCGCCATAACGATCCATACCGAAGTACTCGTTGGCGATTTGCTCCAGAGTAACTTCCCTGCCAGCATCTTGCCGAACCAAAGTCAAAATCTCTAGCAAATTAGAAATTCCCGGCTGGTTTTCCTTGTCGTATTGAACTTTACCAATTGAATCTGTTGTTGCGCTCATTATTTTCTTATGTGCCGATTTTGGATCGTCAGAAAGGAAGATAATTCCCTTGCCGCTTTCGTCAGATTTGCTCATTTTCTTCGCTGGATTCACGAGATCTTTAATCCTCAATCCTTGATCTTTTCCGAAGAATTGATGTTGCTGAATTACGAGTTTTGGCACGATAAATAGATCACCAAACTTACGATTCATTCGCTCAGCGATATCACGCGTGAACTCCAAATGCTGAGTCTGGTCGTCGCCGACTGGCACGTAAGTTGCGCCGTAAAGCAAGATGTCGGCAGCCATCAGAACGGGATAGTTAAATAGCCCAACGGAGACATCGCCTTTACTTCCCTTATCCTTAAACTGCGTCATTCGGCTCATCTCGCCAAATCCAGTGAAGCAGTCCAGAATCCACGCCAGTTCGCTGTGCGCCGAAATGCGACTTTGGCGGTAAAGATGAATGGAAGGATTGTCCAGCGGCAATCCAGCGGCGGTATAAACTCGCGCGTTGTTCAGGATGCTGCCATACAACTTGCTGTGGTCAATTGGCGTCGTAAAACTGTGGAGATCTGGGATGAATAGATTGATGTCATATTCGTCCGAGCGACGTTTCGCCATGTTGATAATTGGCAAAATAGCCCCAAAGTAATTACCTATGTGGATGTTGTTGTTGGCGCGCACGCCAGTGAGGATGACGGGTTTTGATGGTTTCATTGTATTCATTATAACACTCCTTTGATTGTTAAGTAACGTAACAAAATGTTTATTGGGTCAATGGTGTTTGGTTTTTCGGCGAAGGCGCAGGATAATTCGGTGCAGCCTAATAATACTGGCGGACTGCTGGGGCAATTATTGATATAGTTTACTGCGTTTGCCTGCTCGTACTGGGTTGTTATTGGTATTTTATCCAGTACCGACTGCGGTATTGCCTGATCAGAAATTACTGCGCGAATTATCACTTCCAGCGCTTGTTCTTCGTCCTTATCCGGCGTTAATACGGTTACTCCGGCGGCTTTCAATGGCTTGTCATATAGTCCAGTGTGGATGGTCGTCGGCGACGCTAGCAGCCTAATTGTTTTATAATGGCGGCTTAATATAATCAATTGCGGCATCTACCATGGAAGTTATGCGAATATTCAGCCGCTGTTCAATATCGGGCTGCAACAAATGCGCAGTATTGCAGGCAATTATAATAACGTCGTCCGTCGACGCGTCAATGTTTTTCAGTTCGTTTATGATAATTTCCAAGGCTTCGCTGCGCCGCGATTCATTGGCGATAAAATCAGGAACCGGCAGCGACAAATGAACTATATGCGGAAAATCCGTGCCATCCTTCGCGCCATCTGCCAGCGCCTGCTGAATCATCCGCCGGTGTAGTTCCAAGCTTGCCTGCGGCCCCATGCCGCCGATGATAATTATTCTTTGCTTCATAATTTCTCCTTTGGGTTATATAAAAAAGACCGCGCGCGGCCTCTAGCCATGGTTGGTATTTTCAGAAGAAATTTACGAACAATTCAACAAGCCGCGGCGAAAACGCGTGCTTTGCCAGGCGGTGTTGATGAATTGCCGTTTTATAGTCATGGGGTGATTATAACGCTAATTGCTAAAATTCGCAAACGTTCTATAAAACAGCTCGCTTGGATATGAGCCAAACCCATAAAATGATGTAAATAGATAAACCGATTGAGAATAAGAGAGATAGGACGGCCATCGGATTTGCTTTCCATAATATTGTCCATGTTGGCAGCGAAATGATAAATTCTACCATCGCTAAGAACCCGATTTTAGTATAAATATGCAGCGATTCAGCCAGACAAACAGCGAAACCGATTACCATACCGAACACAGAGGCTACGATTAGTAAAATGACATTAAGGAGCGGCAGTCTTTCTTCCTAGCTCAGCTTAGTTGTTGCTTTATAATCTTTAAAGATTTTTTATATGTAGACGCTATATCATTTTCTATCTTTCGTATAGTTGATGCATCACTGGCTTGGATGTTGCTATGCCATCAAAGTTACTTGCTAAATCATCCCAGTCAATTGTTGGATAGTCAACTTTATCGCAGTCAGTCAATCTCGCCATTGCAAAACACAATACATCAAGCGACACGGCCGTCCCGATTTTGTCTTGTGAATCTCGGTAGAGATCAATGATTTCGCGAGCAATGATAGTCTGTCGTATACGGTTATTATCAGCTTTCATGCATCTATTAAATAATCCCGCAGCATCGCGAGCCCATCAACTTTCTCAATTATCGTCAGATATTCCTGCCATTCTTCGTCGTTCAGTTCTGCCAAACTACGGCCAGGAAAGCTCGGGTGTCCATAAATATATAACAATTCCGTCCAGCCATGGAGATTATTGCCACGTGGCTCGTCGACGATAAATCCCTCTTCGTTGGCTACAAAAATATGGTCTTCATTACCGTCAAAATAGCCAACCGCAAAAGAAAAAATAGCTCGACGATCAGCCTCGCCTTTCATCAACTTGATAATGCCGGGATAACTAAAGCTATTCAGTAGCAATTTAACAAATGGTCCCGGAAAACCTTTCAGCGCCGGAATGAAAAAACCGCGGTCATCAACGACCAGGCGCTTGTTCGGAAACGCTTTCTTGGCTTGAGATAATTTGCTTTTTGCAATCGTCTGAATATCTAGTCCTCGCCCTTCGTCAAAATCATAATCGAGCTGCCTTAAATCAACACCAAGCGGCTGGAGGAGTTCTTGAAAGCTAGTGAATTTACTGTGATTGGAAGTGATGAAATAAATTGGGCTATTCTCTTGTTTCATACTAATAAGTATACGCTAACTAACGTTATTCTGCAGATTTCTAATGCTTGTGTCGTGCGGAATGTGAATGAGGAGATTAGCCGCCATTTTTCCACTGCCTGGCACGTTGCAATAACTTATCGACATAAGCTGCTTTAAGTTTTTTATACGCTGACCTGTCGTAATTTGCTTGCTTGGCATATTGATATTTTATCTTTGAATATTGATCAGCTTCGTCATTGTGAGACCTTAGATAATCTCTGATAATTAAGAAGTTATCGTGCGTTTCAGTATTCGCGACCGCGAGGTGAATATGAATATCGCCCTCGCCAGTTTCTTCTTGTCGGGACGCCAGGAAGATATACCCTTGACGGGAACTTGGATTTAATGAAGGAAAATATCCAATTGCTACCAATTTGTCCCGCAACTCGTTCATGTGTTCGCTATCTTTAGCAGAAATAAGGATATCTAGGATATTTTTACCATCCAAGCCAAGTACCGCGGTACTGCCGACATGATGAATTTGCGGACTATCCGCAAGCACTAGCGCTAATTTATTTTTCACGCGCGTAAAGACAGCCGATATGTCTTTTTTGGATCTTTTAATTTCAACCGACATAAGACCTCCTAAATTTAATCAAGTATACGCTAACTAACGTTATTTTGCAGATCTCTAATGCTTGTGTCGTACGGAATTTTCCATAATTTGCCGTCAATGTTCAGGTTTTTCAGAAAATTGCACATTTGTTGCTGAATGTTTTTTACGTTGGCATCGTCTTCTGTCAGGATTTCCAGTTCAATAAATAGTCCTAGTCCAGCAACTTCGTCGATGCAGATCGTATAGTCCTCAGTTTTCGATTCAAGGCGGACTTTATCAACCGTAACAATTTCTTGCCAGCCCAGCGCTGTGAGCATTTGGCGCGCCGCATTTCCGTCATCAACCGCAAATTCATATTCATCAGACACCAATTTTGCCTGTCCTTCAACTTTCAGCGTCATCAAGCTCCGTTGCAGCTCACCAGTTTCCGGATTAAGAACATCGCGCACTCGCATAATTTTGGAGCCGAGAACAATTGGCGCATCAACTTGCTCGGGCAATAAAAACACTGTATCAATTTGGCGTTTGCTTGAGATGGGTGCGATGAATTGGCTTTTTAGTATGGCGAGAAGATCGCGCTGCGTTATGCCACCCGATATCTTAAATTTAGACTCTACTTCAATCATAAGCTTCCTCGTTTGGACCTTGCTATAAGACGACTCGTTTTCGGTGAATATTTTCCCGTCAGATATTCTTTCATAATTTCCGACAATTTCTTCGCATATTTGTCGGTTATTTCGTGCCGCTGAGTTGCCATTGACGTATGAGTGATATTGTTATGATCTTTTGCTAATTTCTTCAGGTTTCTCTCTACAATCAGTGGATCAAGCTTTCCAGACAAAATAGCAATCGGAAGAGTGAGCTTAGCAATGTCATTCATTGTCGTCTGATTGATAATCGCGGTGTTCAGGGCGATTAAAAACGACTCGGAGGTAACCTCATCAGCCTTAAATCCAGCGTCAGGCCAAATATTGTGCCGATCAGCAAATTGCAAAAAGCGTTTCGAACTGCGCGGATGACTATTGAAAAACTCATAAAGCGCACGCAAAATCTTCTCTGGATGATGAATTTTTTCGTCGACCCTCGGATAATATATCGGCGGGCTGCACAAAATCAGCGACTTGCTCAACTTCGGATATTGCTTGGCGAGCTCTACGGCAGTCAGCGAGCCCATAGAATGACCGATGACGATATCGACGTGATTTATGAATTCCCTACGCAAAGTGGCGACGATGCTTGCGGCTTGGTCGTGGGCGTTGTAGGACTTCCAATCAGGCTTGGGCGAATTGCCAAATCCCAGCATGTCAATTGCTATAACTCGCGTGTCCTTCGGTAAATACGGCTCCAGCGGCATCCATGTTTTCCAGGATGCGCCTAATCCATGAATAAGTAAAATCGTCGCTTTCGGTTTTTCTGGACGAGAAAAATAATGCACGTTCAATGCATACGGAATCCGCAACCAGCGATGGATAATCTTGTCCAACATATTTTTAGTATACTATGAAAATACTCCGCCTGCATGTGAAACGGAGTATTTTGTGATAGCCTTTTCTGTACTAACGCTTAGAGAATTGTTCGCGTTTACGAGCAGAACGAAGACCATACTTCTTGCGCTCTTTCTCGCGTGGGTCACGTTTCAATAGCTCAGCCTTCTTCAGAACTGGACGTAGATCAGCGTGAGCAGCTGTCAAAGCCTTTGCGATGCCAAGCTTGATGGCGTCAACTTGACCAGCCAGACCGCCACCCTTAACTAAGATAGTAACGTCGAACTCTTTTTGCTTGCTGACGATAGCAAGTGGGTCAGTTACTTCTGCTAGTAGGGTTTTGTTGCCGTCCAGGTACTCAGCGGCAGGTTTGCCATTGATTGTAATGGTGCCTTTGCCAGGAAGTAGGCGAACGCTTGCTGAAGCACTCTTGCGTCGTCCTAGGCCGTAGAAATAAGTATCAGCAGCCATATTACTTTACCTCAACTTTCTCTGGTGTTTGTGCTGTGTGAGCGTGGTCGCTGCCAGCAAAAATGCGTAGACGCTTTAGGCGCTCTGCTTGCAATTTGTTCTTTGGCAACATACCTTTAACAGCTTC
The DNA here is from genome assembly GCF_022819385.1 of Candidatus Nanosynbacter sp. HMT-352. Lineage (NCBI taxonomy): Bacteria > Bacillati > Minisyncoccota > Nanosynbacteria > Nanosynbacterales > Nanosynbacteraceae > Nanosynbacter > Candidatus Nanosynbacter sp. HMT-352. The sequence continues at coordinate 487,296 of NZ_CP089290.1, forward strand.
TTCAATAATTCGTTCTGGGTGGCGTTCGCGCATTTCTTTGAATTGCGTTTCCTTAATTCCACCTGGGAAACCACTGTGGCGATAGTAATACTTATCAGTTTCCTTGTATCCAGTAACGACTGTCTGTGCAGCATTGATAACAACTACGTAGTCGCCACCATCAATATGAGGAGTGTAGGTTGGCTTGTATTTACCAGTCAAATGCTTGGCAATTTCTGTAGCCAAACGTCCAAGTGGTAATTCGCTAGCGTCAAACAATACCCAACGGCGAGAAACTTCAGATGGTTTTTGTGAATAAGTCTTCATCTTATTTTCCTTCCTTTGGCATTGGTTTAATATCGTCAACAAACTCGATGATCGCCATTTGAGCGCCGTCGCCGACTCGCAAACGTGTTCGTTCAACGCGAACGTGTCCGCTGGTTCGACCACTTAGCTGTGGTGCGATTTCATCAACTAGTTTGTAAGCAGCGGCGCGTGTGCTTAATGCTGCAATCACCTGACGTCGGCTTGCTAGGTCGCCCTTTTTAGCCTTGGTGATGATTTTTTCAATGTGACGCTTTAGTTCCTTAGCCTTTGGCAAGGTGGTCTCGATCTTTCCGTACTCAACCAAGCTGGTAGCCAGACCTTTGAGTAGGGCTCGTCGCTGATCACGCTCGCGGCCGAACTTGCGCCCTTGATATCCGTGTCTATGCATAGTTAAAACTCCAACTCCGCCATCTTGTCACGTACTTCGTCTAGTGCCTTTGAACCGAAGCCTTTCAATTCTCGCAAATCTTGCTCAGTCAAAGTTACCAAATCGCGAATAGTGCGGATTTCATTGTTAATTAGCGCGTTTGTCGTGCGGGCGCTTAAGTTTAATTCTTCGATTGGCATTGCTAACTCCGACTCTTCGTCTTCCTTAGCTGCGCCAAGTGCTGGTGCGCCAGTTACCATCGTGTTGCCAGCCAAAGCTGTGTATTGATTGACAAGAATCGCTGCTGCTTCTTCAAACGCTTCACGAGGTGTGATTGTGCCGTTAGTTTCAACAGTGATTGCCAATTTGTCCAAGTTTGTCTCCTGACCAACACGAGTTGAGTCGACTTTGTAGCGAACGCGTAGAACTGGTGAGTACATTGCGTCGATAGCAATCATGTCACTGTGCAAACGCTTTTCGCTTGACTCTTCAATTGTCTGGTAACCGCAACCTGCCTCAACTACCAAATCCATAACCAAATGCTTGTTCGGGTCGTCGATTGTAGCAATTACTTGCTCTGGGTTAACAACTTCAACATCAGCATTAGTTTTAATGTCAGCGGCAGTTACTTCGCCAGCGCCAGTTTTCTCAATGCGTAGCTCAACTGGATCGTCAGTAAATACGCGTAGGTGAACGTTCTTCAAGTTCAACATAATGTCGACAACATCTTCTTTGATGCCTTCAACAGTAGTAAACTCGTGAGTTGCGCCCTCAATCCTGAAAGCTACAACCGCGCCACCGCGAACGCTTGACAATAGAACGCGTCGCAATGAGTTACCAAGAGTATTACCGTAGCCTGGGTGAAGTGGCTCGATTAGAAAAGTAGCACTGTTTGCTGAAATGTCATCAACGCTCGCGAGTGCTGGATTGTAAATTGCTTTTGCCATAATTCTTCCCTAACCCTTCTTTTATCGTGAGTAATACTCAACAATTAATTGCTCGTTGATGTCAGCTTCTGCTTCCTCGCGCTTTGGCAAACCAGTTACTTCAATCTTCAGCTTCTTGCTATCCGCTTTTAGCCAGCTTAGTGGGCCTTGGACTGAATTGTTGATTACATCGTCAATTCGTGTAAAGTACTCTGACTTGGTACTCTTTGGACGAACTGTGATGACATCGCCAGCTTTAACGCGAATCGATGGAATATCGACGCGTCGGCCGTTCAATTCAAAGTGTCCGTGGCTAACTAGTTGACGAGCTGCGCGACGTGATACGGCAAATCCAGAACGATAAACGACGTTATCCAAACGGCGCTCTAATAGCTTCAACAAGTTTTCGCCCGCCAAACCTTCTTGAGCGCGTGTTGCTTCTTTCATCAAGCGAGCAAACTGCTTCTCGACTAGACCATACAAGCGACGAACCTTCTGCTTTTCACGAAGCTGTGTAGCGTATAGACTTGGCTTATTCTGACGACCATGTGCGTGCTGACCTGGAATGCCAGATTTTTTCGCCAAAATTTTATGTGCTTTTGGATGAAGCGCATAACCTTCGCGGCGGCTTTGCTTGACAATTGGTGAATTATCTCGTGCCATAATTATGCCCTCCGTGCCTTTCGTGGACGAACACCACCGTGAGGCACGCCAGTTACGTCCTTAATGCTTTCTACTGAGATGTCGAAGGCGCTGACCGCACGAATAGCGGCGTCACGACCCAAGCCGACACCTTTCACGAAAACGTCAACAGACTTCAAGCCGTATTGAGATTTCGCAGCTTCAGCAGCTTTTTCAGCAGCAACCTGTGAAGCATAGGCTGTACCTTTTTTACTTCCACGGAAACCACATGCACCAGCTGATGAAGCGGTTAGCACGTTACCCTTCTTGTCGGAAAAAGTAACGATAGTATTGTTAAATGTTGCCTGAATATGCAGCTGACCAGCTGGGACTGATCGGCGCTGCTTCTTCTTGGTAGATTTTGCGTCTGCCATTTCTTAGTCCTTTCTTTAGGTCTTACTTGCTGCTTTTGGTTGTGTACCGCCCACGGCGATGGCGCGACCCTTGCGAGTTCGTGCATTCGTACGAGTCCGCTGTCCGCGTGTTGGCAGTCCTGCTTTGTGGCGAAGACCGCGATAGGCGTTGATATCCTTCAAGCGCTTAATATTATTTGTCACCAAGCGCTGGAGATCACCTTCAACGGTGTATTCGCTGTCAATAATTTCGCGAATCTTGTTTTCTTCAGCCTCGGTGAGATCTTTCACCCGAGTGGTCGGCTCAATTTTAGCCGCCGCAAGGATGCTCGAAGCGTGCTTTGGCCCAATACCGTAAATATAGGTGAGCGCAATTTGCACCTGCTTCTCTGTTGGGATAACTACCCCAGCAATTCGAGCCATGCTTAACCCTGCCTTTGCTTATTCTTAGGTTTTTTCTTGTTGATGATATATAGTCGGCCTTTGCGGCGAACGAACTTATCATCGGGACTGATTTTTTTCACACCTGCACGAACTTTCATAAAGTGCTTAAATCTCCCTTCCCGAGTAAACCCGAGATTACCGTTAATATTTAACTACCGACCTTGAGGTCGATCGTCACGTAGGCGGAAGCTGATTCGTCCCTTTGTAAGATCGTAAGGGGTCATCTCAACCTCAACCTTATCACCAGGCACTAGACGAATATAATGCTTGCGCATTCGTCCTGAAATGTGCGCGATGATACTATGGCCATTCTCCAGTTCCACCTTAAATTGAGTATTAGGCAGTGCTTCCACTACCTTTCCTACCATTTTGATGACTTCCTTTTGACTCGCCATAAGTTACAGTTGTCAATTATACAGTACTAAATACAGTTTGACAAGGGGTTTTCGCTGTAAATTTGCGTGCTATAATTGAGTCATCAAATTTAACATAAGGATTTTTATGGCAAGCAAGAAAAAACCAGCAAACTTTAAGGTTACAAAATCGAAAAATAAGACAATGACCGCGGTGCTAATCGGTCTGGCGACGGCTTTGATAGTAATAGTTATTGGCGTAATTTTATTACACGCCAACCAAACTTCCGACAAGACGTTTCAAACAGTCGAAAATGTTGACGGTGGATCCGTGAACTTGGGTTCTCTAGGCTTCCGAATTGAAGGAGATAAATTAGTTATTCGCAACGATTCAGTCACACAAGAGATTCGCGATTTTCTGAAAGCAGACGTAAAAAAGTCGGGCTGTAAGGATAACAACGGCGTAACTGCGGTAATTGCCCATTCCCAGGATGAGAAACAATTACTACTAGGCTATGGCTGCGGCAATTCTGCGGCGCGAATGTTCGCAGTTAAGCAAGATAACGGATGGAAGGCGATTTCCCCAACCAATCAATTTAACCTATTTGAAATTCCGAGCTGTAAGATGGTTGATGAAAATAATATTAGTAATGAGATTGCGCCAGTCTGCCAAAATGAGAAAAAAGTTGGCGACAATTTATCTTACGATTACAAAATACGATAATCCATTCACAAAAAAAGAATTCCCCGCTTTTCGGCGGGGATTTTTAATGTCAATTATTTTTTCTTAAACAAACGACGCTTCTTGCTCTTCTTTTTGTCGTTATCAAGCAGCTCGTCTGGATCGAAATCGTCATATGTAACCATCAGCGCACGAGAGTTGACTTGTCGCAGAGTCTCAAGGGCAACTGATACGACAATCAAGATTCCTGTACCGCCGATTGACAAACGCAAACCTTGCAAGCCTGTTAAATTGTACGTGAGATATTCCGCGACGAATGGCAAAATAGCCACGATTCCCAGGACAATTGAGCCGAACAAAATCAAGCGATTGACGGTTCTCATAAGGTATTTTTCAGTCTGAGCGCCTGGACGCACACCTTCAATAAATCCGCCTTGCTTCTGCAGATTTTCGGCAATTTCGTTAGCGTTAAAGACGATTCCAGTATAGAAATATGTAAAGGCGATAACCAGGATAAAGTATAGCGTTGGGTAAATAAATGCTTCTGCGGTACTGCCGGTGAATGAGCCGGCGTTTGGAGCTTGGAACCAAGTGATAAGCTTGTTGGCGGTCGGCAGAAGATCGGCGTTACCAGACGCTTTCATAACTTGACCAACGAATTGCGGCAAGCTTAGGAATGCAACCGCGAAGATGACCGGAATAACTCCCGCAGCAATCAACTTAACCGGCAAAATGCTTTTTACGTCGCCGTAATTACTGTTTCCATGAACGCGCTTTGCGTAGTTAATTGTAATGACGCGCTGAGCTTCGTTGATTTTAACTAGGAAGTAAAGGACGATAAGTCCGGCGATTGACATGATTAATATAGTCCAGAACATAACTGGGTTTACAGGGAGAGTAAACCAGTTGAAGACGTTCAAGCTGCCAGATGAGGTGTTGAATAATGATGAAATTAATGACGCGAGCATTTGTGGCAATTGGCTAATGATACCAGCGAAGATTACGATAGAAATACCATTACCGATTCCCTGTTCTGTAATTAACTCGCCAAGCCACATCAGAAGAACAGATCCTGCTGTCATTGAAGTAATTGAAACGATCCATTCCATCATCGTAGGGTCGGCTAATGTCGTACTACCGCCTTGAAGAACTGTTTGCCTTAAGATGAAGATGAAAGCGATTGACTGGACAATAGCAAGCGGCACAGTAATAACACGCGTCCATTGCTGAATTTTTCGACGTCCAGATTCACCATCTTTATGTAGTTCCTCAAGCCTTGGAATGGCTTTGGTCAGAAGCTGAATAATAATACTAGCGGTAATAAATGGGCTAAGACCAACCAACACCAGAGAGAAGCTCGACAACGCACCGCCAGATAGCAAGTTCAAAATTCCACCGAGGTCAGATTGCCCAAGCACCGACGAAATCGCGTTACGCAGTTGTGTTGGTTCCGCCAATGGCACTGGAATGTGCGCTAATAATCGATAAACAACGATTATTCCCACGACAATAAATAGTCGTTTTTGCATATCTTTATTTTTCAGCGAGCGGAAAATTATTCTCCAATTCATGTTTTAGCCCCTCATAGTCACTAACAATTCTTAACTCTGTTAATTATACATTACCTGAGCGGATATTTCCATACTAAAAACATAAAAGCGTATGCGTTATAATTGAGTCAATAATATAACGTAAACGAGGTATTATATGCAGCAGCAACCTGAAATCCCATCAACTCCGCCAATTACGCCACCGCCAAACCCAGAATTTCCCCAAAATTATCCACCAAAGAAAAGTAAATTATGGCTATGGGTTACATTGGCAATCGTGGGAGTGCTGGCGATAATCGGAATAGTGGTGGCAATTGTTCTTATGTCAAATAAAACCGCTCCTTCAAAAGACACGAATATTTCGCGCAAAGAAGCAGTCAAACCTAAGGATGAGAAGAAAAACGAAGACAAAAAGCAGAATTTAGCTAAATCAAATTCAAAATGTTTAACGTCTGCTGATTTTCGAAAAGCTGGCTATGACTATATGAAAGACGGCTATTTTACGCTTAGCGACGGTAAATATAATTTTAAAAATGTTTTCTTCAATGCGGATTCGACGCAATATACATACGAAGAAATTGCCGTTGACGAACTAGCTAAACTGGGGTCGCTATACAAATCAAATAGTCAAAAGGAATTTTCAATTGAGCTGGTCGGTCAGACGTACGAAAGTTCAAAGACAAGTGCTGGCACAAAATTAGCCATGGAGCGCGCCGATAAAGTCAAGCAAGGCTTAGTTTCGCAAGGTTTTCCTGAGAATAAGATTATTATCTCTGAACCGAAAATTGCCAATCATGACAGTAGCGATGATACCGCCGACAGGAACGTGACTATTTATCTAGTCGTGCCGCAAGAATGTAGCGAAAAATAGTCCAGAATATCAAAGCAAAAGAAAATCCCCTTCTCTTTCGAAGGGGATTTATCGTTATCGAGAAAAAAATTATTTCTCTTCAGCTTCTTTCGCGCTTTGGCGTAGAGGTGTAGCTACTTTCTCGAATGAGCCACCGGCTTTTTCGATGGCAGCAACAACTGAAGCTGAGGCAGCTTGTACTTTCAAGTCAACCTTAGCCTTCAATTCACCACGAGCAATCACCTTAACCGTGTGGAAAGGAGTTGCAATATAGCCTTCAGTGAACAGCAAAGCATTGTCAACAGTCTTGCCGTCAAATGCGTTCAAATGATCCATGTACACAACTTGTGCTGGAGTTCGCAAGCTCTTAAATCCGCGAGCCTTTGGCACAGCTTGGGCTAGTGGACGCTGACCGCCCTGGAACATTACGCGAAGCTTCTTACCTGTTCGGGCATTCTGACCTTTAGTACCGCGACCAGCAGTTTTACCTTGACCAGCAGCAATACCGCGACCAACACGCTTTTTATTCCTGTTTGCTGAAACTTGGAGATCATTGTACTTCATTATTTAGCCTCCTTTTTAGCAACCTTTTTTACAGGCTGAGCGCTTAGCCATTGATCGCGTGGAACTAATGACTTTAGAGCTTCAATAGTCGCGTAAGCAATGTTAACCTTGTTGGTTGAGCCAAGAGATTTGGTCAATAGGTTACGAACACCTGTTACACCGATAATTTGGCGAACTACACCACCAGCGATAATACCAGTACCAGGAGCGGCTGGCTTGATCAATACGCGTGCGCCAGAGAATTTAACTTCGCTGTCGTGCGGGATTGTTTCGCCGTTTAATGGCAATGTAATTAGGTGCTTTTTAGCGACTGATGTAGCCTTAGCGACTGCAGCTTGAACATCTGCACCCTTAGCAACACCGACACCAACTTTATCTTTGCGGTTACCAACAACCACCAAAGCCTTAAATCGGAAGCGGCGACCACCTTTAACCACGCGAGAAACGCGGTCAATGTTGATTACCAATTCTTCAAATTCTTTTGGTGCGTCATCGCGCACATTTCGCCGGTCATCGCGGCGACCACCACGTGGATTTCGAGGTCGACGACCTTCTGCACGTGGGGTAGTATTTGCAGCTTGCTCTGCCATACTAGAACTCCAATCCTTCTTGGCGCGCAGCGTCAGCCAAAGCCTTTAGACGGCCAGCGTATTGACGACCATTGCGATCAAACACTACTGCGCTAATCTTAATTTTCTTTGCTTTCTTAGCAATTTCAGTACCGATAGCAGCACTTTTTTCAGTCATCGTGCCAGTTGCTTTTGTTCCAACTGTAGTTGCTGCAGCCAATGTTTTACCAGCCACATCGTCAATTAATTGCGCGCTAACATGCAAATTGCTAATAGTAACTGTCAAGCGTGGACGCTCTGCTGTACCTGAAACCTTAGCGCGAACGCGGTTTTTGCGAAGAGCGCGGTTGAGTAGCTTCTTATTTTCAGCCATGATTACTTACCTGTCTTTCCTGCTTTACGCAAAATCTGCTCGTCGACGTACTTGATACCCTTACCCTTGTATGGTTCAGGCTTCTTCAGTGCGCGGATTTCCGCTGCAACTTGGCCGACTTGTTGTTTATTGATACCGCTAACAACGATAATCATTTTTTCGTTGGTAACAGTTACGCCTTCTGGGGCTTTGTATTTGACTGGATGTGAAAATCCAAGTGCCATTTCTAGCTCATTGTTGCTTGAGCCAACACGGAAACCAACACCGTTAACCTCTAGGCGCTTTTCATAGCCTTTGGTTACACCGATTACCATGTTGTTAATTAGCGCGCGCATCAGGCCATGCTGACTACGGGCTACTTTGGACTCGTCCTTAGGATGTACCGTGACTTGTCCGTCTTCGACTTTCACCTCAACTGCTGGTGTGATGAATTGCTTCAATTCACCCTTTGGTCCTTTAACGACCACATCACCAGAGTCAACCGTGATTGTCACACCGGCCGGAATAATCACCGGCAGTTTTCCGATTCGACTCAGACTCATTACTCACCTTTCGTGTGATTTGATATTAACTTCAGTATTTTAACACAGATTAGGGGTAAAAAGCAAGGTTTTCAAGCTACGAATTAACCTCATATATATCCAACTCGATTGAATTAACCATTTGCCTTATTCGAGCACTATCCGCCATTTCCAACCAACCTTTGCCGCCAATAACACACCCTCCAAGGATCGCATTTAGCGTACTCCTATTTAATATAACCTGTTTATGATTATCCGAACATCGAACAAGAGCTTTTTGTAAATTATCACAAAAGACGGACGACGATAAAATTTTTATATATTCTAAGAAATCATAACTCAATTGATTAATTATTTTGTCATCTTTCTTCAATAGTCCAAGAAACATTCTGTATCCAACCGAAATTGACGCCTCCGACCACTGATCGCCACGATCATACACTGTATATTTTTCTCGCACGACCGTCAAGAAATTGAGAGCCACAATCTGCATAACAATTGCCGCCAGAGCTTGATCAACAGGCGTCTGTATGTGACTTTCATCAATTGAATACTCCAGAACGCATTCACGAAAAAGATCGTCAGACTCTTTACTGTATTTTATATACGAAGTACGAAAAAGCGTATTAACAGAGCTTTCATCGTGAGCCTTACGATACGCCATATCAATTTGCTTACGCCACAGAGAAATCTGAACTTCGCGTAGCTTTTTACTCAGTTCACTTCGGTCGACTTCTACTATATTTCGATTCATTTCTATTCCACACTCGCCAGCAGCCCTCAAAATATCATCTTCTGGAATGACTAATTTATCAAACTCTCGCAATGCCTCGTCGTATGTCTTTTTCGCTTCCGGACTATATAATTCAGCATCTATAAAACAAGTGTCGCCATATGTTTTTGCGGACAGTATGATATCGCTCAGAATAAAGAACTCATTGTCTTGAAGACGCTTCAAAACGTACTGAGCTAATAAATGTTCATAAATATGAGCGATTAGTCCGTCGTTATCGGCTGTTTTGTATATGGATGAAATTATCATTGCTTGGTTTGATAATATTATAATGCCGTCAAATTAGCAATTTTTCGATATTTATGATAATTGATATAATCATACTCAATGACAGCAACTATACTTTTCGCCACCAGAAACCCAGGCAAATACGCAGAATTTGTCGCCGCGTTTCATAAATTCGCTCCGCAGACGTCAATTATTTCGTTGGCAGATTTAGACTATCAAATGCCTGACTGCATAGAAACAGGCACGACATTTGAACAAAATGCCCTATTGAAGGCGCGACACACAAGGAATCATTTACATGAAAATGATAAAAACCTGATAATTATTGCCGATGATTCCGGCATGGAGATTGACGCCCTAAATGGCGAGCCTGGCGTATTTACAAGACGCTGGAATGGTCACGAAATGAGCGATCAAGAAATCGTAGATTATTGTCTGAAGAAGCTTGAAAATAAGGCAAACAGACGAGCACAATACACGACGTGTCTTGTAATAAATTTTCCTGATGGTCGTGAGGAGGTAATTTTTGGAGAAAATTCTGGCGTTATCTTAACTGAGTCACGCGAGGAATCACGGCTCAAAGGAATGCCGTTTCGGGAATTATTTTTCGTGCCCGAACTTAATATGATGTTTCACGAAGTGCGCGAACTGCCGAAGTTGAAGCGTAATGGATATTTACTCGGACATGAGGTTGCGGTCGAAAAATGTGCTAGTGTGATACAGGAAAATTTATTTGGCTCTGTATAGCGGCCTGCAACTCCGCGCTCTCACTTGCCCATGGAATGTGTTGTGTGAGTTCATCAACTGTTACAAATTTAGCATATCGTATCTGTTCTTCCTGCATTTGTTCTTCGTCCTCGTTCTGTTGATGTAAGATATACTCATCGGCATTCTTACTAAGTTTCAGACTAACCCTAAGCTGTAAGTACTCGTCATCATTTTTTAATCTATCTGTTTCCAAGATATCGTAATAGCCAAAGAACTTATACTGACTAGACACGCTGTCTGTATTAATTCCCGTCTCTTCAGCCACTTCACGTACAATGGTCTGCAAGTAAGTCTCGTTCTTATTTGGTTTTCCACCGGGCAGCTGCCACTTTCGACCATCTTTAGAGACGATAGCTATTTTATTATCGTGAGTAAAAAGCCAAGCATACACCTGATTTACTGGAAGAGCCTGATCTTCTGGGTGAATTTCTTTACCGTCCTTCCAGGTGCGTGCTTTGATAGTTTTTCTTATGGTATCCATGATATCTCCTAAATTTATTGCCTGGGCTAGCCAGCCTAATCTATTATATTTTATATCCCCGGGTGTCAGAAAGTGTCCTGCGTTTTCTTTTATAGCACAGAGCGACATGAGAGCATCTTCAGTGCTGTCTGCCGTATGGAAAGCATAGAAATATTTCTCTCGAGAGTACTATCGGTCAATTTGATATATCTTTGAAAGATTGCCAATCAGCGTAGAATCCAGCTTTTCTTGCTTGATTTCATGAATATCAAAATAGCTAAAGTTTGAAACTTCATCTGTTTTACGAGGTATCGTTAATAGAGTAACTTTGTAGGCAATAATCAAAACGGGGTCGTCAAACTTTGTATTCCAAGTTGGAATAATCAAGGGATTTTCTACAGCCACTTCGATATCTGTCTCTAGTTCTTCCAGAAACTCTCGTTTCAACGCTTCTGTAATATCCTCGCCATGTTCCAGCCCACCGCCAGGAAGGTCCCATGAATCACTTCTCTCTTGAACGAACAGCAGTCTACCTAATTCATCACGCACTAATCCCTTTACCGCTACTCGGTATGCCGACTTTATGTCTTTTAGCACTCCAGCTCCCATATGATAAAAGTTTATCATAAAAAATAAACACCCTGCAATGAGGACGTTTATTTGATTTGCGTGAGGCTTAGTAAACCTTCAGCAACAAAATAACATAATCAATCTTTTTGAACAACTCATCATGTATTAATGTTTCATTAAAATTTTTATTAACGATATGTTATCTCCTTTTCTTTGCCATGATTTTGCTTTAAAGCTGTCAAATACTTTTCAAAATATTCATATTTATGTTTAGAATTATACTGCATTATAAATCTCGGATGTTCCAAAGGTATGATTTCATCAAAAAAATTATATTTTTTGTTTATTTTAGATAAAAATGTATAATTATCTCCACTTCCTATGCAATAACACACAGAAGTATCGATTCCAAAATCAATTTGTGCCTGTATTGAACTAACAATCAAAGAATACAATGTTTCTTGCAATTTTTTACTATCATAATAATTGCAGTTAACCTCATTCCCCTTTGAATTGGCTCTAACTATACCAACAGGACAGACAAAATTCATATAAAAATCAGAATAAAACTTTTTGCATCCACCATATTTTTCAATTACATCATATAAAAAACCTGAAGACGATTTGTTAATATAAAACTTATCAATCAAAATACCAGTTTCTTTTTGAAGATGTTCCGCATCCTCAAATGGCACCCCCGTAACAGCTGTTCCTCGACGTGCTGGTGAACTTCCTAATATTATACGACGTTTATTACAATCATTGTAAAACCTTTTGTAGAACGTTGTTGAAATTTCATTTACTATTTCTTTTTGATTTCCATTAAACGGATTTATAATTTTAAAACCATCCGGTAATTCCATTGATATTTTAGATAATTTTTTATTAAATTCTATTACTTTCTGGCCGAATGTTTTCTGTTCAATCATTTAGTACTTCCTTTAAAATTTAACATCATTTTTTTTTACCTTAGCTGATAAAAAAGTTCTACATTTGTAGGAAAAAATCTAATATTTTCAAAACAATTATTACGAAGTTCCGTTGACAATTTTTTTACTATATCAAAACCTCTATAAATATCAATAAATTCTGTTCCTGGAATTATATATTGATCCTCTGGGCGTAAAAAGCCATTTGCAATAGAGATAATTATACTACTACCATTCTTAACACTACAAACTTTTTAGAGTGAATATGATTTAAAGACATAAAAATAAGAACCTTTCAGATCTCATCATATTTACTCTTCAAACTGCTTGTGTTTACTAAAATTTTCCGAACAGTTATTTTATCAATTTCTTAACTTTTTCTGCATATTCATTTGGATGATTAATACTTAAGTCTCCATGATAATAACCACTTAATATTTCTAATTCACTATTAATTAATTCATCGTGTATTATTTTTGCAGATTTAATCATAATTGGTCTTTCTTTACTTCCTACTACCACTATTGATTTTGATTTGTTAGTTTTTATATTCTTAAGATGATAATTGGAATTAGCTTTTAAAAATGAAATCATATTATCTTTTGTTATATTAGAACTATCAATATAATACTTATTAAATAATTCTTCTTTTATTTTTAAACTTTTAAATTGAAGTTTAGAAAACCACTTTTTATTTATAAGTCCATAAGACACATTAATTGATGATTCTATAAGTTTATTTGTCATTTTCATTGGACACACTAAAGCACTTTCAATTATTGCATATTCACATATATTGTCTCTTTTTGACAATATATCTAATAAAATTTGTGCTCCTAGTGAAAGTCCTCCTATAAGTTTAACATTTCCGTTATAATTATTATCAATATATTCAATTATTTCATTCGCATTATTTTCAATAGAAGTAAAATCTCTATCGCTTCCTGAATGACCATCTAATATTGGTAATATTACATGATAATTACTTTTTAATATTTCTGACACTTCTTCATAATTCCACCATGATAATCCACCACCATGTAATAACATAATAATATCTTTATTAGATTTTCCATATTCTTTAACTATCATAAAATTACCCCTTAGTTAAATTATAATATACAAAAAGCAGTAGAATTGATATCATCACATCCAAACAAAGCATATTTTGGCGAGTCTTTGCCGCCTTTGCAATTGCCTGATGACTGAATTTTATTACAAGATACTATAACATTTTCAATTGGAGATATTATTGTAGTCCTTTTATCACTTCCTGCTTCTCCTAAGCATTCAAATGCTGAATCATCTTAATATTAATTTTATCTAATAATAGTAAAAGCTATTCCGTCAAGTCTTTTTTATATTTTAATTTTCTCCGTTATCCCTATATTTTCGATAAAGTCTTGATCATGAGACGCTATCACAACGCCTCCTCTATACTGACCTAGCGCCAGTTCCAAAGCTTCAATCGTAGGAATATCAAGGTTATTCGTCGGCTCATCCAGGATGATAAGATCAGGAGAGTTCGTTGACATAGCAGCAAGCAAAACTTTAGCTCGTTCGCCACCGCTGAGGTCTATTGCTTTTGTCGAAGAGATTGTTCGTTTATCCAGACCAAAACGAATTAATATATTGATCGCGTCGTGTAATTCAATCTTTGGCGATAAATACCGCAAATTATCCAAAGGCGAGTTGTCTTTAAGCGGCAATGATTGCGACTGATTCATGTATATTATTTTTGTATTTTCGCCTTTTTTTTATTTCTCCGCGATGATACTCGGGTGTATTATTTCCCATAATAAAATTGAGGAGCGAAGATTTTCCTGCACCATTCTCCCCTTGGATCAATATTTTATTACCAGGACGTACATTAAAAGTAACGGGCCCTATCATCTTCTCTCCATCATGTGAAATACTTAGCGATTGCACAGAAATAAGGCTATGCTTCTTAGATGATACTTCATCGAAAGCAAACTTAATAGCAATTTCATCCTCCACTCTCTCAGGTTCATTCAATTGTCGCAGACGAGACTCTACACCTCCAGCCGCCCCTGCAATATTTGAAGATGCGCGCTCTTTACGAAAATTATCATTTAACTTGTCACTGTCCGATTTTTTATAGCTAGCTTTGGCCGAATTCGCACGAATTCTCGCATCCCGCGCAACACGATATAGTCGCTTTTTCTCCTTTTCATATTGCTCATAGCGATCAGTCATTGCTTGACGAGCTTCACGTCTTGCTTCAATATATTCATCGTAACCAAGATTGTACTTATTCACACCCTTGCCGCCAGTCAATTCTACAATCCGTTCCGCAGTGTTACGTAAAAAATGCCGATCATGAGACACGATCAAAAATGAAGCTGGCGAATTGTCGATAAAATCTTCAAGCAAAATTACTCCACTATCATCAAGGTTATTAGTTGGCTCATCAAGCAAAATTAGATCATAACGAGACGCAAAAACTGCCGCCAAAGCTATCCGGGTGCGTTGTCCCCCAGAAAATGTATTCAGACATCTATCCGGATCAATATCATCCAGATCTGCTCGCGATAAAGCCTTTTTAATCGTCGTGTCAAAATTTGCTACTTCGAATTTTTCATACCTCTCCAGAGCTTCGCCATAAATTAATAGCGTCTTTTCATTAGCCTCTTGAGCTAACCTCTCGCACTGATAATCAAATTCTTCTCTAGCCAACTTAACACCGGTCACCTCTTCTATAAAATCATAAACTGTCTTGTCGAGCCATTTATTCAGGTTTTGTGGTAAAATACCTATTTCTTCACCACTCGAAATAATATCACCTGACGTAGGCTGGATATCTCCGTTTATTATTTTTAATAAAGTAGTTTTCCCGGCGCCATTTGGACCAACTAGTCCAATCTTGTCTCCAGCGTTGATAACAAAGTTTACATCACTAAACAATTCTCGACTATTGGTTTCATAAGACACATTTTTAAGATCGATCACATCACTATTATACTATCTCTGTGTAGATAGATATAAAAATAAACGCCCTGCAATGAGGACGTTTATTTGATTCGCGCGAGGCTTAGTAAACCTTCAACAACAATTCGCCGCCAAGCTTAGCCTTGGCTGCTTCAGCGCCAGTCATGACGCCTTTTGAGGTTGAGATAAGTACCAAACCGCGGCCACTTTTCACCTTTGGAATCTCGCTAGCGCCGACGTAAACGCGACGACCAGGTTTTGAGATGCGGGTAATTTCGTTGATAGTGCTGTTAGTTCCTTTTTCATTGATAGTAACTACCAACACGCCACGAGGCTTAGCGTCTTCCAGCTTGACATCTGCCAAGTAGCCGTTTTTGACTAATTGCTCAGCGATGACTTTCTTCATCTTGCTGGACGGAACACGAACTTCCGTTTTGCCAACCAATTTCGCATTACGGATGCGAGTCAGAAGGTCGGCGATTGGGTCTGTAGTTTGCATAGACATATTCTAATCTCCTTTCCTTCTTACCAACTACTCTTTGTTATGCCTGGGATTTCACCCTTGGCTGCTTTTTCGCGGAAATTGATACGGCTCAAGCCGAATTGACGCATGTAGCCGCGTGGGCGACCAGAGATGCTATCACGGTTCTTGTGCCTGGTTGGGCTAGAATTGCGAGGCAACTTCTGCAAACCATCGAAGTCGCCAAGTTCTTTCAACTCAGCGCGCTTCGCTGCAAACTTGGCAATCATCTTCATACGCTTCTTATCACGAGCGACCATTGATTTCTTAGCCATTACTTGACGCCTCCTTTCTTCTCAAACGGCATGCCGAATTTTTCTAGCAACGCCTTAGAAGCTTCCTTGTTGCCGTTCTTGATAACAAATGTAACCTGCAAGCCGTGCAAAACTTGAGTTTCCTCAAATGTCAATTCTGGGAAAATCGATTGCTCGGTAATGCCGAGATTATAATTGCCACCTTTATCAAACTTCAAGCCAACGCCGTGGAAGTCACGAACGCGAGGCAAAGCAACGTTAATCAAACGATCCATAAACTCGTACATACGAGCGCCGCGCAAAGTTACGCTAACACCAATTGGCGCACCCATACCTTTACGAATGCTAAATGTCGCGATTGATTTTTTAGCTTGTCGAGCTACTGGTGCTTGACCGGTAATTTTCTCGACAGTGTTTTTGACAATTTCAAAATGACGCTTGTCATCTTTCTTTTTGCCGGTACCAACGCTCACGACAATCTTTTCCAAAGCTGGCACTTCATGCACGTTCTTTAGATTCAATTCGGCTTGTAGTTCCTTAAGGTAAGTTCCTTGATACAAGGCTTTCAAGCGAGGAGCTGGCACGACAGTTTTCTTTTCTGCCATTATTTAATCTCCTTATTTTTTACCTGGCGAGCAACACGAGTTTTGCCGCCGTCAGCATTCTTTACTAAACCAACCCGACTGGTTTTGCCTGATTTCTCATCAACAACCAAAGCGACTTTGCTGATATCCATTGGTACGTGAATATCTTTCTTGCCACCTTTTGGATTGTACTGGCTTGGCTTAACGTGACGATGTCCAACGCCAACACCTTCGACCAAAACAGTTTGATCTTTTGTGTTAACTTTCAGGACTTTACCAGTTGTGCCTTTATTTTTACCAGCAATAATTTTTACGGTATCGTCTTTATGAATTCGAGCCATTAGAGTACCTCCGGAGCTAAGCTGACGATCTTCATGTAGCCCATATCGCGAAGTTCGCGTGGAACTGGACCGAAGACACGAGTAGCTTTTGGTTGCTTGTCATCGTTGATAATCACTACGGCGTTGTCGTCAAAACAGATTGTTGAGCCGTCTTTGCGATGAATTTGATCGCGAGTACGAACAACTACAGCCTTAACAACAGATTTTTTCTTAACATTACCGGTTGGGCTAGCGTCTTTTACTGAACAGACGATTACATCGCCAACGCGAGCGTAACGGCGTCGTGTACCGCCAAGAACGCGAATACACAAAACTTCCCTAGCGCCTGAGTTGTCGGCTACCTTAAGGCGAGATTCTTGTTGGATCATTTGTCGTCCTCCTTGGCCTCTTCCTTAGTTTCGCCAGAAACTTCGTCCTTTAGTTTGATAGAACCGCGAGACTTTTCAATCACCTTAACTAGAGTAAAGCTCTTAGTCTTGGAAATTGGGCGAGTCTCTTCGATCTGCACCTTGTCGCCTTCACCTGCTTCGTTGGTTTCATCGTGAGCAGTGTATTTGCGAGTCACGGTGTACTGCTTGCCGTATAGCGGATGCGTTTCGCGGCTAGTGACCGTCACAGTGATGGTCTTGTCGCGCTTGGCACTCGTTACGACGCCAATCAATGTTCGTCGGGCCATTACTTGCTCTCCTTTGTATTATTAATTTGTGTCAGCAGGCGTGCAATTTCCTTTCGGAGTGAACGCAACGCTTTTGGATTAACTAATTCGCCAGCAGAGTGAGAACGCTTTGCTTGAAGTAGGTCGTTTCGCTTTTCAGCCAATTCCTTCTTCAAGTCGTCAATCGTCTTAACAACTGCTGCTTTAACAGATTTCTTCGTTTCAGCCATTATGCGTCCTCCCGCTTGATGAACTTACATTTGACTGGCAATTTATGGCTAGCCAGACGCATTGCCTCGCGAGCAACTTCCTCTGAAACGCCCTGCATCTCAAACAGAACAGTACCAGCCTTTACCTTAGCAACGAAGAACTCTGGGTTACCTTTACCGCCACCCATCTTCAAGCCAAGTGGCTTTCGGGTAACTGGAGTGTGAGGGAAGATTCGAATCCAAATCTTACCACCACGCTTGATGTAACGAGTCATCGCCTGACGAGCAGACTCGATTTGGCGGGAGTTGATGCGCTCGTTTGATTGTGATTGCAATGCAAAGTCGCCGAACGCGATGTAATTGCCACGAGTTGCTTGACCGCGGTTTTTTCCAATACGCACTTTGCGGTGCTTAGTTTTCTTTGGTAACAGCATTTAGCGACTCCTTTCTCCCTTATAAATCCACACTTTCACGCCAATGATACCAGCTGGTGTCTGAGCACGAGCACAGTGGAAGTCAATATCAGCGCGCAAGGTGTGTAGAGGCACTGAACCTTCAATTACCTTTTCGCGACGTGCCATTTCAGCACCGTTCAAACGACCAGCCACCTCAATACGAATACCTTTCGCGCCAGCATTCATGGTGTTTTGTGCGGTCATTTTAGTTGCACGGCGGAAGTTGATTCGGCGCTCCAATTGGCGAGCGATATTCTCAGCTACCAATTTGGCTGCCAATTCTGGACGGCGAACTTCTTCAATGTTGATACGAACTGGCTGGCCAGCAATCTTCTCAACTTGCTTCTTCAATTCGTTCACGCCAGCACCACCGCGACCGATAACAACACCAGCTTTTGCCGTGTGAATTGTAATCGTGATCAAGTTAGCGCTACGCTCAATCTCAATGCGATTGATAGTTGGGCGTGAGGCAAATTTCTTTTCAATCAACTCGCGGATTTCGTGATCCTGACGAATCGCCTCTGCAAACTCTTTTTTATTGGCCGTAAACCAACGAGAGCTCCAGTTCTTATTGACCTGTAGGCGGAAGTTGATTGGATTCACTTTTTGACCCATTTACTTCTCCTCCTTTTTTGCTGCCGGTTTAGCGGCTTTTTTAGCTGCAGGCTTAGCAGTTTTTGCTTCTGCCTTAGCTTCGGCCTTTTTTGCAGGCGCTTTCTTTGGCTTTTCCGTGCCAGTTACTTCAACTAAAATATTTGAAGTCTTTTTCTGGAATGGCAAAGCGCGGCCACGTGATGCAGGCTTAAAGCGGCGCAAACGCGTACCAGTAGTAACACTCAAAGTAGTAATTATCAAACTTTTAGCGTCCAAGCCGTGGTTGTTGATGGCGTTTGCCTTAGCGCTTTCGATAGCCTTCTTAACTGGGCTAGCAGCGCGCTTTGGAACGTGCTCTAAGATAACTAGCGCATCAGCTACAGTACGACCTCGCACCAAAGCTGCGACTAGACTTACCTTACGTGGCGCCTGATCGACACCTTTTGCGTAAGCACGGACAGTATAAGTTGTATCAGCCATGATTACTTCTTATCCTTTCCACCGTGTTTACGGAATTTACGAGTTGGACTAAACTCACCGAGTTTATGACCAACCATGTTTTCGGTAATCAGCACTGGTACGTGCACTCTACCGTTGTGAACAGCAATCGTTCGACCAACCATCTCTGGTGTAATAGTCGAAGCGCGCGCCCACGTTTTGATAACGGTTCGATCGTCAAGGCTAAGAGCAGCAATTTTCTTTGCTAGCTTTACATCGACGAATGGACCTTTCTTTAATGAACGACTCATCGTGATTTACCTCTTCCTCTTCGCGTCGTGACGCGTGCGTACGATTAATTTATTCGAGCCTTTACGGCGACGAGTTCGATAACCTAATGTCAATTGACCCCAAGGAGTACGTGGTGCCTTACCAGTACCGTGGCGACCACCGTCACCACCACCATGTGGGTGGTCTGCGGCGTTCATAACGACACCACGAACGGTTGGGCGAATACCCTTGCGGCGTTTGCGACCAGCTGAACCGATCTTAACATTTTGGTGCTGAACGTTACCGACTACACCGATAGCAGCGGTAGCTTCCAAGCGAACTTTGCGAACTTCGCCAGATGGCAATTTGATAGTTGCGTAGTTGCCTTCTTTCGCCATCAACTGAGCTTTAGCACCGGCAGCGCGTACCATTTGTGCGCCCTTACCAGCGGTCAACTCAATAGCGTAAATCATCGTACCAACAGGAATAACTGACAATGGCAAGCGGTTTGAAGCCTCAATTGGAGCTTCTTCGCCAGTTCGGATAGTTTTACCCTTAACCATTGAGGTGTCAGCCAAGATGTAGTGGTACAAATTGTACTGATCCTTAACTCGAGCAATACGAGCTGAGCGGTTTGGATCGTATTCGATTTCTTCAATCGTCAAGGTCAAGCCTGCTGGCAAATTATGGTTCACCAAGCGGTAGTGACGACGAACGCCGCCTCCGCGATGACGAACAGTAATTCGACCTTGGTTGTTGCGACCGGCATTTTGCTTTTTAGCTTTAATCAGACTTTTAAGAGGTTTTCTTGTTGTAATGTCTGACAAATCCTGACTCGTCATGCCGCGACGAGCAGGAGTGGTTGGATTGTAAGCTTTCACTGGCATTACTTGGTCTCCTCCATCTGCTGCTCTACTGCGTCAAACACATCGAGCTTATCGCCTTCTTTCAGCGTCACGTAAGCCTTCTTCCAATCCTTGCGCGTTGTTGTGCCAGGATAACGATTCTTGCCACGTGAGAAGCGTACAGCTTTGCCGTCTTGTACTAAGGTTTTAACCTTAACTACAGTAACGCCAAATTGTTCTTCTACTGCTGATTTGATTTCGTTCTTATTCAAGTTAAGTGGAACTCGCAGCACATATACGCCGTTAGCGCTCTGTGCGTAAGCCTTTTCACTAACGCGTGGGATAATAATCGTCTGTTTCATATTACGCTTCCTCCTTACCCAACCATGCAGTAATTACAGGTAGAGCTTTCGGTGTTATAACGATTGTATCCGCATTCAGAATGTGATAAACGCTTAGATAATTAGCGCGAACCACCAAAACGTTCTGAATATTATTTGTAGCGCGCATAAGTTCTGGCGTCTTCTCATCTACAACGATCAGAACACGGCGCTCGAACTTGTTGTCGGCTAGGAATGTTGCGACTTCCTTGGTCTTGCCAGTAGTCTTAACATCTTTAACGACAATTTTCTTAGCTTCGTTAGCTACGGTCAAAGCTTGGCGAACTGCCACTTTCTTAGCAGTCTTTGACAATTTTTTAGTGTAATTTTCGTTGCCGCGTGGGCCAAATACCACACCACCGCCGCGCCAGATTGGGTTACGAGTTGAGCCAAAACGTGCTCGACCAGTTCCCTTTTGCTTCCATGGTTTTTTACCACCACCAGAAACTTCGCCGCGCTGCTTGGTTGTAGCGCTAGCTAGGCGTGCGTTTGCCAAGTAGCTGTCGTATGCCAATTTCAACAATTCGTGATTTGGCACTTCCACAGCAAAAATGTCTTTAGGAAGTTTGGTTGAATCTGCCATTACTTGTTACCTCCTAAAATAATCAGCCCCTTTCGTGGTCCAGGAACAGCGCCCTTAACCCCGATTAGATTGGTCTCTGGATCAACATATGCCACTTCCAAGTTCTTAACAGTAACACGTTCGTGACCCATATGGCCAGCCATCGTCTTACCCTTGAAAACTTTTTGTGGATACATCGAGCCAATTGAACCTGGCTTACGAGTATTACCTTTACCACCGTGCGTCTTACGATGACGCTTAAAGTTGTGGCGTTTAATGGTTCCAGCGAAACCTTTACCTTTGCTGGTTCCGGTTGCATCGACAAAATCGCCGACTTCAAACGCGGAAACATTAATTTCACTGCCAACTTTCAGATCCTCTGGAATCTGGTCGACACGGAATTCCCGAATATGTTTCGGGGTCACTTGGGCTGGCTTAACGTGTCCAGCCACGGCCTTGCTCAGGTTCTTACCCTCTCCAAAAGCTACCTGTACCGCATTGTAACCGTCGGTTTCGACAGTCTTCACCTGAGTAACGGTGACAGGGCCGGCTTGGATCAGCGTTACCGGAATGGCTTTGCCGTCTTCAGCCAAGAGCTGGGTCATACCAAGTTTGGTACCGAGAAGTGTTTTCACTTTTCCTCACTCCCACTTAAATACTCCTGATGATGTGCGGTTTCTGGATTCTGAGAGGATATTAAATATAAACACCCGTTCATAACCAGACCTGCTCATTCACCAAGGAGAACAGTTGATATTACGCGTAATAGAAATTACCTCGTAATTATAGCACATGAAGCTATAGACTGTCAACGAGTCCGACTAGGGTCAGCCCTCTGAGGAATCTGATTTTTTATAAATAGTTGCTAAGTTTGTATCAAGAGCGCATACTTTACCTGTTCCCATAACTTGAGCGCCAACCAACACTGCTATTTCTGTGTCTGTGTCTGCGAAATATTTTTCTGCTAAATAATCAAGCGCGTTTAGTCCGCTTGGGTAACATAAATCTGGAAAGGCTTGGCGCAGCTCTGCTAGACTTCCTTTAGTGAGCTCGGCCTTCTCTCTAATACGTGTAAGCTTTGCTGATAGATCTAGTAATGTATAGCCATCTTGTCGCAGTGATTCTGCGTCTCTCTCGATCCGCCGAGTAGCCTCTTCCAAGTCATCCCCGAACATTTTCTTATAGGCGGCTTCCAGGGCAGCTTCTTGTTCGCGCTTTTTTCTGTCTGCTCGCCGTTGCTTGATTACACGTTCGGATTGTTTAAGAAGCTTTTCTAATTTCTCTTCACGCTCCTTATCAGTTAAGGCAAAAAACTCTTCACTTTTAGATTTCTTACTCTCGTAATCATCTATGCTCCCGCATGATATAGCTCCTCGGACGCTCGCTTTGCTAAAGCCAAGACACTCCAGTATAGCTAGCCTACCTAAGTTTAAAGCTCCAAGCTGAAGATATTCACAAAGAAGGCTGTCCTCATCTAGTTCGTCGTCGAGCACTTGACGGCGCAGAGTAAGGATCGTCCCTTCAGTTACTTTAGCGTGCCTATCTATCAAGCGATCTCTATTTTCTTTAGCAATCATCCCTGACTTTATACATTTATCTACCACCTGTGTTGTTTTTTGCCTACTGAGGCGTCTTGCCTCTGCCTCTACTAACATACGAGATGTAGTCGTTATGATTTTATAGCCGGGATCTTCCCGTAAATTGTCAGCATTGCCGAAGACAGCCAAGGCTTCTCTCTGTTGAGGATTCAACTCCTCTTCTGGTGGAATTATAGACCAAGTATCTGGACGTAGTTTGTCAAAATACTCTACAACCTCTGGATCTGATGGCAGATCCGGCCCATAATTAACCTTTATATCAGCAGCTTTAATACCGTCTAAAATAGTTGGGATCGACGAAGAGTTAGATCTAGTGTTTTCCATGTTTTTATTATACTAAAAAATAGCTAAAATGTCAATCATAGTATTTACATTAATAGCAGAGATTATTAATATATCCCTTAATATTTCGTAAGCATAAGCTAAATCATCACGCCAACCGGCGTAAACGAGGTCAGAATTGCCATGAAAATTATCGTGACGTACCAAATTTTCCGGTTGAATTGATATTTCTCAATCTTTAATACCAGCAGCAACGCAATAAATAGCCCGACAGGAATAGCCTGGACAACCAAACCGCCAACTTCAACTGGATTTTTTAGACGAAGCCACAGCGCACTTAATATCACAAAAACCACCAATTTCAAGAAAAATGAACCGTCATTGTCATAAATGCGTTCGCGCCCTTTGCGACTAAATAGCTCGCTAGACTTCGAGCGGTTGCGAGCATAAGTACGAGTTTTTTGTTTTGTCATAAGCTAAATGAAATTATAGCATAAAAAATCCGCCCCATTCAAGAGGCGGAAATTTTATATATCGTTAAATTACATACGAATTTCAGCATCAACGCCAGCTGGCAAATTCAAGTTCTGCAAGCTGTCAATCGTCTTTGGTGTAGCGTTTGTAATGTCAATTAGACGCTTATGAACGCGGCGCTCGTAAGATTCACCACCAGTTTTGTAAACGTGCGGACTCTTTACGACAGTGTAAGTGCTGCGTCGAGTTGGCAAAGGCACTGGACCAGCCACGTTAGCACCTGTGCGAATTGCGGTGTCGATAATTTGTTTTGCTGATTGGTCAATGACTTTGTGGTCATAAGCCTTCAGACGAATACGGATTTTAATTCCTGTATCTTGAGCCATAGCTCCTCCTCTTATGTGCAATCTCGTAACCTCTAATTGCCCTATTTACAGTCAATCGAGTTCTCGAGATAAATTATTATTAACTATGCGATTATATCAGCAATTTTTGGCTTTATCAAGATGAGAAATCATTTCCGCAATAATTCCAGCGGATTTATTCAGCGATTCTTTTTCTCGCTTAGTAAGCGGATAGCCCGCCAAAATCTTCACGCCGTCGCTGCTGATTGTTGATGGCAATCCAAGCACAACATTATTCAATCCATATTCACCTTCAGCCAAAGAGCAAACAGGATAAACCGTGTGTGTCGATTTTCGGAGCGCCGAAACAATCTTAGATACAACAAACCCAATCGCAAAATATGTCGATTTCTTTGTTTCAATCACCCGATAAGCTCGGTCGCGAACCTTCTGCTCAATTCCGTCAATCATTTCCTCTGTAAATCCGGGATATTCCTTAATTGGCACTTCACCAATTTGCGCCGTCTCAATTGTCGAAAACGATGAATCGCCATGCTCGCCCAAAATATAAGCATCAACCGCTTTGCTATCAACATTGAACGCGTCCGCCAAATACGACTTCATTCGCGAAGTATCAAGCGTCGTGCCCGTCCCGAACACACGATTTTTCGGCAAACCAGATTCCTTAAGCGCCACGTAAGTCAAAACATCAACGGGATTACTGACAATTACCAAATACGGCTTCGCGCCATTCGCTATAATATTCTTCACGATATCACGCATAATTTTTGCATTAACGTCAATCAGCTCCAACCGAGTCTGACCAGGAAGCTGCGGCGCACCCGCGGTAATCACAACGATGTCATCGTCATTGATGTCAGAATAATTTCCCGTATGAACCACGACATTTCTGTCAATTCCCATCGCGTCATTAATGTCGGCCGCTTGACCCCAAGCCAAATCCTCATTACGGTCAATCAACACAATCTCTTCGATAACACTACGCAACGCGCACGCATAAGCCGCCGTCGCACCGACCATTCCGCCTGCGCCAACAATTAGCAATTTCTGTTTATTCACCAAAATCTCCTTTTTCTGTTTTATATTAGATGTCTTTATTCTGCCATAAACATTACCGCTTTGTCAATTAACTCCTTCTTGCGGCAATCAAAAAATCCCCCGAATTTTCGGGGGATTTAATTAGGCTTGTGTTATCAAGATTATTTGTTAATCTTTGTAACAACACCAGCACCAACTGTACGGCCACCTTCGCGGATAGCAAAGTTCAAACCTTGCTCCATAGCGATTGGTGCAAGCAACTTAACCTTGAAGGTTACAGTGTCGCCTGGCATAACCATTTCTTTGTCAGCTGGCAATTCAACTTCACCAGTAACGTCAGTTGTGCGGAAGTAGAACTGTGGCTTGTAGCCCTTTGAGAATGGAGTGTGGCGACCGCCTTCTTCCTTCTTCAAGATGTAAACTTCAGCTTCAAACTCAGTATGTGGAGTAATTGTGCCTGGCTTTGCCAAAACTTGACCGCGCTCAATGTCACTGCGCTCAATACCACGTAGCAAGACACCTGCGTTGTCACCTGCTTGACCTTGGTCAAGAGATTTCTTGAAGGCCTCAATACCAGTTACAACTGACTTCTGAGTTGGCTTCAAACCAACGATTTCAACTTCGTCGTTCAATTTAACAACACCTTGCTCGATACGACCAGTTGCTACTGTACCACGACCCTTAATTGAGAAGACGTCCTCAATTGGCATAATGAATGGCTTGTCCATGTCACGTGCTGGCTCTGGAATGTAGCTGTCCATTGCGTCAACCAATTCCATAATAGCGTCTTCGTATTTCTCGTCACCTTCAAGAGCCTTAAGTGCAGAACCCTTGATAATTGGAGCGTCTTTGTCGAAGCCGTTCTTTTCAAGAAGTTCGCGAACTTCTTCTTCGATCAGCTCAACCATTTCTTCATCAGCCATGTCCATCTTGTTCAAGAAGACAACGATCTTTGGCACACCAACCTGCTTTGCAAGCAAAACGTGCTCACGAGTCTGAGGCATTGGGCCGTCAGTTGCAGCGATAACCAATACCGCACCGTCAACCTGAGCAGCACCGGTGATCATGTTCTTGACGTAGTCAGCGTGTCCCGGCATGTCAACGTGTGCATAGTGACGATTCTTTGATTCATACTCTTGGTGTGAAGACGCGATAGTAATACCACGTTGCTTCTCTTCTGGTGCGTTGTCGATCTGGTCGTACGCAACAGGTTTGTTAACTGCGCTTGGTAGGCGCTTTGCCAACACTGCAGTAATCGCAGCAGTCAGCGTAGTCTTACCGTGGTCAACGTGGCCCATTGTACCAACGTTAACGTGCGGTTTGCTTCGGTCAAATGCATCTGCCATTTGTAGAAGTTCTCCTTAATTTAATTATTATTTTTCACGCGGGTACAGTCCATAAAAAAGACCTCACGGCGTATGAGTTTAATTATAACGATTTTCCAATCAGTTGTAAATAGTCTATTTCTTACTATAATACTTCGCCAAGAACGAATCGCGAAACTCGTAAAAAGTTCCATTCTCCAAGCTGACACGAATATCGTCAACCAACTTAACGATAAATCGCTCGTTATGAATTGACAACAACGTTCCAGCCAACGACTCACGAGCGTGCAAAAGATGACAGAGATAAGCCGCCGTGTAATTCTTGCAAGTATAGCAATCGCAATTATCCATAATCGGCGCAAACATCTCGCGGTATTTTTGACCGCGCACATTGACTCGACCAAACGGCGTATAAGCGGCGCCATTCCTAGCCACTCGCGTCGGACTCACACAGTCAAAAGTGTCAATTCCCTGCTCAATTGCCGCAAAAATATCATCAGGCTCGGAAATTCCTAGTAAATGACGCGGCCTATTTTCAGGCAGAATTTGATTAACCCACTGAATAGTTTGCGCCATAGTTTCCTTTTCCAGCGCGCCACCGATTCCATAGCCATCAAAATCCATCGCGCCCAAAAACTCGGCAGTTTGTTTCCGCAAATCCTCGTAATTCGCGCCTTGCAAAACGCCAAATAAAGCTTGGTACGGCTTATCTGGACGAGCCGCCCGCAAACGCTTGACTTCCGCCAAACTTCGCTCCGCCCAAGCATGCGTCCTGGCCAGCGCCTCAACTTGATATTCATACGGATCAATCAAAGAGGTCAATTCGTCAAACGCAAAAGTAATATCAGCGCCAATTCCAGCCTGAATTTGCATGGACAATTCTGGCGTAAATTTATGATAAGAGCCGTCCAGATGCGACTTAAACATCACGCCGTTTTCGTCCACCCAAGCATGACGCGACGATTTTTTAGCAATCGCAATTTCTTCATCAACATCAGTGCTCATAGCCAAAACCTTCTTAAAGCCAGAGCCCAAACTTAAAACCTGAAACCCACCGCTATCTGTGAAAGTCGGCCCGTCCCAGTGCATAAATTTACCAAGATATCCTGCCTTTTCAATCAACTCATGTCCTGGCTGCAGATACAAATGATAAGCGTTCGCCAGCACTGCCTGTGCACCAACATCCTTCACCATCTCAGGAATCATCGCCTTAACATTAGCCTTAGTTCCAACAACAATAAACGCCGGCGTTTTAATATCACCATGTGGCGTATGAATAATTCCCGTTCGCGCCAACGTGTCGTTAAATCGTGAAGTTATTTCAAAAGAAAAAGGTTTTTCCTGCATAATCTGTTTGATTATATCACGAAATGGTCGACGGATCGTTTCGCGACAAGCTAATCACATCGCTACATCGCACCAAGTAATATTTATTCTCTTCCGTGTTATTAACTATTAGCACAGGCTCACCACGACTAAGCGGCAATTCCGACACGCTTAATATTCGACCGTCAATATCCGGCCTATCGTTAATTTCTGGATTCCAGATCGCCAAATTATCCGCACATAGCGCAAATTTTTCAACATATTCATGACTATTCACTTCTTCTAACGGAACATCATTCCACGAAACCGCATTCAGCAAATCGCCAGGTAAACACCGGTATGCCGAAACTATACATTCGCCCTTAAACTCCCGCGCTCTGCTAATATCCTGGATTACATTACGAGCGGCGCATTCATACTGACTCAATACATCAAGCTGCTCATCAAGAGGTAGTTTATAGAAACACTCATCATTAACTACTTCACTTGCAAAATTTGCAATTTTATGAAGTTCATTTACCGCCATTTTAAGCTCTTCAACTTCGCCATCAAATCCTTCCAAGCGAATAATCTTATCTCTGTCGGGTATCACATAAACCTTCTTCGAAAAGTCTTCAAGCTCACCATCTATCGTCACTTCAATCGCCGCGTAAAATTTATCATGATAGCTAATAAAACACATCCCATCAATACACGCCCCAGAAATATCCATAAATTCATACTGTAATTCATTATTTTTCGTAGCGTCAGGAACCAACACAAAACCGGTAAAATCAACAGTGCTAATGCCATAAAGTCTTGTCGCAGAAAACTCAGACAACTGGTCATTTAATGTTTGGGTATATTCTCTTGACACTTCGTCAAATTCCGACTCGTCAACATAAGAAAGATCCGTCGCTAGTTGCCAAGCGGTCTCCTGAAAATCGTCATTAAAAACCGTTTCAAATAAATCAATAGGGGCTCCAATCTCCTCTTTATCAATTGGCACCATATCAAGCACGTCTTTCATATCTACACAAAAAGTCGCAAATCGATTTTTAATATCAAACATTTCCAGCACAGGACGATCATCACGCCACGTAAAACTCGGTAGCCATCCAGATAGAACCGTAGAATTAGCGTCTTCTATATTATTTTCCCTGCCGTCAATTTTAACCTTATACGACTGACATTTCACTTGAATTCCGCCATCATACGGAATCTCATTCAAAACGTCATTTATCTCATCTATCAAAAACTGCCTCGACTCCGCATCTTGAATGTCGCCGACGCCAGCAACTTCTTCAATTTTGTCAGCATAGTGGCACAATTTACGCACACATCGAGGAACGCCGCTATCATCCGGCAATAACTCTATTGATACAATCGCCTGCTTGTCAAGCGGAAAATAATAGTCCTTCTGCGAAGTGCGCACACACAAAGCAGCCATCTCTTTGGTGTAAATCGCAAACGGCGCTGGAATCTCAGGATCAATTTCCATGGGAGATATCAAATCCGCCACGCCCTCAACTGACTGCAGACGATACGAACCGTCCTCTTCGGATTGACTATACCCAACAACTCTAACCTTCTCGCCCTCAATATCGCCAGCGTGCGCAGCTTGTTCTATCTCAGCAATTGCAATCTCGTCGTTTTCTTCACCAAGCAATAAATTTGCACCAGCAATTCGCCTCCAGTCTTCGTCAGAGAATAGCTTAGGAGAATTAGACTCCATATCAGGCTTTGAGCGTTCCATATTGCTATATATTATACAACTTTAATCGATATTTACAAGCATAGCTCCTTCTGTATGCTGTATACTAGAAACATGAGCAAGAAAACTCTTGTTGATTTGGACCAGTGGCTAGCCCCGCACAAATTCACAATTCAGGCGCGCGAGAAGTATATTTCTTCGAAGCTGAAAACAGTTTTAAGCGGCAAGACGCCAGCCGAATTCGCGATGGGTTTTTTACATTTCGGACTCCATAAAACAGATGTGGGCTGGGCGTTTAGAGAATGGGCGCCGAATGCGACTCAGATATTTTTGGTTGGCGATTTTTCAGATTGGAAAGAGCGTGAGGAATTCGCCTTAAGTCGTGATGAAAACGGCGAATGGAGCATAAATCTTCCTGAAGATTCACTCCGCCACGGACAAAAATACAAATTGCGCGTCCATTGGTCTGACGGCGACGGCTGGCGACTGCCTTCATACGCAAATTACGTCATCCAAGATGAAAATTCTGTCGATTTTTCCGCGGTCGTGTGGTCGCCAAAAACTCCCTATGATTGGCAATACAAAACCCCGCCCAAGCCAAAAGTTCCTTTAATTTACGAAGCGCACGTTGGCATGAGCAGTCAGGAAGAAAAAGTAGCCAGCTTCAGCGAATTTACCACGGAGGTTTTGCCGCGAATTAAAGAATCTGGTTATAACACCATTCAACTTATGGCAATCGCCGAGCATCCATATTACGGCAGTTTCGGTTATCACGTCAGCAATTTTTTCGCGGTTTCGTCAAAATTTGGCACGCCCGACGATTTTAAAAAATTGGCTGACACGGCGCACGGAATGGGACTGCGCGTCATCATTGACCTCGTCCACGCTCACGCCGCCAAAAACGAAGTCGAAGGTCTGAGCAATTTCGCTGGTGATCCGACACAATATTTCAAGCCAACAAATCATCCAGAATGGGATTCGCGATTATTCGATTACGACAAGCCAGAAGTTTTGCATTTTTTGGCAAGCAATTGCCGTTGGTGGTTGGACGAATATCACATTGACGGATTTAGGTTTGATGGCGTAACTAGTATGATTTACCACGACCACGGACTCGGAAAAAGTTTCACTAGTTATGATGATTATTTCCGCGACGACGTCGACAAAGACGCGCTCGCTTATTTACGGCTGGCAAATGAAACCATTCACGCCATTCGCCCCGACGCCACAACAATTGCAGAGGAAATGAGCGGTTTTCCTGGACTTGGCGCATCGACAAAGGACGGCGGGCTGGGCTTTGATTATCGCCTGCAAATGGGTGCGCCAGATTTATGGATAAAAACTCTGAAAGAGAAAAATGATGAAGATTGGGATTTGGGGCAATTGGCTTACACTTTGAGTTCGCATAGACCAGAGGAAAAAGTCATCAATTACGCCGAAAGTCACGATCAAGCGCTCGTCGGTGATAAAACGCTGATTTTCCGATTGATTGATAAAAATATGTATTGGCACATGGATAAAATTGATCCAGACTTAACAGTTGAGCGTGGCATGGCGCTGCATAAACTGATTCGTCTGATGACAGCTGGGCTGCATGGTGGCGGTTATTTGAATTTTATGGGCAACGAATTCGGGCATCCGGAATGGATTGATTTTCCGCGCGAGGGTAATAATTGGTCGTTTAAGCACGCTTGTCGGCAATGGAATTTACGCGATAACGGCTTCTTAAAATATCAATGGTTGGGCGATTTTGACACGGCGCTGATGAAAATTATTAGGCAAATTGATAATCCTAATGTTCGCCATTTGATGGTTCGCCAATCCGATCACACGGTAAGTTTTATGCACGGAGACTTTTTATTTGTTGTCAATTTTTCACCCGACAAATCTCACTCAGATTACGCAGTACCCGCAGAAGCTGGCTCTTATAAGTTGGCATTAAGTAGCGACGACAAGAACTTCGGCGGACAGGAGCGAATAGACCATAATTCCCGATTTTTTACTTCCCCAGCTCACAATAATCACAATCTTAAAGTTTACTTGCCAGCCAGAACGGGCATTATTTTAGATAAAGTTGACTAGTGTTGACTTTTTACGCAAGTGTGGTATAAATGATGTAAGCTTCTGTTAAACTCCATTTTAGCAGAAGTAGTACCAGTACCAGCAACAACGAAAGGTTGGTCACCGAAATGGAAACCAACGGACTGTTCAAGGTAGAGTCCTACAGCGTCAGGGCACGTATTATTGCTTACGTGCTGCTCTTCGTCCCCGTCGGATACCTTGCGGTAGCCGTGAGCTTCATCGCGATCGCGATGAAGCAATTTGACCATCGCTTTATTGCGATGAGTCAGAGCGAAGTTCGAATCCCCTTCTGGATTCTGTCGGTATTCTCCGCCGCGTTTTGCGTGTATGCGGCCAAGGTGACTTGGTCGTTTTTCACCGAATTCAGAGACCTAAAGACAGATTATGTCTTCAGGCGCGCACTGAAGAAGGAGATCAAATTGGACAATACGCCCAATTTTGACGACTACTTTAGGCCTTTGGGCGAAGAGCCCAAACCCCGAAAGAGCATTCTTCGGAAGGTTGACTACCTCCTTCCTTGGTGACAAGGCTGGGCTGATGCCCGCCCAAGAGAAATAGTTCGCTGAGGCTTAAGCCTCGGCTTGAGCTCTCTTGGCGGGCTATTTCTATTGGCATAAAATTTGTTACACTAGATATTGTGAAGAAAAAAGTACCAAAATTCATTGAGCAATCATTAGCCCGAGTCGCTAATCTTTACAGCTTTGAGCCAGAGCATCATCTGGAGAAAATTGACGAAAGTTTGACGCCGAATATGCGAGCTTTGCGCCTGGCTATGACGATCGCCGAGCAACTTCTGAGCATGGGCGTGGTGGCGCGCGATGTGGTTCGTATGGCGCAAGGAATCACGCGGACATATTGCCGCAGACCCGTTCACGTGGACGTGAGCTACACTTTGGTGACAATTTCTCAAGACCGCGGAGTTAGCCATGAGCCTTTGACGATGGCGCGAGTTATCGTTCCTGACGACCCTAATTATCAATTGATTCAAGCATTGCAATTATTAGCCCTCGACATTCGTCGCAAGCAACTTTCTCTGGAAGAAGCCGAAGAACGATTGCAACAAATACTCAAAAAACCCACCGAACATTCCCGACTAGTCGTTTACGCGGCGGGCGGATTAGTGAGCGCGGGTTCCGTCATTCTATACGGCGGCAGTTTACTCATGGCATCAATCGCGTTTCTGCTCGGATTCCTGGCAACTGGATTACTGAGGTGGCTGGGGCGTATTGGCGCGCCGTTGTTTTATTCGCAAGCCCTCGTGGCGATTTTCGTAACATTGGTGGCGGCGGGCGCAGCTTGGTGTAGCAATTATATGGGGCTAAGCGTCAATGCAACATTGTTGGTTATCAGCGGCATCGTTTTATTAGTCGCGGGACTAATGTTTGTCGGCGCGTTCCAGGACGCAATTGACGAATACTACATGACTGCCAACGCCAGATTGTTAAAAGTCGTAATGGCGACGGGCGGTGTAATTGCCGGCGTGATGGTCGGATTATACATTGCGACAAAATTTGGCATAACATTCCCTGCAACACCAGATCGATTAACATTAGCCGACAAGCACACTCAATATTTGGGCGCTGGAATTATCGCGGCGGCGTTCGTTCTGAGAAATCATTCTCGATTTTTGGGGATGATCATTTCTGGATTGATCGCAATTTTCGGCTGGTGGATTTCAAGATTAGCCATGAGTTTTGGCTTTGATATCGTAACAGCAAGCGGCATCGCGGCGGCGGTAATTGGGCTGGTCGCAGTCCTGACTTCCAGATTATGGAAATTCCCCTCCCTGGCGATCATCGCGGCGGGAATTGTGCCGCTAGTCCCAGGATTGTCGCTTTACAATGGATTAATGGGCGTCGTCTTATATCCACCGAACAGCGTTAACTTCTTGCCAGCCTTGGCTATCTTAGCGCGAGCAATTCTCATCGGCGTAGCAGTACCAATTGGTGCGTCATTCGGCAACATCGTCGGCCGCCCAATTCGCCGACAATTCATCAATTTATTCCGTCGAAACACGCAAGCGTCATGAGAAATAGCATAAAATTCATTGGATTATCAGACTCGCGACTATTTCATATGCGCGGAGTGGCGTACAAATCTTACAATCTGGCTCGCGAAGTGTTCAATATGAAAGAAGATGTGGCGCGCAGCTTATTTTTAATGGGACTGACACACGACTTTGCCTACGCTTTTGTTGAAAATCAGACGGATCACGAGCATGAAGGCGGCAGGATATTAGAACTATCTGGCTTCAATTGGTCTGATTCTGTATTTAATCACGGAGATCCTAACGTGGACAATTGGACGGACGAATTGCTGATATTAAACTTGGCGGACATGACAACTAGCCCAGACGGCAAGCCGATAACCATAGGTCAACGACTGGAAGATATTGAAAACAGATATGGCACAAATAGCATTCAGACGACAAAAGCGCGCAAATTGACCAAACGAATCAAAGAAGAACTCACCAAACGAAATCTAACAATCCCAAACTTATAAACCTGAAATTTAGCCAAACAAAAATCCTCGGATTCACTCCGAGGATTTTTTATGAGATAGAGATTATTTATTTCGCTTTTCGATAATCTCTTGCGCAACGTTTGGTGGAACTTCCTCATATTGAGCCAATTCCATCGTTGAAGCGGCGCGACCTTGAGACATCGAGCGAATGTCTGATGTGTAGCCGAACATATTTGCTAGTGGCACAAACGCCTTAATCAACTTAGCGCCACCCATCAAGTCTTCCATGGCGTCGATACGTCCGCGACGTGAGTTAAGGTCGCCGATGATGTCACCCATGAAATCTTCTGGTGTAGTAACTTCAACCTTCATGACTGGCTCAAGCAAGATTGGGTTAGCCTGTTTAATACCTTCACGAGCAGCTATCGAACCTGCCAATGAGAACGCCAATTCTGAAGAGTCGACATCGTGGTATGAACCATCGTAAAGTGTAGCCTTAACATCAACAACTGGATAGCCAGCAATAACACCGCCTTCCAATGTTTCGCGAATACCCTTCATTACAGCTGGGCGATATTCCTGAGGAACCACACCACCCTTAATTTCATCAACGAATTCAAAGCCTTTACCAGTCTCATTTGGCTCAAAGCGAACCCAAACGTCACCATATTGACCGCGACCACCAGACTGCTTAGCGTGCTTACCTTGAACTTCAGAACGACCCTTGATACTTTCGCGGAAGGCAACCTGAGGTTCACCAATGTTGGCTTCAACCTTAAATTCGCGCTTCATACGGTCAATAAGAATGTCTAGGTGTAACTCACCCATTCCTGACATAATTGTCTGACCTGTTTCTTCGTCAGTGTGAATTCGGAAAGTTGGGTCTTCTTCAGCCAAGCGCTGCAATGCCAACGCCATCTTTTCTTGGTCAGCCTTTGATTTTGGCTCAACAGCAATCGATACTGGTGGCTCTGGGAATTCAATTGATTCAAGAGCAATCGGATGAGCTACGTCTGCTAACGTGTTACCAGTTGCGGTAGATTTCAAACCAACCACAGCGGCGATGTCACCGGCTTCAACCTTGCTAATTTCTTCACGCTTGTCAGCAAACATACGAACAATTCGTCCAATTCGCTCTTTCTCGCCAGTTGTCGTGTTAAGTACGTAGCTTCCTGAGTTCAGAACACCAGAATAGACGCGAACGAAGATCAATTTACCAACAAATGGGTCGGCAGCAATCTTAAACGCCAAAGCGGACAAAGGCTCCTTGTCTGATGGCTTGCGGCTAACTTCGTCGCCAGTCTTTGGATTCTTTCCCCAAATTTCATCAACGTCTAGAGGGCTTGGCAAGAAGTCAACCATCAAGTCAAGCAACTTCTCAACGATCACGCCGCGACCGTCACCACCAGTGACTAGGTAGAAGTCACCGGCCAAAACGCGCTTACGTAGAGCCATCTTTAGTTCGTCAACAGTAATAGCTTCTTCGCCCTGCTCCAAGAACTTCATAGTAAGTTCGTCGTCAGCTTCAACAGCGTTTTCAACCAACAGAGAACGTGCGTTCTTAGCTTTTTCAAGCATATCAGCTGGAATTTCGCCAACCTTAAGTTCGTGGTCTGTGTAGTCGTCGTAGGTGTAAGCCTTCATGTCAATCAAGTCGACAACACCGTGGATGGTTTTTTCAAAACCAATTGGCAAGTGAACTGGGAAAGCCTGTTTACTCAAACGGTTGTGAATTGACTCCAGAGATTTATAGAAGTCACCACCAGTCTGGTTGATCTTGTTAACGAAACAAATACGTGGCACGCCGTACTTATTAGCCTGGCGCCAAACAGTTTCAGACTGAGCCTCAACGCCCATCTTACCGTCAAAGACTGTAACTGCACCGTCAAGCACGCGCAAACTACGCTCAACCTCAGCAGTAAAGTCAATGTGCCCTGGAGTGTCGATGATGTTAATCTTGTGGTCTTTCCAGAAACAAGTCACAGCAGCTGACGTAATAGTAATACCACGTTCTTTCTCCTGCGCCATCCAATCGGTGGTAGCACCGTCACCTTCACCACGAACCACACCGATCTTATGCGTCAAGCCAGTGCGATACAAAATACCCTCAGTTGTCGTCGTTTTACCGGCGTCAATATGGGCAATAATACCAATATTTCTAAAATTCTTTAGCGGAACATGCGTCTCTGCCATAAATTTTCCTTTATATTACGTTAATTTGCCGAGATTTTTGGTCAATTTTTTGGCACCAAAAAACTACTCTTGTGTTTTATTATATCAGTTATCTATGTTTTTGACTAGCTCTGAGCTGGAGGATTTTTAGACTCGTTGTCGTTCTGAGCTGACGCCGCGGGTGGATAGTTAGATGGATGCTGTTGCATAGGCGGCTGCGCGTACGTTGGTGGGTATTGACCGGGTTGCTGCGGATAGTAATTTTGTTGCGGATATTGTTGTTGCGGCGGAATTGGCTGCTGATACGGCTGCTGCGGATACTGAGGCTGCTGCGGGAATTGTCCAGCGACAGGATATGGATAGGCATTCATCTTACGGCGATTACTGACAGAAACGGCAATTGCGATAATTGACACTGTTAAGAATAATGCTCCCGTTGAAAGAATCACCACAACCACGATTATAACTGTAGTGTTATTTTCTGATTCGCTCGTTCCAGCTTCTGCGCTAGATGTCTCGCTTTCCGTAGAATCATCTGGAGTATTGGATGAAACTTCGATCATCTTTGCTACTAAATAATTGTCGGGGTA
Source organism: Candidatus Nanosynbacter sp. HMT-352 (assembly GCF_022819385.1). Taxonomy (NCBI): domain Bacteria; kingdom Bacillati; phylum Minisyncoccota; class Nanosynbacteria; order Nanosynbacterales; family Nanosynbacteraceae; genus Nanosynbacter; species Candidatus Nanosynbacter sp. HMT-352. The sequence goes on from NZ_CP089290.1 coordinate 524,047, forward strand.
TTTTTTATCCAATTGTTCAAACTTAGCCTTTGCCTGAGAATATTTACCTTGAGAAAAACTCTCCAAGCCGTCTTTCCAGAGCTTAGTCAATTCGCCGTTCGCCGATAACGCAACATTATTTTTCTTCGCCATAGTTTTTAGATCAGCGATATCACGAAATATCCCCTCTCCAAAACAAGAATTGTTGCGCTCGCTCCTGTCCGCACAAGATGAGCCGCCGTAAGTGTTCAATCCAATTTGCTTGCCATCATTATCGAACGCTGGACCGCCACTGTTACCTGCCGCAATTTGCGCACTCATTGAAAACAGCTTATGACCACCCGCGTCACTGCCCGAACCAGAAACATCTCCCTGAGTAACGGTTGGCACAGTCTTACTCTTCTTCGTATTCACACCGTCGTCGACAATCGCTGGATAACCAATCGCCGTCACACGATCTCCTCTAGAAATCTTAGAGCTATCACCTAGCTCTACCGCTGGAAATCGCCCTTCAACCTTCAGAATCGCCACATCACTTTTGTCGCTATTCAGATCCATGCCATGACCCTTCAAATCAACTTCCGCGTCAATTTTCTTAGCTGGAATATTAGTCTTCGTCTTTTTCCACTTAAGCTTACCCGAACCGTCATCTTCGCGCGCAATAGGTTCGCTTGATGTCTGAATGACATAATCATATCGATCGTTTTGCGAGCGTATATTATCAGCGGGAACTTGGTTGATAAATCCTATAATCGCCGCCTGTGCGCTCTGATCGCCATTTCGTGCCTTATTCACCAAATCACGAAGCGTATCTCGAGTCACATAGCCCGCGTCCATTACAAATCGCAAATATCTATTCCAATGATCATCCGTGTTGAGGCCCATGATCATGCTTTGGTTCGAAACCTCAGTCACATGTCCATTTGTAGCGATGTAGCCGTCGTCAGAAACAATCGACCCGCTACCAATTCCACCCGTACACAAACCATTCAGCTGCATGCTCGCGCCGTTTTGCGCCGTGTAAATCATATCAGCACAACGATATGTTCCCACGCGGACAGTAGCAATTTGATTCCTTGCCACCACTTTGATGACGGAATCTTCGTCTAGTTCATCCAAAGTATTTGTAGTGTCTTTATCTTCTGAGAAATTTTCCGCCTTAGTTTCGGTCTTAGCTATCGTAGCTGAAGCCACTTGCGCCTCATTATTGCCATCAACCCTAACCAAGTAGCTACTGTCTGGATTCTGGAAAGTTACCTTAGCAACCAGCGCCTCCAGCTGGTCAATGTATGGCTGTGTGTACGAATTTTTACTCAATGCAAAAATCGTCATCCAATACGGCCTGCCGTTCTGAATTGTCAAGTAAGTTATTTTTTCACCAGTTTTCTGCCACTTGCCGTCAATAGTGCTTCCGTAATCGACGACCATCTTCTTAAACTTCCGTCCAGAAATCGTCGCGTCGCTGGTGTGATATTTTAAGTTCGGATTATCCTTTTTCTGCTTGTTGATATCGCCCTGAAGCATTAAATCCAAATCTGAATATTTCTTCGTGTCCTTGTATTCCTCGGGCATCGTTGAGCGATCAAAATAAGCTTTTTTGCGCGAAGTTACGATTGAGAAGTCTGGCATAATCTTCCTAAACGAGAACTTCTCTTCTTCCTCCTTCGGCTTTTCTGAGCCTTTTCGGAAATTCAATCGCAAAATCGCATAAGCGCGGCTTTCTTTCAGCTCATCGTCGGCATACGTAGTGGCGCTATACTGCTTTTCATTAGAGTCTTTATTTAAGACGTGACCTTCGCCAGTAAAAATACTCTTGTCGTACCGAATCGAATAGCCATATTTGGAAACGACCTTCTGTGAATTCCTGGCATCTTCTTCGGTAAAAATCTTCTGAATCTTCTTCTTTGCGGTTTTACTGACCCCAGAAGAGCGGTTATTATTAACAACAATCAGCCCAACTATAACGGAGATCAAGAAAACTACACCCAGAACGATGGCTACAATTTTTAATTTCTTCATTGACTTCTGATTCATATTGCTCCAATCCTAACGATAATTTACAAATTGCAAAGGTGTGTCATAATCACTTTCCCGCAATAAACTAATAACTTTTTGCAGCTCATCCTTCGATGCAGAAGTAACACGAACGAGGTCGCCCTGAATTTGCGGCTTAGCTTTCGGCGCATTAGCGCGAATATTAGCGGTAATTTGCTTCGCCGTCGGCTGATCAAGACCTTGCTTGAACGGAATCTCCCAAGTCGTCTTCAGGTTCGAAACAACTTTCTCTTTTGATAAATCCAAAACTTTGCTTGATTGACCGCGCCCTACCAACTTCTTACGCACGATATCCAGAACAGCATCAACTTGCCAATCATTGTCGCCGGTAATTTTCAGACCCTTTTTATCATCCAGCCAATCAATTGCCGCGCTCGTCCCCTTAAAATCATAACGCCCTTGGATTTCTTTTTCAGACTGCATGAAAACATTATTCATCTCAGCCTTGTCAATTTCTGACACAATATCAAACGAAAAACTCGCCATTTCTCCCTCCTAATTTTTTCTATTATATCAAAAAATCGCCCCGTTTAGAGCGATTTCCTGATTTTGCTTTCAAGCAATAATTAGCCGCGAGCAAAGTGCGCAAAGGCGCGGTTAGCTTCAGCCATCTTGTGGGTGTCTTCCTTCTTCTTAAAGGCAGCACCAGCTTCATTGTAAGCGTCAACGATTTCCAATGCCAAACGCTGTGAATATGGCATTCCACTACGAGCGCGGGCTGCTTGGACTAGCCAGCTAAACGCATAGTGCAATTGTCGATGTCCCTGGACTGGGAATGGAATCTGGTAGTTAGCACCACCAACGCGGCGAGATTTAACCTCGAAGCTTGGGCTAACGTTCTTCAATGCTTTTTCAAACACTGCCAATGGATCTTCAGAATCCAATTTCTTAGCGGCAGTTTCTAGGGCTGTGTAAACAGCGCGCTCAGCCGCCAATTTCTTACCGTCTAGCATTGACTTGTTGATCAAACGCTGAACCAGCACGCTTTGGTATCGGCGATCAGGTTTAAGTTCACGCTGCAACTTCTTGGTAACTTTACGAGGCATGATTATTTATCCCCTTTCTTTGTACCGTACTTAGAGCGGCCCTTCTTACGGTTGTTGACGCCTTGAAGGTCAAGCGCACCACGTACGATGTGATAACGCACACCAGGAAGGTCAGGCACACGACCACCGCGGATCAAGACCACGGCGTGCTCCTGCAAGTTGTGACCTTCACCACCGATGTACGCCCAAACTTCATAGCCGTTGTTCAATTTAACACGAGCAACTTTACGCAAAGCTGAGTTTGGTTTCTTTGGCGTCTTAGTCGTCACACGCACACAAACACCACGCTTAAGCGGTGCATTCTGGTCGTAATAACGTGTTTTTAGGGCGTTATGAATACGACCTAGTGCTGGCGACTTGGACTTTTTCTTAGCCGTTTGGCGCGGTTTGCGCACCAATTGGTTGATTGTTGGCATCCAATTTCTCCTTGGTTGATTTACTAATTATGGCAATTTGCCTTACGGTTTGGATTCAGCAACTCCTCTCCGTGTCTATACCTTTTCCGCCGAGATTGCGATCTGTACACATTCAAAACACCGCGCACTCCGAAAAGAGGAAACTCTACATCTATTCTAGCACAGATTTCGTAAAAGTAAAATCGCTGTTCCAGACTCAGAGTCTAAAGGACCAGACTTAAGAACAGGGCAATCATTGTCAGAGATGAATTCCTTACGCAGAATAGATATAGATTGTCGCACGTACTCACCCTAATCCATAACTTCCACTAGGAATATTTTCTTCTCAAAGCCGCCGCGTTTTTCTGCTTTTTCTGCGCGAATTTTTTCTAATTCTTCCGCGGTACAACTATGTAGGCTTGCAAGAGCATAGACTACTTCCATGATATCGGCAAGCTCATCGGTATTTTTATCTTTTTTATATTCCTCAACTTCTTCGACTAGCTTTTTTGTAAGCTCCACGGCATATTCGTCTGCTGTAAGTATTTTGTGAGTTGGCTTTTGCCCGTTGGTCTTAATGATTTCCAAAATTTTATCGCGGACAAGTTTGTTGTATACTGGCATAAAACCTCCTTTAATTGTTTATATTATATAATTTTTTTCCTATAAAAAATCAATTTAAAGTAAAAACTCCACCCCCGTCCGTGGAGTTTTTACTCGACACCGTGACAAGAGTGGAGTGTTACTCCACAGAACTGCTCAGGACTACTCAGCCTTACCTGGAACCAAGAATGTCGTTGTACATACTCGGTGAAAGGGTGATTTTCGCCCCAGCTGACTCCTTAAAGGCGTCAGCTATTACAGGAGAAAGTCCTTGCCTTGACGTGTTCTCTGAGACGACAAGCTGAGGAGGATTCGGGGTGCAGTTTTTCTGCACCCATCCATAGACCCAAGTATCTTTGCTACAAGCGTAGGAGTGCAGCCAATAGGCTACCTCCTTAGGCTGCTCAGTTCCTGGCACATATACGGACATAGACGCCTCTTCGATGTTCTGGCGAACATCGAAGGTGACCCTAGAGACCGGGATCTCTAGGACGTACGACCCATTGTTGCCCTCGAAACTAACGAGAATGGACGCGCTTGACGCCCACTCTCCTTCTCCTTTGACATAGAAAGCACCCCCGTCGTAGGAGACCTGACCACTGCTGACAGTGGTCTTATCCCCTATGATGATCGGATACTCTCTGCCGGACTCTAGTCCAAAGCTAGAGACAAGATCGGACAGCGTCGCTCCTACCCTTTCCTCTTTGTAGTGACTAGTCTGATCCGCATATGACAGCATGTTGGCTACTGCCCACATGATAAACATGAACAGAAGGGTATAAAACACCCTCACGACCTTGAGCTGGAGATTAGCTGAGCGCTTCTCCTTCTCATCGTCCATGTTTTCGATCTTTTCTGCTTGTTGGGATGTCATCAGATAGACGACAGAGATAGAAATCACCAGACCGGCCAGGGTCGTGAGAATTGCCCAGACAAGACACATCATATTCTCCCTTGCTGTGAAGTGCTCTTTCACACGGTTGTGTGAAAGCTAATATAACTTATATCATACCTGAGTTAAAAAGTCAATACATATCATCCAAAACAAAGACTTAAAATCTACATACAGTGCTTTATGAGCTACCAAATAAAATAATCATCATACGCAAAACACCCGCCCTTATAGTCAAGGTGCGGGTGTTGCGGATTATTGCGGTCAGATCTACCTACTAAGCAGCAACTTCCTCTTCGACGAACTCGTCTTCGCTCGGTGTTTCGAATTCTTCATCTTCTTCGACAGCGCCAGTTCCTACTGGAATCTTGCGGCCGATGATGACGTTTTCCTTCAAACCGTGCAAGTGGTCGGCTCGACCAGATACAGCAGCATTGATCAAGACGCGAGTAGTATCCTGGAAGGATGCAGCTGATAGCCATGAGTCGCTCCAGATTGACACCTTTGTGATACCGAGTAGCAATTGTGTGTAGCTAATCAAGTTCTTACCTTCAGCAGCCAATTGCTTATTTGCATTGACCACAGCGGCCTTAGAAACGATGTCGCCAGTCACGAATTCGCTATCACCAGCATCTTCGATTTGCACGCGACTAAACATTTGGCGAACAATAATCTCCAAGTGCTTGTCAGCCACGTCCTGACCCTGAGCGGCGTAAATTCGCAGAACTTCGTTGATGATGTAGCGCTGAGTTGCCTCAACACCCTTAAGTCGCATCAAATCGTGTAAGTTCAATGATCCAGCTGTCAATCGATCGCCAGCTTCAACAACATCGTTTGCCTTAACAACCAACTGCATATTGCCTGGAATTTCGTAGCGAGTTGGCGAAGCAGCCTCTGCCGCGATCACCAAAGTATCCTCAGCCGACTCAATCACACCGTCAAATGGCGCGATCAGAGGTCGAGTGTCGCTCTCGCCAGTTGCCAAGACATCGCCAGCCTTAACACTCGAGCCAGCCTTAACCACAACAGTTCGTCCCTCCAATAGCAATCGCTCAACCTTGCCAGATTCTGGCGTAATTTGAACGATATACTTCTTGCCATCTTCCCAAACGTCAACCAAACCAGCAACTTCTGTAATGAATGCTTGACCCTTTGGCGTGCGCGCTTCAAACAATTCTTCAACGCGAGGCAAACCTTGGGTAATGTCACCACCAGCAACACCAGAGTTGTGGAAGGTACGAAGCGTCAACTGAGTACCTGGCTCACCAACTGACTGAGCAGCGATAACACCAACTGGCTGATGATTGCCAACCAATTTACCAGTCGACATATCAATACCGTAACTTCGCTGCGGAATACCGTTAAGGTTGTTCGTTGACAATACAGACTGAATCTTAACACTTTCAATGCTTTCGTCATCATCAATTGAATCTGCGATTTCACGCGTGATCAATTCGTTCTTATTGACGTGACCTGGAATTGTTTCAGCAGCATAACGACCAGCCAAACGGTTTGAGAAGTCGATCATCGTCTCTTCAGTTTCTGATCGGTAAATTGCGTAACCTTCATCGTCGCCATCAGTATCTTCAACGGTAAATACGTCTTGTGCAACGTCTACCAAACGACGAGTCAAGTAACCCGAGTCGGCAGTCTTAAGCGCCGTGTCAATAAGACCCTTACGTGCACCACGAGTTGCGATAAAGGCTTCAAGGCTAGACAAACCGCCGGTGTAAGAGCTGCGGATTGGAAGCTCAATCTCATGGTTGGTTGCGTCCATCTGAACACCAATCATCGCGCTCGCCAACTTCACGTTGGAAATATCACCACGAGCACCAGAGTTGACCATCATAGAAATACTGGTGTCCATGTGTGCCAATTGGTCTTTCAGGAATGCCGTAATCTTATTGTCAACGTTTCGCCATGCGCTAACAGTTAAGTTATATCGTTCTTCCTCAGTAATCAAACCTTGGTCGAATTGCTCAGAAATCAAAGCCGCCTTAGCGTCACCTTCAGCCACAAACTGAGGGATTTCCTCGAAGTGGACGTAGTCGGTCATACCAGTCGATACAGCCGCAACCGTAGCAAAGCGGAAAGCTTGACCCTTCATGCGGTCTGCAATCTTAGCGGTTTCTTCGGCGCCGTACTTGTTAAAGATTTGCGCCAACACCTTCTTAAGCTGCTTCTTAGTCTGAACGTTATTGTCGTATGGGAAATCTTCAGGCAGAATCTCATTGAAGAAGACGCGGCCCAAAGTTGTTTCACGCATTTTACCTTTCGCAAAGATACGAATTGGGGTTTGCAAGTGAATTACGCCATTGTCGTAAGCCATTTCTGCTTCGTAAACAGAACTGTAAGTCTTAATCTTATCAGTCTGAGCTTGTGGCTTGTCGTAAGTCAAGTAATAGTTACCAAGCACGATGTCCTGCGAAATGTGCAGCACTGGCGCACCATCGGCAGGCTTCAACAAGTTGGCAGTTGCACTCATCAATTCGCGAGCTTCAGCCTGAGCCTCTTTTGATAGTGGCAAGTGAACAGCCATCTGGTCACCGTCGAAGTCGGCGTTAAATCCGGCACAAACTAACGGGTGCAACTGAATAGCTTTTCCTTCAACCAAAACTGGCTGGAAGGCTTGAATTGACAAACGGTGCAAACTTGGTGCACGGTTAAGCAGCACATACTTTCCTTCAATTGCTGAATCAAGTGCGTCCCAAACTACCGCTTCACCAGCTTCGATTAGACGTGAAGCCGAGCGAATATTGTGCGCAAATTCATTCTTAATCAACCAGCTAATCACGAACGGTTTGAACAATTCCAGCGCCATTTGCTTTGGCAAACCACATTGGTTAATCTTCAATTTTGGACCAACCACGATAACCGAGCGACCAGAATAGTCAACACGCTTACCAAGAAGGTTCTGACGGAAGCGACCTTGCTTACCCTTTAGCATATCACTCAAGCTCTTCAAGCTGCGACGACCACCAGTCGAGCTAACTGCGCGACCACGTGATGCTGAATTGTCAATCAAAGCGTCAACAGCTTCCTGAAGCATGCGCTTTTCATTGCGCTGAATAACTTCTGGCGCGTTAAGCTCAATCAACTTCTTCAAGCGGTTGTTTCGGTTGATAATTCGGCGATACAAATCGTTCAAGTCAGATGTCGCAAATCGGCCACCAGACAACGCCACCATTGGACGAAGATCCGGAGGAATAACTGGCAGAACAGTCATACATAGGCTTGATGGCTTAATGCCAGCAGATTCCATACTTTCAAGCATCTTCAAGCGCTTCAACAATTTCTTCTGTCGCTGACCTTTCGCAGTTTCAGCTTCTTCAGTCAATTCGGCAATAAGCTTTGGCAACTCAATCTTATCCAATAGTTCCTTGACTGCGCTGGCACCCATGCCAACTTCAATCAATTCGTCGTATTCTTCTGGCAAGTTGCGATATTCGCTCTCTGAGATCAAAGCACCCCTGTTTAAGCTCTCCAATTGAGATTTCTTACCAACGTAAGATTCTTCCAATTCCTCGACTTCACGACTCTGCTCTTTCGCCAATTGCTTAACGTCAGCGCCATCTTCTTCAGCCATTTTTTCGTAGCGGATTTTGATAGCCTTACGAGCCAAATCAGTTTCCGCTTCCAAATCTGCCAAATATTGATCACGAGTTGCTTCGTCAACACTTAAGATAACGTAAGTCGCAAAGTAAACGATTTTCTCAATATTGCGAACCGTCATACCAAGCAGCTGGCTCATTGCGCTTGGAGTGCCGCGCATAAACCAAATGTGCGCTACAGGCACTGCCAATTGAATGTGGCCCATTCGCTCACGACGAACGATTGACTTAGTGACCAATTCGCCATTCTTATCGACAGCAGCTTCGCGTGATCGAACACCCTTAAGCTTTGAGTCGTGTGGATTAATATCCTTAACTGGACCAAAGATTCGCTCACAGAACAATCCGTCGCGCTCTGGCTTTTGTGTGCGATAGTTAATTGTCTCTGGCTTCAAAACTTCGCCGTAGCTCCATTTCAGAATATCTTCTGGGCTAGCTACCGCCAAACGAACCGCGTCAAAATCGCTGATGCCCGTTGCGCTAAATGCAGAATTTGCCATCTTACGCGTCCTCCTTTATTTCTTCTACTTCATCAATATCTTGCACGCTCATGCCATCGTCAATTTCACCGATGTCATCTGATTCGTCCAAGTATGTTTCTTCTTCCTCATTGTCAGCGGCGACAGTTTTGTCTTCCGGACCGCTCGAAGCAATAACGTGTTCAGCATCAACTGTTGCCTCGTCATCAACCAAGTCAACTCGAAGACCCAAACCTTGAAGCTCCTTAACCAACACATTGAAGGATTCTGGAAGTTTTGGACCAACAATCGGCTCATCCTTGATGATTGACTCGTAAGCCTTTGCACGACCGTAAACGTCGTCGGACTTAATTGTCAACATTTCCTGCAAGGTTGCGGCGGCGCCATAAGCTTCCAGCGCCCAAACCTCCATTTCACCGAAGCGCTGACCACCGTTTTGTGCTTTACCACCAAGCGGCTGCTGAGTAACCATCGTGTATGGACCAGTTGAGCGGGCGTGAATCTTGTCAGAAACCATGTGGTGCAACTTAATCATGTGCATCACACCAACTGTTGTTCGCTCCTCAAATGGTTCACCGGTGCGGCCGTCAAACAATTGACTCTTACCGTCACGCGCCAAACCAGCTTTTTCTAGCTCATCGGAAATCTTCTCACTCGGAACACCGTTAAATGACGGAGTTGCTACGCGGTAACCTAATGCTCGCGCCGCCATACCAAGGTGAGTTTCAAAAATCTGACCAAGGTTCATGCGGCTCGGCACACCAAGTGGGTTCAAAACTACGTCAACCGGCGTACCGTCCTCCAGGAATGGCATATCTTCAACAGGAAGAACTTTCGCTACAACACCCTTGTTACCGAAGCGTCCAGCCATCTTATCACCAACGCCAATCTTTCGCAATTGCGCAACAAAGATCTGAATTTGCATCAAAACGCCAGCCTTCAACTCGTGACCATTTTCCCTGCTAAAGATCTTAACACCAACGACTTTACCGCCGCCCGCGTTGTTCATTCGCTGTGATGTATCGCGAACGTCCTTAGCTTTTTCACCGAAGATGGCACGAAGCAAACGCTCCTCAGAGCTCAATTCCTGCTCGCCCTTTGGTGTAATCTTACCAACCAAAACATCGCCAGCCTTAACCTCGGAACCAATTTGAACAATTCCGTTCTCATCCAAGTGACGCAAACTTTCCTCGGAAACGTTTGGAATATCGCGCGTCACAATCTCTGGACCAAGCTTCGTCTCACGAACTTCAACGGTGTAATCTTTAATGTTAATGCTTGTCAATCGATCATCTTCAACCAAACGACGGCTCATAATAATCGCGTCTTCCATGTTGTAGCCACCCCATGGCATGAAGGCAACCAGAAGGTTTTTACCTAGGGCAATTTCACCGCCAGCAATTGAGGCGCCTTCAATCAGAATATCACCCTTCTTCACCTTGTCGCCACGCTCAACGCGGACTTTTTGGTTGTAACAACGATCGTCATTATTCTTTACGAAATGCTTCAACGTATAAATTTTTACGCCGTCAGCATATTTAACGTGAACTTCGTCGGCATCAGCACGAACAACTTCGCCGTCGCCACTAGCCTGAATCAAGTGACCACTATTCTCAGCCACAGCCTTTTCAATTCCAGTACCAACAGTTGCGGATTCTGGACACAATAGAGGAACCGCCTGGCGTTGCATGTTTGAACCAGTCAAAGCACGGTCAACGCGAGTCTTTTCAATAAACGGAACCAACGCCGCGGTCGAACCTAGAATCTGACGGTGAGCTGCATCCATGAATGTAACTTGGTTGGCATCAACTTGCGATGGCTGCATATTGCTACGGGCGTTAACGCGCTCGTCGCGGAAAGTTCCATCTTCATTAAGAGCCTCACCAGCGTCAGCGATAACCTCGCCAATTTCCTGTGAAGCATCCAAGTAAACAAGTTCATCTGTAACCTTACCGTCTTTCACGCGAAGATATGGAGTCTCAATAAATCCATATTCATTAACACGTGCGTAAGCTGCCAAGTTCAGCACCAAACCGATGTTCGCACCTTCTGGCGTTTCCACTGAACAGATACGACCGTAGTGAGTTGGGTGGGCGTCGCGAACCTCAAATCCAGCGCGCTCACGAGTCAAACCGCCAGGACCAGTCGAGCTCAAGCGTCGCTTGTGGCTCAATTCTGACAATGGGTTAACTTCGTCAAGCAGCTGCGACAGCTGGCTTGAAGTAAAGAATTCACGAACAGCCGCAACAATTGGACGAGCATTGATCAATTGACTTGGGCTAACACTTTCCAAATCAGCCACGCTCATGCGGTCCATTGCATTACGCTGCATTCGAAGCATACCAACGCGGAATTGTCGGGCAATCAATTCACCAACCAAGCGAACTCGGCGGTTGCTCAATGCGTCAATGTCGTCAGCTGGCTCTTGTGTATTGTTCAAGCGAATAACTTCACGCAAAATCGCCACCAAATCGCTCATCTGCAACGTACGATTTTCAGCCGTATTTGCAACATCCAGGCCCAAGCGTTGATTCAACTTATAACGACCAACCCGCGAATAATCGAACCGCTTGAAGTCAAAGAACATTCGCTCAATCATCTGACGAGCATTATCAACTGTCGCCAAATCACCTGGACGCAATCGACGATAAACCTCAATCAACGCCTCGTTTGCACCACGAGAAGTATCCTTATCCAAAGTTTCGTCAATGTATTTTACGTCGCCAGTATCAATATCAGCGAACAATTCCTTAATTTCGCTAGTCTTTGGATAACCCAAAGCACGCAACAAAGTCGTTGCTGGCATCTTGCGACGGCGGTCAATTTTTACGTAAATTGCGCCATTAGAAGCCGTCTCAAATTCCATCCAAGCTCCACGTCCTGGAATGATTTTCGCACCATAGTAATTACGTCCCGCTATTGTTTCAGCAGTGAAGAAAACACCAGCAGAGCGAATCAACTGGCTAACAACCACGCGCTCCGTACCGTTGATAATAAACGTACCGCGCTCAGTCATCCATGGATATTCACCGAGGTAAATTTCCTGCTCTTCGACCACGCCAGTTGTTTTATTTGTCAATTCAACTGTTGCGTGCAATGGAGCTTCAAATGTCAAGTTGTTCTCTTTGGCAAATTGGTCAGTGTTTTTTGGCTCGCCAAAATAATATTTGCCGAACTTTAATGACAACTTCTGACCAGTATAGTCGTCAATTGGATTAATTTCTGAAAATATCTCACTCAAACCCTCTTCGACGAACCAGCGCCAAGAATCTTTTTGGTGAGCGATTAAGTTTGGTAGCGGCAGGGCATTATCACCAGAGGTGAAATAGACGCGCTCGCTACTTGTGGTTGGTTTTTTTGCCACAGGCGTAAACACTCCTCGCTTTAATTAGTGGTTAATAGACGGCCGTGAAGATCTCTAATTCATAGCCCAAAATCACGATTTGCCACTCGCAATTTTCACCCGCCATGAATACACTACTTCTATAACTACTCATTATGACGAAAAGTGTCAATAAAATCAAGGGGTTTTACTAGTGTTTTTTCAATATTATCAATCAACATATCGTGAACTTCGTCAATTGTCCCGTCAGCAGAAATTACCGGAATTCCGTATGCCTCGGCAATCTCCAAATATCCATCGTCGACTTTTTTCTGAAAATCTTGCCCGCGCGACTCAAAAGTGTCGGGATTTTTTAGCTCGCCACGCATAGAAATTCGCTCTTCCCGCTTTTCACGACTCAAGCTCAAAATAACCATAACGTCTGGCTTCAAGTATTTTTCATCGGTGAATAATTCTGTCAATCGCAAAATCTCCAACTCGTCATAACCTTCGCCTCGCCCCTGATAAACCAGCGTTGAAATATAATTCCTTGCGCTCAAAACAATTTCCCCACGTTCCAACGCAGGCTGAATTTTTTCTCGCCACAATTCACGCCGAGCTGCAGAAAATAGCGCCACATTCACCGCCGCAGAACGCGCCAGATCACCATTTTTAATCACTTTTCGAAGTTCATTTGCTATCGGAGTTGATTTTTCCGGATCATCACTTCCCGGCTCTTCAATCACGCAAACCGTTCGCCCGATTGACCGAAAATATTCCGCCAATTTCGCGACCTGCGTCGACTTGCCCGTCCCGTCATTTCCTTCGATAACTATATATTTTCCCGCGTCGCCCATCACTACCTCATAATCACAGTGTGTGGCCTATTCAGATAAATCATCATCCTTTTCGCCCTGCCGTCAACTTTTATAAAATGCGTGTGCTGGTGCGCCATTGACCTGGTTTTACTTCCTTGCGCTCGAGCGTAAATCGAATAGCCGTCACTTTCAAATTTCGCAATCTGATTCATATAGTCAATTTTTTCCTCATCGCTCAAATTCGCCAGCGAATCCACGTGCCGTTTCGGTATCACCATCAAATGATCATCCACGCCGCAGCCATCCCAAAAATTATAGCCAAACCTATTCTTAATAATCAGGCAATGCGCAGTTTCACCAACGACCTGATCTGTATGATGCTTTACCAATTGACAAAAATCGCAGCCGTCAGATTTATGCTTTTTCCTGTGATCGATATATTCTTTTTCTTTCGTCCGCGAGCGAAACATTGAACCTGCCATCATTACAAAATCCCCTCGCCAAGTCCCGCAATTTCCATCGGTTTATGCCGACGATCCTTAAACGCCCGCGGCAACATCATTTCTGGACGCCAAGTTTTTATCAATTCATCCAAATCGTCAGTGTGCTGATATTTGCCGCTCATTCCGCCGCGTCCACTAGCATATCCGCCGTCAACCTGACCGGTGTGATGAAAAATCAATTGCCCAATTCTCTCACCGACAGGCAAAACCACACTTTCATGCTTATTCAAATTGTAAATCTCAAGCGTAATCCGATTGATATATCCCGGATCAACCCAGCCAGCATCAAAACACACCGCCACGCCGTTTCGCCCCCAAGAGCTACGACTTTTCACCTCAGCAGCGCCGCCATGCGTCCGAATTCCAACAAATTCATGCGTATGCGCCAAAATTCTCTCACCAGGCTTCAAAACGATTATCGGATGATCTGGCGGAATATTCTTAAATTCCCGAAAACCGTGCCGCTCACACCATTCAGCGTGCGGAATCGCCTTAAGCGGACCCTTGAAGTATCGATTGACGTCAGACTCGTCAAACGGATTATAAACTCGCGAAATATCGTCATATTCCTGCTTATAAAAATTAAAGCCTAGCGTAAAATCTAAGCTGGCTTCCGATACGTTTTTTGGGTTGAACGGCGTACAGACAATCGTCCCATCTTCAATCGCCGCTAATATATCTTTATTTGAGTACACGCTCACTAAACACCTCCCATTGCGCGATTTTTCTACCAAATCTTATTATGACAAGTTTATGCATTTCTATCAAGCTTTCGGTAAATTTTACAGCATGTTAAACTGAAATTATGGAAAAAGCCATTATTGTAGCTTACGATAAAAACCGCGCCATCGGACAAAATGGCGATATGCCGTGGGGGCGAAGTTTGCCGGCCGACTTGGTGAATTTTAAGCGTTTGACGAGAAACAGTAATGTCATTATGGGTAGAAAAACGTTTGAGTCAATTGGCTCGCGACCGCTTCCAGACAGAGAAAATATTGTCATCTCATCAAAACCGACAGGTGTTAAAAAAGTTCTTACGGCTATGAATTTACGAAGCGCCCTGGCTCTATCCCGATATCCGACTTTTATTATTGGCGGCTCGCAAGTTTATAAAGACGCGCTAGATATTCCAGAAATTGACACTATTTACGCCACGGAAATTGACGCCGAATTCCCCGATGCTGACACTTTTTTCCCAGAAATAGATATGGACGCATGGGAAGAAGTAGGTCGCGTACATCATTCGGCAGATAACGAAAATAATTACGATTTTGATTTTGTGACGTATAAAAGAAAATAGCCTTCTTAAATTGACAGTATTTGGTATTTGTGGTATAGTAGAGACTATGGACGAGCGATCTATGATACGAGCTACAACCCTTGAACGTATAAAAGGCACTACGGTTGCGGACCTACCAGAGGGTAAAACAATAATACTATATGGCAAACCTACTGAAGAAGGCGCGATATTCAAAGATAAAGCCCCTGTTATGGAAAAATGGACAGACGAAAACGGAAAAGCTAGAGCAATAGGAAAGTGTGCGACTATACTATATGATACTGCTACTCGAGAGTTTAGCGTTATTCTACCCGATCAAGAGATTACTGGTCTACAACCGTCTGGTATTGAAAACGACAATTATATGATTCTTACAGCTAAAGAATCTGACGAAGAATAGACATCAATCACCTCAACAGACGAATGTAAATCACCGACCGCGAGAATCACACTACACAGCGATCGGCGCTTTTATTGCTGGATGGCACTCATAATTCTCCAGGCGAATATCATCAATCGTGAAATCGTCAATATTCTTGATGTCTGGATTGAGCCACAACTTAGGCGGCGTTAGTGGGTTCCTCGATAATTGCTCGTCAACTTGCGTGCGATGATTATTGTAAATATGCGCACTATTTAAGGTATGGATAAGCTCGCCGGGTTGCTTGTCGGTAACTTGAGCGACAATCGACAGAAGCAGCGCATAGCTGGCAATATTAAACGGCACGCCCAGGAACATGTCCGCCGAACGCTGCGTCAGAGCTAGATCCAGCCTATCTTTCTCGCAGTCTTTACCAGGTCTTACGTTAAATTGAAACATCGTATGACACGGAGGCAGCCCGCCAGCTTGGACGATATCATTAATTTCCGCCACATTCCACGCGCTCACGATATTCCGACGCGACTCTGGATTTGTCTTTATCATGTCAATAGCGTTCTGAATCTGGTCAATAGTTCCGCCCTTCCCGTCCGGCCATTTTCGCCATTGAACACCATAAACAGGACCCAAATTTCCCCATTCTTCAGCAAACGCGTGATCGTTCGCAATCTTATCAATAAATTCCTTCATTCCAGCGCGCCACTCATCACCGTTAATTTCCGGTATTTTCTGACCAGTTTTTTCTAGGTAATTTTTATATGGCCACTCATCCCAAATATGAACGCCGTTTTGCGCCAAATATTCAATATTGCCCGTACCCCTAAGAAACCATAAAAGCTCATGAGCGACGCTTTTGAAATACAACTTCTTGGTAGTCATCGCCGGAAATCCGTCCGCCAAATTATATCGCGTCTGAATACCAAAAATTTCCGTCGTCCCCGTTCCTGTACGATCGCCCTTTTGCACACCGTTATCACGAACGTATTTTAATGCGTCTAAATATTGCCTCATAAGCCCTCCTTACCTACCTCAAATTATGACAATATCCTCCAAAAACCACAAGCAGAATCACTAGTAGTTTTAACAACAAACACGCAAATTTTTACGACAATTTAGTCAAGACTTTATCAATCAGTCCGTATTTTACGGCCTCATCCGGAGTCATCCAGTAGTCACGCTCCATATCAGACTTAACCTTAGTCAACTTCTGACCGGTGTTTTTCGCCATAATCTTCGCCAGCATCTCCTTAACTTCCAAAGTCTCCTTCATGTCAATTTCCATGTCGGTCACTTTTCCGTGCGTTCCAGAAGATGGCTGATGAATCATCACCTTGGCATGCGGCAAACAAAACCTCTTGCCCTTAGCGCCAGAGCTGAGCAAAAACGCCCCCATGCTTGCCTGCAAACCAATTCCATACGTCGCCACATCAGGCTTAATAAAATTCATGGTATCATATATCGCCATGCCATCATAAACGCTGCCGCCTGGACTATTGATATATAGTGATATATCAGCTTGCGGGTCAACATACGCCAAATGCAGTAATTGCGCCACTACACTGTTCGCGGTATGTTCGTTAACGTCTTCGCCAAGGAAAATAATTCTCTCATTCAACAATCTCGAATAGATATCAAAAGCACGCTCGCCGTCGGCCGACTTTTCAACGACAGTTGGAATGAGATATGATTTTGGCATATTTACCCTATTTCTTCGTGTTTAATTCAACCAATTTAGCAACGGTCTTATCTGTAATCATTCGGTTGGCAATATCGCGGTGAACATTTGGGTTATCAAATTGTTCCAGCATTTTCTTATCTTTGCCGTATTGTTGCTTAAAGAAGTCAATTTGTTTCTGGATTTCATCGCGAGAAGCGTCAATCTTCAATTCTTTTGACAATTCCGCCAATACCAAGCCAGCCTTAACGCGCTTTTCAGCCGCTGGACGAGCCTCTTTCTTTACCCACTCCTCTTTATCTTTGAAGCCCTGAGTCTTCAAATAACTATCCAAACTTAGCCCGCTGTACATCAAATTCTGAGTCAAGTCACGCTCGATTGATCGCAATTGATCCTCAACCAAAAGTTCTGGCAGCGCCGCCTTACTCTTTTCCGTCAACTCACCAACCAGCGCGTCCTTAAATTTCTCATCAGCTTCACGCTCTTTTTGTGTGGTGAGTTCACGCTTGATATCTGCTTTTACTTCTTTCATCTCTGTAAATGGACCGCATTTTGCAGCAAATTCATCGTTTAGTTCTGGCAATTTCAATTCATTAACCTTGTGAAGTTTCACGGTAAACACAACGTCTTGACCTGCCAGATTCTCAGCGTGATAATCCTCTGGAAATTTCAGTTTCAAATCGAACTCTTCACCAGCCTTATGACCAATCACACCTTCCTCAAATCCAGGAATGAATTGACCTTCGCCAAGCTTCAAGCCATATTCCTTAGCCGAACCTCCCTCAAATGCCACGCCGTCTTTCTTTCCCGTAAAGTCGATCACAGCTTCGTCACCAGATTTAGCGGCACGCTTGACCTCTGATTTTTCAGAATAGTTTTTACGGATTCGCTCAATAACCTCGTCAACATCTTTATCCTCGACTTTGGCTACTTCTTTTTTCGCTGTCAATTTTTTGTAATCACCCAATTTTACCGGTGGAATGATCTCAACTTCAGCCGTAAATTCCAACTCAGAACCAGGAACAAACTTCTTAACTTCAACGCTAGGTCGATCCAAAGCTTGCAATTTTTCCTGCAAAAACGCCTCGGCTACTGCCTTCGACAAAGCATTCTCCAAAACCTGCTCCTGAAGCGCATTCGGATCAACGTGCTTAGCGGCTATGCTTGCGGGAACTTTTCCTTTGCGGAAACCTGGAACTTTAATGTCACGCGCCAGCTTTGCCAAGGAAACCTGCTCTGCGTCAGCTAATTCACTAGCACCCAAAGAAATCGTCAATTGAACTTTAGTATCTGATAGTTTTTTTACAGTAGTCTTCATAAAGACTAATTATAACAGATATCAGACTATATCTCAAACAGAGCGTCTTCATCGCCATCGTATCGACGATCTTTGACAATTGTCACGATTCGTTCAGCGCTAACCTTTTGTTCATCAGACTCCACCAAGTTTCGAACCGTGTATGCACCACTAGCAATCTCATCCTCACCCACAAACACAGCAAACGGAATTTGCTTTTTCAACGCCGCTTTTATCTGCTTGTCAATCTTTCTACCAGTGATATCCAACTCCGCTCGCACGCCTTCGCTACGCAATTTTCGCGCCAAATCGTCCGCGCCGGCCATAGATTCTTTTGACACCGGAATTATATATACATCTGTTTTGGACGCCAATTTAGGCAACAAATTGTGCACTTCCAAAAATTGCTCCATCGTCGTCGCGCCCATGCCAACACCGACCGTAGCAATCGGTTCAACACCAAATAGACCGACCAATCCGTCATATCGTCCGCCACCAAACAGCGCTCGATTATTCTCTGGTGAATTATCAAAGAGCTCAAAAACCATGCCCGTGTAATAGTCCAGACCGCGCATCAGAGTGACATCAAACACCGCATTCGTAATGCCTTTTTGGCTAAGCAATTTCATCACTTCGCGAAGCTGCTTGACGCTTTCATCTTCCATCAATTCGCTCGGTAAATCATCAACAGATTTCATACTGATCATTTTTGCTAGCTTCGGCAAACCCTCTGACGCTTGACTACCAAAAATCTCAATCGCCTGACGCTTAAATTCTTCGGCAGGAATCTTATTTTTCCTATCAAGCAATTTCATCATCATCGTCGAACCAACAATATCGAGCTTCAAAAATTGGCTCATCAGACGATTTATCAATTGGCGATTATTAACCCTGACCGTAAACATTTCTTGCTTGGCGCCAAAATTCATCACGCTAGCGTGGCTCAGCTCAATAATCTCCGCGTCCGCCGCCGCGCCATCCACGCCAAACAAATCCGCATTCAATTGCCAAAACTCACGCTCGCGTCCGCGCTGTGGTCGTTCATAGCGCATAAAATTAGCAATAGAATATAGTCGCGCAGGCATCGCCAATTCCTGACGCTTAGCCGCCACCATTCGAGAAATCGACGGCGTCATCTCAGGACGAATTGCCACCATTCGACCGCCACGATCTTCAAAGGCGTATGTTTGCTCGCCCGCCAATTCTTGACCCGACTTCGCCAGATAAATATCTAGCGGCTCCAGTAGCGGCGCGCCATATTCTTCATAGCCAAAACTCTCAACCGTCTTGTGCCAAACATTAAAAATGTAATTCTGCAGACGCTTTTCCTCTGGAAAATAGTCTCGCGAACCTTTGTAACTTTGTGTAGATAAACTGCTCATGTTAGCTCCATTATGTCATTATTTCTTATTTATAGCAATCAAAAACGCCGAGGCAGAACTCGGCGCGTACAATCAAAAATCAGAGTCCTACCTCGGCAACACGTGTGAATGATGGAATTTAGGTAAAATCATACGTCTATTATAGTAAATTTCATGCTTTTTGTAAAGTAGGAACTGACGGAGTTATTGCGAGAAATAATGGTGTATCATTAATTTATGGACAGCATCACGCATCGCATTGCCGAATCCATTCGCGCTAACGATTTGCCAGCTTACCAACGCGAGCGCTATCCCGCCATTCAAGAAGGCGAACTTGTTCGCTTTACAGACGAGGATTTTTCTGGCGTTGATTTCGACCAGTTTGCCATGGGATTTTTCGAGTTTGAAAATTGTAGCCTGGACAATGCAAAGCACATTTACGGGCAACCAATTTATTTTACTAATTCGTCGGTTCGGAATGTGGATTTTCGTGGCGCAAAAGCTATTATTGAGGCGGAGGATTGCGACTTCCGTGGTATGAAATATGACGAGGAAACGCAATTTGTCTATGGCAGCGGGAAATTG
This sequence comes from Candidatus Nanosynbacter sp. HMT-352, assembly GCF_022819385.1. Classification (NCBI taxonomy): domain Bacteria; kingdom Bacillati; phylum Minisyncoccota; class Nanosynbacteria; order Nanosynbacterales; family Nanosynbacteraceae; genus Nanosynbacter; species Candidatus Nanosynbacter sp. HMT-352. The sequence continues at coordinate 544,326 of NZ_CP089290.1, forward strand.
GCGGCACGATCGCGTTTCATAAATTGCAAATTAGATAATAAGACTCGTGATTTTTTGAGCCAACAAGGCGCAGAAATCAACTAATTGTTTCCCGCCAGCACATTCTGCTGCAACCAACAATACATCGCCACAGTCGCTGCCGCGCCAACGTTTATGGAGCGAGTCGAGCCAAACTGCTCAATCGCCACAATCTGATCTGCAGCGCCAGCCAGCTCTGCAGAAATCCCCGGCCCTTCTTGCCCAAACACCAAAACCGCACACTTCGGTAAACTCGTTTGCGACACATTAACACTTCCTGGAATATTATCAATAGCAATAATTTCCCTGCCTTCAGTCCGCATTTTTTCAACAAACTCTTCCGTCGTCGCCAAATACGTAATGTGAAGATACTTATCTGTCATCATGGCGCCACGCTTGTTCCACTGCCTGCGCCCAATTACATAAATCTGCCGCACACCAAACGCATTAGCACTCCTGACAATTGTCCCCATATTAAAATCTCGCTCGGTATTTTCCAGCGCAATCACCAGACCGTGGTCTTTAGAATCTAGCTCACTTATAATCTCCGATTCGCTCCGACCCTTAAACTTAGCAATGACGTTTCTTTTATCTTCCATCTCTGTTATTTTATCAAAGTTCTTAAGTAAATAACAAAAGTTGATAGTCTTCTATTGACTTTTTTACACAAGTGTGGTATAAGTGAAAGTAGCTTTTGTTGACAATTTGAGCAAATCCTTGTCCAAAAGTGAACTTTGACAGGCAATCGAACACAAGATGAGTTTTTATTTCTTTTTAACCCGCCATAAGAGAACTAAGATCTCATCTTGTGTTGTTAAGAGAACAACACTTCGCTGCACACCCGCAGAGATGAGAACACCAGAAGAAAGGTGAAATATCGTGAAGGATTTGAAGGATCTCGAAGAACATTTGGATGACCTCGAGATCGAGCTCAGGTCTCTCTACCGCATTGCGGGAGAGGAGGCACGAATGACCCTGAAAGGGGCGCGCCGGTGGAACAGGCAGGTGGAGCGTCTGGACGGCGCCATGGATGACATCCGCCAGGATTTCCAAATGCTTGTCGAAGACGCATCCGAGGAGTCCTAGAGTTTGACACCTAGGAACCCTAGCTACATGGCAGGTGATTGTTCTTTTACGATTGCCTGTCATGTAGACTCTGAATTTATGACATTAAAAATCACCCTAACTACGGGTGATTTTCTTATGGTGAAAAATCTCAGTTCTTGGTGCGGATGAAAGGACTTGAACCTTCACGTACTTACGTACACTAGCACCTGAAGCTAGCGCGTCTACCAATTCCGCCACATCCGCATGGTCTACGCGTCAATTATAGCCCAATTCTCACCCAGTATCAAGCTTGATTACGAAGTTTACACCACGCGTTTAATTCCGCCGCCAACTCCTTCGGCTGGGCCTCCGCTTTAATTCCTGGATTAAAAATTCCAGCTGGATCAAAGATTTTTTTCACCTTCGCGTATAATTGTTTTTCATCATCTGGCAGATTTTTATAGATAAAGTTAGCCTTCAACCTTCCATCGCCACCAAATCCTGCAAATGAACCTTCGTACTTATTAACAATCTGAGAAATTTCCGCCAACAACTGAAGAATCTTCTGGCGTTCACTCACCTTTTTACTATCAAACGTCGGATGTAGAGAAATATAATCGCTTGAAAAATCAACGAAAACTGGCAAATCCACGCCGTACTTAGATTCCAGCGACTTCAACTCACTAAGGAAACTGTCAATCTTTTCTGGCGCCATTAAAATCCCAGAGAAAACACGCGGCGTAATTATATGCGGCTCGCTCGGAGTTTCCGCCAAAGCCAAAACAGAGTGCAAACTAAACAAATCCTGCTCTTCCAAATGTAGAGTTTTTACGTCAATCGCTTCTGATGATTCCAATTTTCTAGTCAATTTCTTCGCAGCTTTATTGCGCGCTCTGTCAGAAAAGTCGTCAAAGATAGCCAAGACCACCGCGCCCTTAAAGCACTCTTTCGGCGCCCACTCAACCACTTTACCGACGACCGCCGCCTGACGGAAGAATCGCCCATCGATTATTTCCACTGCCGACGCCTTATTTTTCATCGCCAATTCCACGGCTGATTGCGCGTCTGACAATTTTTTATATGATGCGGCAACAACTGAATATTCCGGATGAATAAATTGCGCCTTCATAATAACTTCGCAAATCACACCCAGACTTCCCTGACTGCCAATGAACAACGGCGTCAAATCGAACGACCCGTCTTTTTGCTTCACTCGAGAAATCCCGCTATAACCAACCGTATCCGGCAAAGCTGGATCCATTTGCGAAATTAGCTCGGCGTTATCTGAGATTAAATTGTCAATCTCTCGATAAATCTCGCCCTCAAACGTCGATAAACCTTTTTTCTTACTCAATTCGCGTCGAGATATGCGACCAGTCTGAATCACGTCGCCGTTACTTAGGACAATCTCAAGCTGCTGAATCGCATCAGCAAAACGGCCATGCGCGCCAGATAATATTCCAGACGGAGCTGTGTTAATTGCGCCACCAATTGTGCCTTCTTCCGCCACGTATGAAGTTCGCGGCAAGCCCAAACCTTTATGTGTAGACAAAGTTGCGTTGATTGCCGAAAGAGAAATTCCCGCTTGAGCATGAATCAGTTGCTGGCGAGGATCAATACCAACCACACGATTCATATACGTTTTTTCGTCAATTGCAATGCCTTTATTCGTCGCCGCGCCAGTTTCATCATTGCCACAACCACGAACAAACACAGGCAAAACATGACCTTTCTCTGCCAATTGAGAACAAAATCGCATCACTTTCCTGATGTCGTTCATATTAGCCGCACGAACAATCATTTCTGGTCGGCGCGCCAAAAGTCCGTTATCAACTTCAACTTGACTCAATGCAAAATCCTGCGACGCGACTTCGCCACTAAGATGTTCATTCAAATATTTCGCAACTTTATTCATCAATCCTCCTTAGTATGTTACTTCAATTTTAGCATAAGCGCGGACAGTTGATAAGTAGAATTTGTTTTGATATAATCAGGTTATGCGGATGTGGTGGAATTGGTAGACACGCATGCCTTAGGAGCATGTGCCTCACGGCGTGAAGGTTCAAGTCCTTTCATCCGCACCAAGAACTGAAATTTTTCACTATAAAGAAAATCACCCTGGAGTTGGGTGATTTTTAATATCATAAATTCAGAGTCTACATGACAGGCAATCGTAAAAGAACAATCACCTGCCATGCAGCTAATCATACCTCCGTGGGGAGCTCTTGGCCAGCAAGGATTGTGTTGAACAGTGCGTCGTTGATCTTCTCCATGAGCTTGGTCTCTTTATCAGACATAATAAGGTAACCTTTCAGCTCCTTAAGTGTGAGACCGATGGTAACAGTACCGTCGAAGACGACTTCTTTTGCTCTTGAGAAAGGATAGCCTTGAGGCAAAACCTTCTCACAATCTGCTATGAAATTCGTGAAGTCGTACAGTAGGGTGTCAATCGATGCGGCAAGAAATATGACTTTTATACGTGTAACCTCATGATCGCCCGTCCAACGACAGGGCTTCATTGCAAGATCACTCAGCTCTTTCCAGGCGTCCTTGACAATTCCTACCATAGTAGACAAGGTCTCTGTATACTCCTGAGGTTGCATTTTCTGTACCCTTTCTCTGTCTCTCATCTACGTTCTCGTACTGCAGGGTTGCAGCGAAGTGTTGTTCTCTTAACAACACAAGATGAGATCTTAGTTCTCTTATGGCGGGTTAAAAAGAAATAAAAACTCATCTTGTGTTCGATTGCCTGTCAAAGTTCACTTTCGGACAAGGATTTACTCAATCTGTCAACAAAAGCTACTTTCATTTATACCATACTTGTGTAAAAAAGTCAATAGAATATGCTCAGCGTAGCTTGTCAGAACTTAAAACCTGAACTATAATTAGCTCAGTTGGCTAGAGCGCACGATTCACATTCGTGAGGTCACAGGTTCGAGCCCTGTATTTCTCACCATTTCAGAGTAAAAATCCAAATCCTCGCCTTCTTGGGCAATTTTTTGGTTCACATTTTTTTAATTCCTGCCACAGACAAAAACCACTTTCCGCCCCCTTTCGAAAAGCGGCTTTTGAGCTTGCACTTGTAGTCTTGTTAATAATTTCAAGTTCTGCGTCTGTCTCCAAACCAAAATATTTGATTGCGCCTTATAGCAACCGCGCCAATACGAGACGCTATTAATTCAATATGCCTTCACCCTTCTCTGATAAATAATCTTTTATGGCGTCGATCAGTTTCGCCTCTGCTGAACTTATTTTTGCTGCAACCACTGCGCTAATTCCTTCCATACTACAGCTATCATGTCGGTCTTTTCATCGTCACTCATCTCAGCTATCGTCTTGTTTGCGCCATCAACTTTGAAATATTTATCGTAGTCACGACCATTCTCGCCGCGTGGTTCGCTGAGTAATTCACCATACACTTTGTACGTAAACGTCTTGATTTCTAGTCCATCTATATACGTAACCGTACGCTGAGTGTATGCCCCTCTGTCATCTTTAAGCAATTTTACTATGTTTTCTATGCCGATAGTATCAAGTGCGTACTTCGTATAAACCCCTGGAAAACCTTTGAGGCTTTTGATAAACAGCCCAGAGTCCATAACAACCAGTGGGCTCTTTAATAGTTCGTAGTATTTTTGAGCTTTATCAATGGATACTTCTTCTTGGCTATCTGATTGAATTTCCGGTACATCAGGTAGCTCCCTGTCGGGAGCTGTGAGTGTTAGACCCGCCCCCAATAATGCCTGGTTTGCTCCAGCTAATTTATATTTATTGGTTGTGGCGTAGGTTATATTCATAAAGCCCCTCCTTTATTGAATTATTCTTTTCTTTGCCATGCAGCTCTTGCATAAAAACATTCTTCATTACCACTAGTACAGGAGTAAGTATTGGAACAGACCATGATCGTATCAGCAACGAGGGACAATAGACTCATATCTGGATATTCTGGCCCCTCAGGAAGCACCTTTTCTGCGCCTATTATCACCGTTCGTATAGTCTCCTTGTTTGCTCAACTCATCAACAAAAGCTACTTTCACTTATATCACACTTGTATAAAAAGTAAATAGGATATACTCGACGTAACTTGTCAGGACTTGAAACCTGAACTATAATTAGCTCACATCACGAGTTCGTTAAATAAAACGACAGATGTAATTACGGGAAATTAGCTCAGTTGGCTAGAGCGCACGATTCACATTCGTGAGGTCACAGGTTCGAGCCCTGTATTTCCCACCATTTCACGTTAGGTATAAATATGGAATCTTTTTACGTTACGTCAACTCATCTTGACATAGCTATGGCGACTGAACCTCATCCGTCTGGGCTAGTTATATTCTCGCGAGAATTATCTACAAACGGGGAGCCGACTGGGCATATAATAATATCTCCCGAGAACCATCATACAGATATATATTGTGATCACCTTGAAAGAAATAAAGCTTTAGTAGCAGAACGTGAACGTTGGGGAATAAAAAATCGACAAGGCAAGATTGTAAATTACTTCGTCCGAACAGAACCTGCTTACGGAATATACATACCTCAGCTAGACGATATGCCGGACTATCCCGAACTACTGATAGCCTGTACGAAGAATAAAAAAGCGAAGAGATTAGCCCATCAAGAATTAAGAGTAGACTCGACGCAAGTTAAATTGGCAACGCAAGCTCTCGGTATAGTAATGGCTGATCTGGATATTTTACATAGTGCTGACGGCAAAACCAGATTAATGCATTTTTCCAAGGATCAGCTTGACGAACAGCAAATTACAGTATGCTAAAGCATTAAACACAACTTTTACTCTTTTTATTTTCCCCTTATCGTGGTAAAATTTCATATTAAGAGGAAGGTCTGTGCTAATATCAGACCATATTTTTATGAAGGACGCTAGCAAGATTCGAAACATTGCCATTATTGCCCACGTCGACCACGGCAAAACGACCATGGTCGACGGGCTATTAAAGCAGTCGCGAACATTCCGCGACAACCAAGCCGAGATGAGCCAGGAATTGATTATGGATTCCGGCGATCAAGAACACGAGCGCGGCATCACCATCACCGCCAAACAAACGTCAATTTTTTACGGCGATTATAAGATAAACATTATCGACACGCCAGGACACGCCGATTTCTCTGGCGAAGTTGAGCGAACACTGAACATGGCGGACGGCGTTCTGCTGATCGTGGACGCGCAGGAAGGTCCGATGCCTCAGACTAAATTCGTATTAGCGAAGGCGCTTGAACTGGGACTGAAACCTGTTGTGATTATCAATAAGATTGACAAGCCAGCCAGGCGAATTGCCGAAGTTGAAGACGAGTTGAGCGATCTGTTTTTGGAGCTAGCGACCGACGATTCTCAATTGCAATATCCAATTTATTACGCAATCGGACGCGACGGAAAATCATGGAAAGAAATTCCTGCAAACACCGACGAAGACGCGGATTTGACGCCAATTTTTGACGCGATTATCAACGATATTCCAGCGCCAGACGTGACGGAAGATGGCGCGTTTCAATTGCTTGTTACCAGCTTACAATATGACACGTTCCAAGGAAAATACGCGATTGGGCGAATTGCTCGCGGATCTGTTAAGCGTGGCTTGCAAGTCAGTTTGATGAAAAATGGCGAAGTCGCGGGCTCAGCACGAATTGAGAAAGTTTTTGGCTATCGCGGCTTGAATCGCGAAGAACTTGACGAAGCTTTTGCTGGCGACATTGTGGCGCTGGTTGGCGTGGCTGACGCGCATATTGGCGATACGATTGCCGACAAAGAACAGCCTGAAGCGCTGCCGACAATTGACATCGAAGCTCCAACTCTGAGTATGTACCTCGGACCGAACACCAGCCCAATGAAAGGTCGCGAGAGCGAGTTCACGACATCCAGGCAAATTGGCGACCGATTGAAGCGAGAACTTGAGACCAATGTCGCGTTACGAGTCGAGGAAAACGGAATTGGCTTTACGATTTCTGGACGTGGCGAATTGCACTTAAGTGTTTTGATTGAAACCATGCGACGTGAAGGCTTTGAGTTTGAAGTTGGACGACCGCAAGTTGTTACAATTACCGAGGACGGCGTTGAAAAAGAACCGATTGAAGAGTTGCAAATTGAGGTCGGAAGCGAATTTATCGGTGCGATTAGTCAAGAGCTTGGTGCGCGACATGCCGAAATGAAATCTCAAGAAACGACCACCGCTGGTGCTGCTCGTTTGACTTACATTTTGCCGACGAGGGCGCTGATTGGTCTGCGCAACATTTTATTGACCGCCACCAGAGGTACGATTATTATGAATTCCCTGCCTCACGGATATCAACCGCTTGGCGGAAAATTGCCAAAAACCCGCAATGGAGTTTTGATCGCGTTTGAGGCTGGCACGACAACACCTTACGCTTTGCAAGCGGCGGAGGCGCGCGGTGAATTATTGGTCGGACCGGGTACGGAAGTTTATGCTGGAATGATTGTCGGAATCTACAATCGCCAAGAAGACATCGAAATCAACGTATGTAAAGCCAAGCATTTGACCAACATGCGTTCCAAATCGTCGGACGGAACTGTGCAATTAACGCCATTTACGCAATTTAGTTTGGAGCAATGTATCGACTTTATCGAAGACGATGAACTTTTGGAGGTTACACCAAAGTCGTTACGACTTCGCAAGCGATATCTGGACGCAAACGAACGAAAACGCGCCGCGAAACAATAGTCGTGTAAACCACAAAATAACCGCCCCGTAATGAGGCGGCTATTTTTCATGTGAGAATCAGCTAATTGACAAGAGTTTCTTTGACTCGGCGAGACTTCAAGAAATACAATATACATGCTATGTCCACCAAGACTGCCAATAAGGTAATTCCCCCAAACCACGTAACAACAAATCCCGCGTCCTTAACCTCTGCGTTGGTAGCAATACCAACAACAATCATATATACCACATACGCAACCGTTCCAACCACAATATTAGCGATAGCCACCTGTTTACCAATCTTTTTACGCATTAAAATTAGAACTGCGGCAGATGCCGCCATTGCACCCGAAATAATATACAAAATAATGCCAATAACTTCCCGTACCCCAATTGAATTGGCAAATAACGAAAATAATGAATATATATCAGATGCCGCCTGCAGGGCAAATAAGACAACAAACGTCCTCAGCCAATCCTTAATTCCAACATAAGACTCTCCCGATGGCTTAAATTGCCGATCAGCCGACTGTTGCGAATATGATGGCTGCTGCTGGTCTTGATTTTGCATATTATCTCTCCTTTTATATAAATCTAAACAGATAATTCTATCCTATCACAAAAGCCACTTTAATACGCTACAAAGCGGCCGTCGCGTCAGTCGTAAAAAATAACCGCCCCGTAATGGAGCGGCTATTTTTAATGTAAGAATCGATTAATTGACAAGAGTTTCTTTGACTCGGCGAGAAGCAAAGAAGTACAAGATTACCAATCCTTCCACTATTAGCATTGTAACGATTGCAGTAATAAATGCTGGGGCGTCTACTTCCGACCTTCCGGATGCATATATAACTACCGCATTCGCAACATTACCCAATCCAGCCGTGGCGATCGTAGCAACGGCTAACCACTTGCCAAGACGCTTCTGCATTACTATAAACACAACTGCACAAATAGCCAAGACTACTAGTACAGGTGAAAATATCAAAGAAATGACGTTCTCTGGCTGGCTAAGATTCATTATTGCCTGGAAAAACACTGCTGTATTGACAAGGCTGCCGATAACGAAACAAACCACAAAGAACATTAACCAGCCCTTAACGCCCTTCAAGGATTCCGCCATCACGACATATTGCACTGGCGCTGCTTGAGGTTGTGCAAAATATTGCTGACTGACTGGTTGCTGCTCATACGGCGTGTTCTGCGGTTGTGGTGCAGGACCGTATTGCGCGTTTGGATCAGGCTGTGGCGCATATTGCGGCTGCTGAGGTTCTTGTTTTGACATATTAACTTCTCCTTTTAAGAATATTGATATGCTAATTATACCACATCCTTAATTTCCTCTGGTAAAAATCCTTTGTCGTGCTTAAAACCAGCTTGCCACTTATAACCCTTGTTATAGCCCAAATCTTTCATCAATTTTGTCGAAGCATTCCTGAGATGTAACGGCACGGGAGAATTCGGATATTTACGTGCCAATTCAAAAGCGCCGTGCATTAAATCAGTAATTTCACGCGACTTCTGACTGCGAGCCAACGCAATAGCGCAATGGAACAAATTATACTTGACCTCCGGAAGACCGACGCGCTCGACAGCCTCAAATGTTGCAATTGCCAAGCTCAGCGCACCATTGCCCGCCAGCCCAATATCTTCCGATGCAAAAATCACCATTCGCCGAGCAATAAACTTCGGATCCTCGCCCGCGTCAATCATCCGCGCCAAATAATACGTCGCAGCCGTCGCGTCACTGCCTCTTAGCGACTTGATAAAAGCGGAAATTACGTCGTAATGCGAATCGCCTTTTTTATCATAGCCCGGAAGCCGCTTCTGAGCTGCCGCCTTAACCACTTCCGGCGTTACTTTTTCATTAAAACTCAGCGCCAATTCCAAATTGCCCAGCGCCACTCTTGCGTCGCCGTCCGATAATTCCGCCAAATAGTCCAGGGCTTTGGATGAAACTTGCTTGGAATTTTTCAGAACTTTCAGCGCTCTTTTTAATACCAATATAATTTCGTCTTTTGTCAATCGCTGAAGAACTAAAACTCGTGAACGCGACAGTAGCGGCGTGATGACTTCAAAGCTCGGATTCTCGGTCGTCGCACCAATCAAAGTAATTAGTCCACTCTCAACGTGCGGCAAAAACGCGTCTTGTTGTGCCTTATTGAAGCGATGAATTTCGTCAACGAATAGAATTGTTCTAAGTCCTAAATTCCAATTTTGACGAGCGTGTTCAATTACCTGTTCAACGTCCTTTTTTCCGCTTGTAACTGCCGATAATTCAATGAACTCCGCCTTCACCTCGCGCGCAATAATCCGCGCCAACGTCGTTTTTCCAGTTCCCGGCGGACCCCACAATATCAAACTGACCGGCTCGCCATTCTTAACGATTCGCCTCAATAACTCGCCCTCGCCAAGCAAATGACTCTGCCCTATTACCTCATCCAGCGTCTGCGGTCTCATCTGTTCAGCCAGCGGCTGCCTACTATCACTCATACTCCCATTATATCGCGAAATCCATAAAGCCAAAAAGCCGTACGCCGTTTACACTTTCCTCGCACAAAATTCTATATAAATAGGAGGAAAAATGGAAGCATTTGTAGTAATAATCTTGTCGTTTATCGGTCTTTATGTACTAAGCGGCATTAAAATCGTCAATCAATATCAGCGCGGCGTGGTTTTAACGCTCGGTAAATTTACTGGCGTTCGCGAACCAGGATTAAGAGTCGTCATTCCAGGATTGCAGACGATGATGTTGGTCGATATTCGCTCAACTCCAATTGACGTTCCAAAACAAGAAGTTATCACCAAGGATAACGTCACGGTCGGCGTTGATGCGGTGGTTTATTTCCGAGTTATCAATGCGCCAAAAGCCGTACTGGAAACCACGAACTATATTTACGCGACTAGTCAATTTGCCCAAGCGGCACTGCGTGACGTCACCGGTAACGTTGATATGGACGATTTGCTTGCCAAGCGCGAAGAGATTTCCCAGCAAATCAAGGAAATCGTTGATGCCGAAACTGACAAGTGGGGTATCGATGTCGAGAACGTTAAGATTCAGAATATCGAACTTCCTGGCGATATGAAGCGCGCCATGGCCAAACAAGCCGAAGCAGAGCGCGAGCGCCGCGCCAATATCATCAACGCTGACGGTGAAAAAGCCGCAGCCGAGACATTAGCTCAAGCCGCAGAAATCCTAGCAAAGACTCAAGGAGCTATCAATCTGCGAACATTGAATACCTTAGAGCGAATCTCCACGGAGCCAAGCCAAAAGACGATGATGCTATTCCCTATCGAACTCATCGACGCAATTCGTGGTGGCAAAAAATAGAACATTTATCAATAAATAAGCACTCTGCAATTTTACAGAGTGCTTTTATAATTCCTGGTGCGGATGGGGAGAGTCGAACTCCCATCTCAACCTTGGGAAGGTCACATAATAGCCGCTATACGACACCCGCGCTCGATAAAATTATAACACCCTTGCCAGATAGCGACAACTTTAGTACAATTAAATAGCAAGTTTGTGGCTCTTTAGCTCAGTTGGTAGAGCAGAGGCCTGAAGAGCCTTGTGTCCCCAGTTCAAGTCTGGGAGGAGCCACCAAATATTGCATTTCATTCACGACTTTGCTACAATAAATCGTGAACAATATGCGGGTATAGCTCAGTTGTTAGAGCGCTTCCTTGCCATGGAAGAGGCCAGGAGTTAGAGTCTCCTTACCCGCACCACAAACGAAATCATTTGATTCAATGAACCCTTTCCAGGGTTCATTTAGTTTATAGGATACTTTTGACCCCTTAAAAGTGTCTTTTTTAATGGGTTCAATTATGAAGTTAGAGAAGAATATTTTTAGTAGTTGGTTCAACTCATTCATATCATCAAGTTTTTCAAAAATAACAGGGAGGGATTCAAAAAGTTTGAGATATTCATCAAATGTAATCAGCGAATCCTTTAGTAAGCGTTTTTGATTAACCACCATCTCATAACGTCGTTCTAATTCCTTTTGTTCATCAAGAAGTTCGCCAAGATTGTAATAGCCCTTTAGCTCTGGATTCTCTAGTATGAGAGCCTTTGTCTGTTCATAATGTTGCTTTTTAAGTGCTATTTTTCGTTTTAAGCTAGCTATCTCGCTAGCAAGATTAGCCCCTTTGCATCTTATAGATTTTTCAGCACTTTCTTTTATTACCAAATAATTACTTTTATTAATGAATAAATAACTATTAAAAAATGCCTCAGCCGTATCAATAATACTTTTTGCGCGAATCGATTTTCCGTTGAAATTACAGTGTCCGTTTTCACACTTATAGTAATATCTATAATCGTATTTTTCGCCCGTTACCTTATTCCGCTTATTTGTAACCATTGAAGTCATGGGCTCATTGCAAGCCCCACAAACGACTCCACCCCGAAATAAATTCGCAAATATTTCACCACCTTTTGGCTTGTTGATAGCATAAACTTTAGAGGAATCTAAGCTATCAATCTTATTTATTTTTAGATATTCATTAACAGTAATCGTACTCTGAAAATCATACTCTTCTAATAAATTTTTGTAATGCTTGCCCCATTTTAAAATACCAGCATAAAAGGGGTCTTTAAGAGTCTTTGAAATATCATCTTTGGACCAATTATGATTTTGGTAAGGACCTCCTGCACGCTTTTGAACAGTATAATTTTGTCTATTAATCCATTCTCTAATGTCTTTCTGGGATTTACCGTCTAGAGCTAATTCAAATATATGTTTAACCTTTGTAAAATTCTTCGGGTCAGGTTGGAAAAAGCGATTTGAATCTAATATGTAACCGTGCTTGAACTTACCGATAAACTCAGCGTCTTCTATAGCTCTTTTATTGCCACGGTCCACCGATTCGGAGAGATGTTCAGAATATTGTTTAGCCATCACAAATGTAATGCCGAGCAGCATTTTACCCGCTGGATTATTTTCAAATGTAAATGTTGCAAATCTTAGGTCCTTAATTAAGCCCCTATCCACCAGGTCAATAATAACACCCGCCTCTTTCATATTTCGTGATAGGCGGTCAGGATGCCAAGCTATCAAGCCGTCTACCCTTCCGTTTTCAATATCATCTATAAGTTTATTAAATTCATCACGTATATCTGCAATTTTAGCAGAAAAGCTTTCCTTGTATATCTTTTTGACATTTAAGCCGTTTGGTGTAATAACCTTATCTACACACTCCTTTATCTGGTCTTCTATTGATGAAGCCTGTCTATCTTCGCTTGTAGTAGACTTACGGGCGTACAGCCCATAGCGTACGGGCTTAAGCGAATCCTCACTGCTTTCAGGACCACCGCCCGTAAGTTTATCTAATAGTAACTTTACACTTATAGAATCGTTATTATTCTGCATAATTCCCATTATAGCCCCTACCTATAGTTAGAGCTAATTTAGGCTATAGGGAACTATAAAAGGATTTTTACTCCTCTATTGATTATGTAGCGTTGTCTATTTGATGTGGTGTTTATTTTTTCATTGTGCTTGTCGCTATATTTAAACAATACATTAAGCAACTTTAATATACTGTCATCGATGAAAACTTTTCGGTTAGATGAAGGGGACATACGAGACTCCTTGAAGCAGTTACTTCAGTTAGTCCGCTAAAAGCCCCATTTTTACCGAGCTGTTCTCGTATGCTTATTCTAATGTGTAAATGTGCTACCCGTTTTTTACGCGGTCCGTCTCCGCTATGTAGCCACACTAGAATGCGGTTATTTTATTAATTACATTACCTATTATATCAGAAATTCAAATTTTACATCAAAATGCTATAATAGATAATGTCTAGATTCACAACAGGGCTCATTTTATCCCGAAAATGGGCAGCCATTTGCTAAAAGCAATAGGGATAAAACTTCTCGTTGTGGGTCTAGACAGCCAGCAGTGGCTGTCCTTTTTTAATAATTAAATAATGGAGGTATTATGAACAACCATCAACAATCATCAGGAAACACAAAACAAGAAAATTTTAACTATGTACGAGAGCAAAAGGGACATAGTATTATAAAACACATCTTACTATGCCTGGTTGGCGTTGGTTTCTTTACAATTCCATACTACTCAATTAGCCCTAATCATTATTGGCACGCTTAAAAAAAGTATTGGCAACTTTGCACCCAAAAATTTACCATTTACATAGCGGAATGACAATTCTACGTATTAAAGAGCGACAGCCCCCTGTAAATTATTTTCTAATATCACAACAGATTGCTACTAATAAATAATCGATAGCGTTTGTTTATGCTGCGCTGTACGTCTTTTTATTGCTGGAGCTGGACCAGGGTAATCCATAATGTATTCAAAAAGTTTGAGTAGGTTCTGTAATTCCGCACCAATTAGATATTTAGCCATCCAAACGGGTGGTTTTTTCGTATGTTAATCCTTAGATAGCTAATTACATTTGACATAATACCCCCAGGGGGTATATGATTATTTTATGAATACAGCAGACATCAAACTGCGAGCCCTGCATCGCACAAAGATTATATTAGGACAAATGCGCGGACTCGAGAAACAAATCACCGACGACGCTTATTGTATGGACGTTTTGACCCAAAGTCTAGCAATACAAAAGTCATTAGCGTCGCTTAATAAACTTATTCTGGAGCGACATCTCCGCACACACATTGCCGATAAGATGGCGTCCGGTGACAAAGCTCAACAAAGTAAAGCGATAGAAGAATTACTCAATCTATATGAATTAAATAATATAAGGACAAAATAATGAATCACGAATCTCCTAATCATTGCAATACAAAAAATTCAATCAAACGTATGGCGCTAGCGGCAAGTTTACACTGTCTGGCGGGGTGTATGATTGGTGAGATGGTTGGCGTTACCATCGGCACACACGCTGGATTTGCACCACATACCACGGTTATTTTAGCGTCAGTCTTAGCTTTCATCTCCGGCTACACCGCATCAATCATACCGTTAGTACGCGCCAAATTATCGCTCATAAAATCCTTAAAGTTAGTTTTCGCCGCTGATACACTATCCATACTGTCAATGACTATCGTAGACAACATAATCATGCTGATTATTCCGGGCGCCATGGATAAGAACTTAACTCATCCGATTTATTGGGTTAGCCGGCTAATTTGTATGTTCGCCGCGTTTGCCGTATCATATCCCGTCAATCTATATTTGTTACGCCGAGGCAAAGGTCACGCATTGACTCATCATTATCATCACATGTAATTTATTTGTTTTGATTTTCCCTGTTATCTCGCTTATACTTAAATCATGAAAACTTGGCAAGATGTCGCCTCTCTTTATCAAATTTATCCGCGCAGTTTTCTAGATACGAATGGCGATGGAATTGGCGATTTGAATGGCATTACCGAGAAGCTGGATTATTTATCATGGCTGGGCGTCGATTCGATTTGGATTTCCCCGTTCTTTGTATCGCCGCTGACCGACTTTGGCTATGATATCGCAAATTATCGAGCAATTGATCCTACTTTTGGTCAAATGGAAGACTTCCAAGCGCTACTTAAAAAAGCTCACGATCTCGACATTAAAGTTATGATCGACCTCGTTCCCTGCCACACTTCAGACCAACATCCGTGGTTTCAAGAATCCAGATCTTCGCGTGATAACCCCAAGCGTGATTACTATGTTTGGCGTGATGGAAAAAATAATAGCGAGACTAACAATTGGCGAAGTCTATCTGGCGGCAGTTCGTGGGAATTTGACGAGCACACTGGACAATTTTACCTGCATTCGTTCTTGAAAACACAGCCAGATCTGAATTGGGACAATCCTGAAGTGCGTGCTGAAATGAAAAACATAGTGCGATTTTGGTTTGATATGGGCATCGACGGAATGCGCGTCGATGCAATTTGGGGAATTTCCAAAGACCCTGACTTTAAAGACGATTCTCCAAATCCTGATTTTTATGGCAATCCAAACGATTACGGAGCGTTTATTCACGACCACTGTAAAATGGGACCGCATTTTCAGGAATATTTGCAAGAATTAGCGTCAGTCTGCGATGAATATGACGACAAGCAAATGGTGTTTGAATTCTACCCTGATGATAAGCTGGGCGATATTTATCATCAATACGGCCAAATACTGACAGTTCACCCGAAAGCCTCGGCGTTTTTCATGGAATATCGCGATAACGAATGGCACGCTAAAAATATTGAGAAAAAAATCGAAAATTATTTGCAATCAGCAAGCTCAACCACGCCATTTTTTTGCATCGGAAATCATGACCAGCCGCGAGTCGCCTCCAGATTGGGCGAAGAACGCGCCCGCGCCATCAGCTTCTTAAATCTCCTAACTCCAGGAATTAGCGTAGTGTATTACGGCGACGAAATTGGCATGACAAACGGAGAATTGACCGCTGATGACATTCAAGATAATTTTAGTCCCGCCAATTCTGTTGTTGATAGTCGAGATTTGGAGCGCACGCCAATGCAATGGAATGATTCGCAATTTGCAGGCTTTTCAAGTGCAAAACCTTGGCTTCCTGTTAATGAAAATCACACGAAGATTAACGTTGATAGCGAAAAAATCGCAAACGATTCCCTGCTTAATATACACCGAAAGCTACTAAAATTACGCCAAACCTTCCTAATTCTTAAGAATGGCAATCTGAGCATCGTGCAAAATACTGGCAACGGATTTATTCTCGGGTTAAAAAGAGAGTTATCCGGTCAACGTGCTTATATTTTCATCAATTTCGCGGACGCAGAACAAAGCTTTTCCATTCCAGAAAACGCCAATATTATCACCTCGACTCACTCTGTCAATTTAATTACCGTAGAAAATCTCCAAATGGCAATTCCAGGATATTGCGGAGTTTTACTTATTGCCACACTCAACTAGAACAACGTTCCATCTTCAGTATCGCACTCCTCTATGGGATAGAGACCCGCGCATTCAGTCGCCAACCTAGCCATATTCTCTTTAATTTCCTTGTCATTAGCAGCCTCGGTGAGAGCTTCTAAGTCTAGATAGCAATCATCACTGTTTTGGCTAGATTCTATCGTATCACCCCCTAGCTCTTCGCTGCCGGCACTTCTTTGCAAATCTTCATTATTTGCAATTTCCTCGTAATATTTATATTTATCCGATTCGTCAGAAGTATCTTCACTCAGAATATCTGCCCCACAATTAACATGACCATCGTACAGCATTTTCTACATTCCTCCTCTTTTTACTTTGTCTATAGACTATTATACGACACCACTAGATGTAGCGGTAGAGTTAACTTCACAACACTATCAAACAACAGAACCCTTCGCTCTACTCAATTAAACTATTGTTCGCTTAGCGACTGAGTTAGTGGGTGGCGGCTTTTCTTAAATTTATAGATACTCACGAGACGCACCCACCGACACAGCCGCTAATAGTTTATTGATGTCCTAATTGTTAAAGATCACTTTCTGACATATTTGCTTTGATTGTTTTAGCTAATCTCCGTCACTCCTATAATTCTCGCTATTGAGTCGGATTGAGCTATATCTTTCAATGCAGTCAGTGTAGTTGTTCTGTCTACAAGAGGTCATCAATTTCAGATTGCCAACCTCTTCAAACGGAAAAACCCGCTGGCTCTCTACTTCCAGCGGGTTTTGCTATACAACAAAAATCGTCCTGACAAACATCAGAACGACTTATAAGAATTTAATTTTCCAATCGTAGGAACTTGGTGAGGTGCGCCTCCCCATAACTACGACTGTCCACCACAACAGTTTTGTCTTGAACCGGCACCTCACCTATTCCTGGATGTGATAATATCATAAATCCACCCGGTTTGAGTAGCCTCATTAACTTGGAAACTGTGGAAAACTGTGGATTGTGGTACGGCGGATCGGCAAAAATAATATCGAACTCCCCTGTTGAACTCGCACTTTCCAACCAATTTACTATCGTTGTTTTTATTACAATAGATTTTTCTTCGACGCCCAAAATGCTTATGTTTTCAGCAATTACTCGCTGAGCGACTCGATCTCGCTCCACGAAAACCGCCGACTCTGCGCCGCGACTTAACGCCTCTAGCCCAACAGCACCAGATCCCGCAAAAGCATCCAAAACTCGCGCGCCGCGTATTGATTCACCCAAAGAATTGAACATAGCCGAGCGCACTCGTTCACCCATAGGATGCGTCGTTGAGCCGGGCGGAGTTTTTATAAATCGTCCGCCAAATTCGCCAGAGATAATCCTAACTCTCACTTTTTTCTGCCTCAAGTTTCCAAATAGACGCCAGCCAGCCCAACATCACCGACTTTATAATAATCGGCATTAGCTCGTGATTTGTCTGCCAAGCAAGATCCGTCGTCCAGCCGCTCTTGATAAAATTGTCATACATTTTCATCGATGCTACGGCGTGAACTTGGTCCAAATAATACTCACGATAGCCGTGATTTTTCACTTGCAATATCTCATCGTCACTTGGAATTGCGTCCTTAAAACGCGGATATGCCACCACGCTAGCCACGCCAGCCTCAAACGCCACGTGAGTTGTCATCATACCTTTAGCGCCCCAGAATTTCCAGTTGTTCTTAATCAACTCAATTCCATTTTCACCCTTCATAAAATTTTTCTTCAAAATTGAGGTTCGCGTTTCCAATCCTTCGCCGCCGCGAAGTTCCGCCATAGCTTGTTCCAGAGGAAAATGATGAGCCGGAGTCAAACCGTCGGTAATTGCGTGCGCCATCCAAGCCGCCTCAAACGCTGCTCGCTCGGAATTATTTGTCCGCAGTGCTCGGGCTAAATTGCCAATATGTCCGTCAATCATCTCCAAAAGTGCAGTGTCATTTGGATCGTCCGGATTTATAAAATGCCACGGTTCGTCCACAGCCGGGCTTTTTCGCTTGACGCCATCAGGACCATTCTTGCCCTCAAAATGAAGAATGTTTTTAATGTCAGGAAAATCACACCAATCCGGAAGAATTGGTTTTATATTTCTCCTTGCGACTCGATCTATTTTTTGGTGGACGCCAATAAATCGACCAGAGCCATCCCTAATTGTTGTTCCTGCGTACATATTAATTTAAAACAGTTAATCGCTGATAGCGACTGACGGCATGCGCCAGATGATTATATTGTAGCAAATCTTGCCCCTCTTTGACAAAGCGTTCAGCTTCGACTTGAGCGCGAGCAATTAGTGCCATATCCGCCAGCGAGGCAATTTTCAAGTTCAAATCCCCGTGTTGCATTCTACCGTAAATCTCACCAGGTCCACGCAATTTCAAATCAACCTCCGCCAGATAAAATCCATCCTGAGATCTCTCAATCTCCCGAAGTCGTTGGCTCGGCTTATCGTGGCCGCTCATCATCAAATGACAAAAACCCTGATGTTTCCCGCGCCCAACTCGCCCGCGCAATTGATGCAATTGACTCAATCCAAAATTGTCCGCATTCTCAATCAACATCACTGTCGCATTCGGCACATTCACACCAACTTCAACCACAGTCGTACTGACTAGCATATCCAGCTCGCCGTCCGCAAATTTCTGCATCACTTCAGCTTTTTCTTCGGCAGGAAGTTTTCCGTGCAACAACCCGACTCGACGATGGCTGAAAACAGTCTTGGACAATTTATTATATTCCGCCTCCACCGATTTTTTATCATTATCTGGATTATCGTCAATCAACGGACAAATAACGTAAGCTTGGCGACCTTTGGCTAGCTCATTTTCAATCGATTCGTAAAGCTTCGGAGCTGATGCTGGCGACCAAATCTTAGTCTGAATCGGCTGACGACCAGAGGGCAACTCGTCCAGAATAGAAATATCCAATTCTCCGTACAATGTCAGCGCCAGACTGCGCGGAATCGGCGTGGCGGTCATACTTAAAAGATGTGGCATAAAATCAGACTTTTCTAACAAAGCTTGCCGCTGCTTCACACCAAATCGGTGCTGTTCGTCGATCACCGCAAATCCCAATTTATGATACGCAACCTTTTCCTGAATTAGCGCATGTGTGCCGACCACAACATCAATATTACCGCTAGCCAAATTGTCCAACAATTGACTGCGCGCCACACCTTTCACGTGGCCCGTCAGAAGCGCAACCGACACGCCAAATGGTGACAATAACTCGTCAAGTGTTTTCGCGTGTTGCTGCGCTAAAATCTCCGTCGGCGCCATAATTGCCGTCTGAAAACCAGCCTTCGCCGCTTCCACAGCCACCAATCCCGCAACGACAGTTTTTCCCGAGCCAACATCTCCTTGCAATAACCGATTCATCGGATGGTCAGACTCCAGATCTTGCAGAATTTGCCACGCAGCTCGGCGCTGAGCGTTCGTCAAAGAAAACGGCAATTGGTCGACGAAATTCTTCACGACCGACTTATTGAACGGAATTTTCCAACCTGTTAATCTGGTTTGTTCTTGCTTATTAAATTGTGCCGCCAATATCATCTCAAACAACTCCTCAAACGCCAGACGCTCACGACCGCGGGAAATTTCCTCGTGAGTTTTTGGCGCG
The DNA here is from genome assembly GCF_022819385.1 of Candidatus Nanosynbacter sp. HMT-352. NCBI lineage: Bacteria > Bacillati > Minisyncoccota > Nanosynbacteria > Nanosynbacterales > Nanosynbacteraceae > Nanosynbacter > Candidatus Nanosynbacter sp. HMT-352. Next base: position 564,532 of record NZ_CP089290.1, read on the forward strand.
TGAAGAAATTTAACCGCCTCAGATCGACTGACTAATTTTTGGCGCTGAATAATGTTTTCCGGCAAAGTCTCGGGCAAAAAATCCATAATTGGACGAATATTTTTCATCAAATCTTGCACGGTTTTTGGGCGTATATTTTTTATCGATTTATAAACCGGCTGAATTCCAGATGCGTTTTCTATCGATGCTTTGGCAACTTCTTTTGCTAACTCGACGGACGGATTGTTGATTTGATAGCGATTATATTGCATACCAAATTGACCAGAAAAAATAAATTCTGCATCAGATTTTAATTGCGTTTCGCGGTACGGCTGATTGAACCAAACCGCCTTAACTTTGCCTGATTTATCCGCCAAAACCGCGGTCGTGATTCTAAGTCCGCGCCGAACAATACGCGTCGAAACCGACTCGCAGCGCGCCTTAACCGTAACTTTTCCCGGCTGAAGATCTGCGATATTAACCGCGGTTGAATAGTCGTCATACGCTCGTGGCAAAAAATCCAAAGCGTCAGAAATCGTTTTAAGGCCAGCCGCCGCTAGAGCCTGAGCAGTTTTCGGTCCGACGCCTTTAATTTGCTCGAGAGGAGTTGTTAATTTCATCTACGAAACGGCGTTGATGCCCTCCAGAGCGTAAGCCGTATCTTCCCAGCCTCTCACGCCGATTGAATCTACACCCATTTGCTTCACTGGAAAATCATTACCGCCTTCTTCAATTTTGTCACCAAAGAACAGCGTTTCTTCTTTCGACCAGCCATTCAGTTCAAGCAACCTGCCAATTCCATAAGCCTTATCAATTCCTGGAAGTGTAATGTCAGTGCTGGTTGTACCACCAATTCGCACCTCAAGCCCAGGCAGCTTCTCCGCCACCTTGTCGCGATATATCGGACGGACATCCTTATATTTTTCAGCCCACGCATATTTATCTTCAGGTGTAGCCTGTTGACCCAAAGCCGACATAGTAATCTGGCTATGTCGATCTTCAATTATTTCACCCGCAGGATTTTCGCACCAAATGCCCATTTCCTTCGCAACTTCTTCCAACGCCGCAGTTATCTGAGTTTTTTGCTCGTCGGACAAATCGTTCGCATACTGAATTTTCCATTCATCATCGGCGGCGTCAAATCGATAATATCGAGTACCACAAGTCGGCATCGCGTGGAACTTCTGAAGCAACTCCGGAGTAACGTTCAACCTATCAATCACCTGCTTCTTTATCTGCTGAAACGTGCCGCCAGTAATCACGCAAACGTCATAATTCTCAAGTAATCGACTAAGAATTCCAGCCATACGGTCGCTAATTGGCGACTTTGTAATTGCCAATGTGTCATCCAAATCAAAACCGATAATTTTTTTCATTATTCATCCCCTTCCATAATTAATACGAACGTGTTTTTGCCCTTCTTCAGCAGCGACGTGTCATTGACGACTTTGTTTTCGGCAAGTTTTTCTCCGTTTAGACTAATAGCTCCAGATTTTAACAATCGCTTTGCTTCGCCGTTAGAGCCAACCGCCCCAGATTTTACTAGCGCTTCAATTATATCAACTCCAGCATCAACGCAAGGAATCTCTTCAGCTAGAGCGCTCAAATCATCATCCGACAATTTCTTAAAATCGCCGCCACCAAACAAAACTTCGTTCACACGCTCAACAGATTCACGACGCGCGCTACCGTGAACAATGTCAGTAATTTCACGAGCCAAAATCTTCTGAGCCGAACGCGCACCTGGATTAACAGCGTGATTTTCAGCAATAGCTTCAATGGTATCGCGGTCCAACATCGTAAATATCTTCATATATTCAATCGCGCTCTCATCATCGACATTCAGCCAGAATTGATAGAATTTATAGACGCTGGTTTTATTTTCATCAAGCCAAACCGCGCCACCTTCAGATTTACCGAATTTACGACCAGTCGACTTATTGATAAGCAAAGGTGCAGTCATTGCGTAGACTTCGGTGTTTTCTTTTTTACGAATCAAATCCACGCCAGATAATAAATTGCCCCATTGATCCGATCCACCAATTTGCATATTCACGCCATATTGATTAAATAGATGCCAAAAATCATAGCCCTGAAGTAAAGTGTAAGTGAACTCCGCAAAACTCAAACCTTTGCCGTTGTTAATGCGCGCCTTGAAAAATTCGCGGCTCACCAAATCCGCCATATTGAAATTTTTACCGATATCGCGAAGAAACGGCAGTAATTCCAGATCAGCCAGCCAATCAGCATTGTCAACCAAAGTAAAATCTCGTCCAGCAAAAATTCGCGAAACTTGGGATTTTAAGGCTTGCTTGTTATGCTCAATTTCCTCGTACGAAAGCAAGTTTCGCTCTTCCGTGTCGCGCATATCGCCAATCATTCCCGTGCCGCCGCCAACGAGCAAAAACACTTTATGTCCGCGCTCCAAAAAATGCCGAACCATCATATAAACCGCCAAATGCCCAACATGCAAGCTGTCCGCCGAAGGATCCGTCCCCAAATAGAGCGTGAAATTCTCCGAATCGATAAGTTTGTCGTCAGTAAATGTGGTCTGATTCCAGAATCCACGCCATTGTAATTCTTCTGATAATTTCATATCACTCCTTTTCTATATATTAGTATAGCAATTTTACAATTGAAGCGAAACATATGCGTGATATAATAGAATTGTGAAGAAAAAGACTACGATAAGCACCGCCGGACACGGCTCAAGCGATAAGAAATCTCCGTCGAAACGGATGAACTTATATGCCAATTTGGCGCAGAAACATAAGACTAAAAAAGATAAAGACGCGCGTGAACGAGCGGAATATTTGGCGACTTTGCCGAAACATCCCGTAAAGCGATTCTTTTATCGGTTACATCCGAAGCGACTAGCGAAATATTGGTTCTCCAAGCGCGGCGGACTGATGGCGCTGAAAATTCTTGGCGTCAGTATTTTGTTGATGTTGCTACTTATCGGCGGAATGTTCGCCTATTTCCGTAAAGACCTAGATAAAATTCGCCCTGGCGAGCTTGCTAAGCGCGTTCAAACGACTGTCACTAAATATTACGATCGCAATGACAATTTGCTTTGGGAGGATAAAGGTACAGGCAATTATCAATTGGTTGTCGAGTCTGACCAGATTAGCGACTATTTGAAAAAAGCCACTGTCGCAATTGAGGACCGAAACTTCTATAATCACCACGGCATCAGTATTAGCGGTATGTTGCGCGCAATGCTCTCGACTGCTTCACGACGCCAAGTTCAGGGCGGATCGACTCTGACGCAGCAGCTAGTCAAGCAAGTTTTCTTCGCAGATGAGGCTGGCGACCGATCAATTAGCGGTATTCCTCGAAAGATCAAGGAAATCATCCTCGCAATTGAAGTCGAGCGCATGTATAGCAAGGATCAAATCCTGTCGTTATACCTGAATGAATCTCCGTACGGCGGTCGTCGTAACGGTGCAGAGTCTGCCGCTCAAACATACTTTGGCAAGCACGCCAAGGATCTGACACTGGCAGAAGCGGCGCTAATTGCTGGTATTCCACAGAATCCGACTTACTACAATCCATATAACACCGCTGGAAATAAGGCTTTAATTGCCCGACAACATACAGTTCTGGATTACATGGCCGAGCAAGGCGTTATTACCAAGGATGAGGCTGAAAAAGCTAAAAAGATTGACATTTTAAGCACACTTAAGCCGCAGACTGAACACTTGGAGAATATTAAGGCTCCTCACTTCCTGTTGATGGTTCGCAATCAGTTGAGTAAAGAGCTTGGCGAATCAGTCGTTGGACGCGGTGGATTGACGATTAAAACCACCCTCGACTGGCGAATTCAGGAGAAACTTGAAAATGAAATGAAATCGTTCTTTGCAACAGGTCGACCAGATTCTGTGCGAATTAGTAACGGCGCCGCAACGGTCGAAGACGTTCAGACTGGACAAATCGTAGCACTTGTTGGTAGTCGCGACTTTAATTACACTGGCTTCGGTCAGGACAACGCCGCAGTTTCCTATATCCAGCCAGGCTCCACGATTAAGTCGCTTGTCTTTGCCCAATTGTTCGACAAACACGACAGTAAGCAAGCATACGGTAGCGGCACCGTCTTAGCTGATGAGAACATTGATAAACTGTACGGCGCAACTCTAAGAAACTGGGACAATAAGTTTATGGGCGCTATCAATATCCGAAGAGCGCTAGCTCTATCCCGAAACGTCCCAGCCATTAAAGCCGCTTACATCGTTGGCGACGGATCCGCTAAGCCTGTCGTCGAGGGAATCCGCAGGATGGGCGATCCTAACTATTGCCGTCAGGAAGAAAATGCCGGTGGTTACGGACTCGGTGCAGCAATTGGTGCATGTGGAACCAAACAAACAGAATTGGTGAACGCTTACTCAACATTGGCGCGAATGGGAGTCCAAAAAGATATTTCAAGTGTTATCGAGGTAAAGAACAGCCAAGGTGAAACTCTGAAAAAATGGAAAGATGAAGGCAAGCAAGTTATCGACTCGCAATCAGCATACATTGTGAACGACATCTTGTCCGACCGAACCCCTGGACTTCACGGCTGGATGGGTGTCAATGGCGTTCGAACCTCTGCAAAGACTGGTACATCCGACAAGGGTTCACAGCCAAAAGACCTTTGGATTGTTAATTACAGCCCAGCTCTAGTTATGGGAATGTGGCTCGGAAACTCCGACACCAGCGTGATTGGTACATCAGCTTCCAACTACGGCATGCCAGTAATTAGAAGCGTTATGGAATTTGCCCACACCCAAGTTTACGCCAAGGAAGGCAAATGGAAGTCAGGTCAATGGTATGAGCGACCAAGCGGAATTCAGACTGTCAACGGTGAACTCTACCCGTCATGGTGGAATAAGAGACAAAGTCAATCTACAGAGAAAATCACCTTCGATAAAGTTTCTAAGAAAAAGGCCACGAATTGTACTCCAGACGGCGCAAAGGAAGAAATTGAAGTGACAAAGATTATCGATCCTTTGACTAAGAAAGAATCAATTACCGTTCCTTCAGGCTACGACGCAAACGCAGAAGATGACGTTCACAAGTGCGACGACACTAAACCGCAAATTGGAGCAATATCATATACCAATAGCGGTAAGAAATATACGATAAGCGTTGATGTTACAGCAGGAACTTGGGGCTTATCGGCAATCGAAATTACCGTGGATGGAAAGAGTATTAAGAGTTCAGAAATTACTTCAAGCGGCAAGCAGACCGCCACAGTAGAGCTTGATACGACAGGAGCGCACACGGTTTCTGTAACCGTAAGAGACTCTGCATATTACACCGCCACTTCAACTGGCAGCATTCAAGTTCACTAAATAAACTATTGTTTATTCACCAAATTAATCAGCTCAGCCTCGTGTTGAGCTGATGTTTTTGAGCGACCATTTGTGCGCTTTTTAGGAACGCTGGTCTTCTGCTTTACAGGTTTTTTCTGTTCAACCACAAGCTTCGCAAACATCATTTTTCCAGCGTCGGTCTGCAAACTTCGGATAATCTCAATTTTCTTCGTTTGCCCAATGTAGCGCTTGGCATTCTCGACAACCACCATCGTTCCATCTTTCAAATAGCCAACTGCCTGATGAGAATCTTGCCCCTTCTGCGACAGTTCCAAATCCAGCTCGTCACCAGGCAAATAACTCATCCTCAAACTTTTCGCCAGCTCATTGATATTCAAAACCTTAACGCCGTCAACTTGCGCCACCTTATTCAAGTTGTAATCAAGCGTCAACACTGCCGCGTCCATCTCCTTCGCCAATTTTAGCAATCGAGAATCCACGCCCTCCGGCACACGAATATTGTCATCGTAAAGCTCGAATGAAGACTTCAAAATATCCTTAAGTTCCTTCACGACATCCATGCCGAATCGCGCCCTTTCCCGCTTGTCATGGTCTGCGCCGTCGGCTAATAATTGCAATTCTGTCAATACGCTCCTTGGCACAATAATTTTACCTAGCAAAAATCCAGTCTTCGCTAGCTCAGTCACTCGCCCGTCCATGAGTACTGATGTGTCGACCAAAATCGGTGCCGCGCCCACTGACGAATTTCGTCGCGGTTTCGCCAAGAGATAAACCTCAGCCGCCAAGCCAAGCAACATCGTAATTATTATCAATCCGTAAAAATCTTTCATTTTTTCCCTTTCTATTGTAAATAGTCAATTAGCGCCTGTCGCATATCACTGACGCCTTTTATAAATTTATCTTTATGAACTTTTGGCGCAATCGCATAAGTGAAGCCCAGCTTCTTCGCCTCTTTAATTCGAGCTTGCCAATTCGTCGCCGAGCGAACCTCACCGCCCAAACCAATCTCGCCAAACACCACAGCACCTTCATCCAGACTTCGTCCAGCGCTAGCGCTAGCAATCGCCATCGCCACAGCCAAATCGGCCGCTGGATCATTTAATTTCAGCCCGCCGACCACATTGACATAAATATCTTTGTCCGCCAATTTTAACTTCGTTCGCTTCTCCAAAACCGCCACCAACAGATTCAATCGATTCAGATCAAAACCACTCGCCGTGCGCTTAGGATAGCCAAAATTCGTCGAATTAACTAGCGCCTGAATTTCCACCAAAAGCGGACGTGCACCTTCCATGGTTGCCAGCACAATTGACCCATCCAGATTCTGACGCTCCGCCAGAAGTTCCGCCGACGGATTCTTCACGATTCTTAACCCCTGCTCGTCCATCTCAAAAATCGCCGCTTCATTAGTCGATCCGTATCGGTTCTTCTGCGCCCGAACAACTCGAAAACCGCCATATCGATCACCCTCAAAATTCAGCACAACGTCCACCAAATGCTCTAATATCTTTGGCCCAGCAATCGAACCCTCTTTGGTGACGTGACCAACCAAAATCACCGCCGTGCCCGAAGCTTTGGCGGCACGAATAATTACATTTGACGAGTTGGTAATCTGACTAACCGACCCCGGAGCCGAGGAAATCTCGCTGAGAGAAATTGTCTGAACCGAATCGACAATCGCCAGATCATACCCGCCTTGCTGAATTGACGCCGCAATATCTTCCGCGCTATTACTGGAGGCGAGTTGCATTTTTTCCGAATCAGCCGCACCCAAACGCTCCGCACGAAGCTTCACCTGAGAAACTGACTCCTCGCCGCTTACATACAACACCGATTTTGTCTTGGCGATATGTGCCGCAACTTGCGCCAAAAGCGTACTTTTCCCAATTCCTGGCTGACCCGCTACCAACACCACGCCGCCAACCAGAAAACCGCCGCCCAAAACAGCGTCCAAATCATCAATTCCCGTGCTTAATCTTTCTAATCCAGGCTCAGAGACAGCCTCACGAATACTAGACGTTTTCAAGGCTTTGCCGCGCCCGGCAGATTTATCGACAACAGATGACCCGCCAGAAGAAACGACCTGCTCGACTAGCGAATTCCATTCCCCACAATTTTCACACCTGCCAGCCCACTTTGAAAAGCTAGCCCCGCACTGCTGACAAACAAATTGACTTCTAGCTTTCGCCATTATTTCGCCCCCTCCAAACTATCCAAACTTTTATTCAATTCATCAATCTGCACACCCAACTCCCTGAGCCGCAAAACATCAGAATTGTAAGAATTGATCTCAGAATTCAAATTGACACGCCTTTCGTTCAACTCCGAAAGCTCCGCCTTCAAGGCTTGGCGTTGGCTATAAAAATCACTCTGCGACAAGAATCCGCCGCTAATGCCCGCTCGCCGATTAAAGTCCGCCACGCGACCATTATAATCCGCCAAATCAGTTGAATATTGCGATAATTCTCTGTTCAACTTTTCCTTCCGGACCTTCAACGACTCACTCAACTTCTGCGCTTCATTTTCCCTGGATTCAAATTTTTCTTGATATTGCGCGTGCAATTTCACGACTTCGGATCTATCCGTAAAATATCGTCGGTAATATTCTTCCAGCTCGTTGCCCAAATCGGCAAATTCCGTCCCCAGAATTGAGTGCAACTCGTTAGCTCTCGTTCCAGGTTGCGCACGATCATAATACTCCATTCGCTCGGACAATTTCTTATTTTTCACATTATTATAAGCCTGCTCCAAAAGCTCGCTCAAATGAGATTTTTCCGACGCACCCAACCTTTCCCAAGCAGCGTGCAACATCTCATGCGCCGCCGTCACTTCTTTCACGCCGTCAAGCTCAGAATTGGCCACGTTATAAATATAAATATCCCTAGACGACGGATTGTAACAACCCAAAATCGCATTTCCCTTTTCCACGCGACGGCAATCTTCGTTAAATTCGTTCGCCGATTTGATTTGCGGATTAGAAACATAGAACATTTTCCTGCCAACATCCGACATCTTTACGCGGTCAGCAATAGCAACAATTTCCGCACTCGGCTTATATTGCCACAGCGTAATCTCATCAATAATTTGCTGACGATTCGCCATCACAAAAACCGCAACAGAAAGTACAATTATCGGCGTAAGGACGCTGAATATTCTACGCACGATTGACATTAATCACCACCTTATCATTATCAATTTTAGCCTCCAGCGTGTCGCCAGGTTTTGCTTTATTGGACAATAAAACATCACTCAGCGGATCCGCCAGCTCCGACTGAATTGTTCGTCTTAAAACTCGCACGCCGCGTTGCTCGTCAAATCCCCGATCGATCAACCAACGCTTCGCCGAAGAAGTAATATCAAGCGTCATTCCATGTTGACCAACAGCTTTGATCAAGTCAGACGTGAGATTGTCAAAAATCTTTCGTACGACCGAGCGAGACAACGGCTTAAATGTAATCACGTTATCAAATCTGCCAATCAATTCTGGGCGCAAAAATTCCTCAAGCTCACGCAGAGCGGCACGCGAATTTTTCTCGTGACGATTTTCGCTAGCCGACTTTTTCTGCCCAGACATGCCAAATCCCAGCTCCGAATCCTGAATCATTTGCTCGGCGCCGACGTTGCTTGTCAAGATGATAATCGTCTGCCGAAAACTCACCGTTCGTCCGTGAGAATCGCTTAACTTGCCGTCCTCCAAAATCTGCAAAAGCAAATTCAGAACGTCAGGATGCGCCTTTTCAATCTCATCGAACAACACCACGTTATATGGTCGACGACGAACTTTATCCGTTAATTTCCCGCCATCCTCATAGCCAACATAACCAGCCGGCGCACCGATAAGACGACTAGCCGTGTGACGTTCAGAAAACTCGCTCATGTCAATTTTAATCAAGCTATCATCGCCGCCAAAAACTTCACGCGCCAGAACTCGCGCCAATTCCGTCTTACCAACTCCAGTCGGACCCAGAAAGATAAACGACCCAAGCGGCCCACTCTGACGATTTAGCCCAGCTTTATTGCGACGAATCGCGCGCGCCAGCTGCTCAATCGCTTCATTCTGACCAAGAACGCTCTGGCTCAGCCGCTTCTCCAGGCGGATCAAATCCTTCATCTGATTCAACGATAATCTGTCAATCGGAATATTCGTCATTGCCGAAACCGCTCGACGCAAATATTCATCAGTCAACACCGGCTCATCACTGACTTCATCTTTCAGCGCTTCGGCTTGCAATTCCAATTGCCTCATTTGCATCTTAAACTCTGCAGCCTTTTCGTAATTTTCAGCCTCGACCGCGGCGTCAATTTTCCCAGCCAATCGCTTAATTTGGCGAGCCAACTTGTCCTTACGCGACAATTTTATTGGCAAACTAGACTTCAATAAACTCGCCGCCTCGTCAATCACGTCGATCGCTTTATCTGGCAAAAATCGCTCCGTCACGTAACGCTGACTCAAATCCACCGCCTCAGTCAACATTTCGTCAGGAATCTGAACTTGATGATGCTTAGCTAATTTTCCTCTCAAACCTCGCATCATTTCTACCGCCTCTTCTGGCGATGGCTCATTGATCGTCACCGACTGGAAGCGCCGTGACAACGCGGCATCTTTTTCGATATGTTTTCGATATTCATCAAACGTCGTCGCGCCAATTAGCCGTACCTCGCCTCGCGACAACGCTGGCTTCAATACGTTCGCCGCGTCCATCGAACCTTCGGCCGAACCAGCGCCAACCAACAGATGCAACTCGTCAATAAACAAAATAACTTCTTGATGTTTTTTGGCGACCGCCAGAACTTTTTGCAATCGCTCCTCAAATTGCCCGCGGTATTTCGTCCCAGCAATCATCGCCGTCAAATCCAATTGAAAAAGTCGCTTACCTTTCAAAAATTCAGGGACTTTATTATCAGCAATTCTTTGTGCCAAGCCCTCAACGACCGCAGTTTTACCGACGCCAGGTTCGCCAATCAGCGCTGGATTATTCTTACTCCGCCGACCCAAAATCGTGATCATTCGCTGAATTTCCGACGCTCGACCAATCACCGGATCCAAAAATCCTTCACTGGCACGCCGCGTCAAATCGACACCGAATTTCTCCAAAACTCGCAAATCGCCGGAGTTTTTACTTGTCGTACTACGCTCACTCTGCAGAGATTCAAACTGCTGTTTATCAAACACATCTTCCAAACTTCCACGCAGATTGTCAATGTCAACGTTCATATCCCGCAGCAATTTAGTCGCTCGCGCCTCGTGCTGCTGCAGCATTCCATAAACTATATGTTCCGTGCCAATTTTTTCCTGTCCAAATTCAACCGCTAGTTGCCAGGCAATTCTTATCAATTCAACGACTTCAGCGCTCAAACCCTTACTTACAATCGTAATCACCAGCGGCTTTGCGGTCAGGTTCAACGCCATTTCCGCTCGATCCAAAGTTACGCCATTTTCCGCCAAAATCTTTGCGCCCAATGACGAATTTTGCGCCAACACACCAAGCAAAATATGCTCCGTGCCAACATATTCACTCCCCTCATTATGCGCCAGAAAACCAGCCCGCCCCAAACTGGCTCGAGCCGTTTCCGTCAGCCGAGGTTCTAATTCAGAAAAATCTTCTGACATATCGCCCTCCTTTCGTTTTCGGCGATTCGCAGAAGGCAGCTTATTCCGCCACCTCCTCAACTACGCTCATCAAGCTATCCTCAATATTCTTTCGAGGTTTTGGCTCCGCCTTAATAGGAGCTTTTGCTTCGATGTCTAACTCATAGCCAGTCAATCGACTTGCCAAGCGAACATTCTGTCCAGCACGACCGATTGCTATTGATTGCTGATCTTCGCTAACATAAACCGTCGCACGCTTCTCGTCTTCATTGACAGTCACGCTCAAAACCTCTGCCGGGCTCATCGCATTAGCAATAAATCCAGCCGCATCTTCCTCGTATGGAATAATGTCAATTTTTTCCTGCTCACCAATTTCATTCATCACAGCCTGAACGCGGGCGCCGTGACCACCAACAAACGTACCAACTGGATCAACGCCAGGTAGCGCTGAAGAAACCGCCAATTTAGTTCGGCGACCAGCCTCGCGAGCGATTGCCTTAATCTCAACCGCACCAGTTTCCATCTCTGGAACTTCTTGATTGAACAAGAATCGCACAAACTCTTCATTGCCACGGCTAAGAATCAATTGCGGACCGCGGCCTTCGCGCTCAATATCCTTAATGTAAACCTTAATTCGACGACCAACACCATAATATTCACCAGTAATTTGCTCACTCTGAGGCATAATTCCGACAGCCTTGCCAAGCTCAATTCGCACGACACGTGGCTCAACTCGCTGAACCGTACCGATAACAACCGTACCGATTTTATCCTCAAATTCCGCCAAAACAACTTCACGCTCAGCTTCGCGCAAACGCTGCAAAATCACTTGCTTAGCAGTCTGGGCTGCAACTCGACCAAAAGTCGTCACGTTATGAGTTTCCATCACAACTTCACCGCCAAGTTCAGCCGCAGGATCTATCTCCTTAGCTTCCTCTAGGTCGATTTGATTGGCGTCATTCTCAACTTCTTCAACAACAGTTTTAACAACCGACACGACAGCCGTACCGTTATTGATATTCAAGCTTGCGCGAACCAACTGGTCACGTGTGCCGTTATCACGACGCCAAGCCGCCGCAATCGCCTGTTCAATCACGCTCAAAACTGTTTCTTCTGGCAAGTTTTTTTCCTCAGCAATCGTACGAACTGCCAACGTCAACTGCTTAATGTTCAAGTCTTCCATTACATTCTCCTTCTTATTAATTATATCTTTTTCCGTCTCAAACTTCCATAAACGAAAAACTCCGACCTGCCGGCCGGATGAGTACTTTCTCATTGTATTAAAAATTTTTCATTTTGTCAATTTACTTCAGTACATTTTTCCAAAATTCCCGACATTGCGTTTTTTTCAGCTTCCGTTACCCACAAGCGATATTTTCGTTTCACAGCCACTTGTCGCGCAATATATTGACATCTAAAAGGTTTATTACTCGGTAGCCAAGTCGCCGCATCGCCGTCGCCTTTGGCTTGGTTCGCTGGGCCGTCAACCGCCAACAGATTTAACGGATCGTTCGCCAATTTCTCTCGCTCTTCTGGAGAAATTTGCTGCGCACCCTTTTGCCAAGCATCACTCAAAGCCACGACGTGATCAATCTGAACCTTAGAGCTGGTTTTTTCGCCGCGCTGAAATTGAATTGTTTGACCGGTGTACGGATCATTCAGCACACCCGACAAAACTCGACATTTTTCATCAATTTTCTCATCCGTCAAATCTCGAGCCAGAATCACTTCCCGCACAGAGCAGCCGTTAATTTTACCCCAGCCATTGCCGAATTGCTTTCTGGAATAACCAGTTTTTGGCGCACGTCCTTTAACTTCTATCTTTTCCAATTCTACTTTGGCGTTCGAATTGCCAAATAATTCTCGTTGAGTTGAAGCTTGAATTGTCTGAGGCTCGGGTTGTGAAATTCGCGAAGCCCAAACCGCCACGCCGACTATCAGAATTACCAGCGCAATCACCACTTGCCGACGTCGTATTTTATTCACCCTCATGGCTGTATTATAATTAAACTATGACTAAAGTTCCACGCCTACTCGACACATTCACACCAAATCATTACAACTTAACTCTCGATTTAACGCGCGCCGAGGAAAAAGAATTTTCTGGCACAGTTATCATTTCTGGCGAGTCCACCAGCGAATCAATTTCGCTACATTCCAAAGGCTTAACAGTTCAATCAGCCACAATCGACAATCAGCCCGCCGACGTTTCATTTGGTGAGTTTGACGAATTGAGATTATTTCAACCTGAACTTAAAAGCGGCAACCACATAGTTTGTATCAATTTTTCCGGAACCATCACCGACGCAATGCACGGCTTGTATCCTTGTTATTTTACTCACGACGGCGTTAAAAAACAGCTTTTCGCAACTCAATTTGAATCACACCACGCCCGCGAAGTTTTCCCTTGCGTTGACGAACCAGCCGCCAAAGCTGAATATGATTTGACACTGGTCACCCGAACAGGAATAACAGTTTTAGGAAATATGCCCGTAAAAAGCGAAGAAGAAAACGGCGATTCACTCACAACAACTTTCGAGAAAACCCCACGAATGAGCAGTTATCTTCTGGCTTTCGTCATCGGTGAATTGCACAAAAAATCTGCCCACACCAAATCTGGCGTCGAGATTAACGTCTGGGCAACGCCAGCTCAGAATGAAAATACCTTAGATTTTGCGCTAGACATCGCCACTCGTTCAATTGATTTTTATGATGAATATTTCGGCGTCAAATACCCATTGCCAAAATCCGACCACGTCGCTCTTCCCGATTTTTCCTCTGGCGCCATGGAAAACTGGGGTTTAATCACTTACCGAGAAAGTTGTTTGCTTGCGGACCCGGAATTGACTCCAGAATCATCCAGACGATTTATCGCGACTGTGATTGCGCACGAACTTAGCCATCAATGGTTTGGCAATCTCGTTACCATGAATTGGTGGAATGATTTATGGCTCAACGAAAGCTTTGCCAATATGATGGAATATGTAGCAATTGACGCGCTCCAGCCGGATTGGCATATGTGGGAAGATTTTGCCACGAATGAAGTAACGACCGCGCTCAGGCGCGACAGCTTGGACGGCGTTCAATCAGTTCAAGCCGACGTCAATCACCCAGATGAAATCAGCACTTTGTTCGACCCAGCAATCGTCTACGCCAAAGGCGGACGGCTGCTTGTTATGGTTAGAAAACTTATCGGTGAAGAAGCGTTTCGCGCTGGTCTTAAATCATATTTTGAAAAATTCGCGTATAAAAACACCGTCGGAAATGACTTATGGCAAGAATTGGAATCAGCGAGTGGTCAGCCAATCGTCAATCTAATGAACACTTGGATTTCCCAACCTGGCCTTCCTGTCATATCAGTTTCAACCAGTCACAACGCGGCGATTTTAAGTCAGGAACGATTCTTCATCGGCGAGCACCAACCATCCGACGCGTTATGGCCGATTCCATTATTCGCAAACCAACCGCTTGACGTAAAAATCTTGGATCAAAAAGAAACCACCGTTTCTATTGAAAAGCCATTGCAATTAAACTGCGGCTTAAGCGCCCACTTCGTCACCAAATATGACGAATCCACTCGCGAATATTTATTGAAAAACATTACAGAGTTGCCAACCCTGGATAAGATTTGCATCTTACAGGACGCGACAATACTCGCCCGCGCTGGATTTGAAAATTCGGCGTCACTACTTCCATTGGCATTGTCGCTAAAAACCGAAACCAACGAAAAAGTCTTCGGTATGGCGGCCGGCGCTTTGACGGAACTGCGAAAATTCGTCGATGACAATGACACCGCCAGAGATTCATTAAAGAAAATTTCTGGAGAATTTGCGCGCGCCACATTTGAGGAATTGGGCTGGGACGAAAAAGCTGGCGAATCGGACGACGACCGCGAACGACGCACCACGGCTTTGAGTTTGATGATATATAGCGAAGATGAAGAAGTTTTGAATGAGGCGAAAACGCGATTTGATAACAATAAACTGGAAGACTTACCGACAGAAATTCGAGCTTTAATTATCAGCACAAACGTAAGACATTTCGAGACGCCAGAGATGATTGAAAATCTCTTTGCCACGTATAAAAACACGCCGTCAAATGACCTGCAGAATGATATTGCAATTGGACTGACTTCCACCAAAAACCCTGAAACAGCAGAAAAAATTCTTGCCAATATTAAAGATTCCAATATTATCCGCCCACAAGACGCCAGCCGTTGGTTTGTGTATTTGATTCGCACCAGAGAAAGCCGCCAGATTGCTTGGAATTGGCTAAAGGAGAACTGGGCGTGGGTCGAAGGTACGTTTGGCGAAGATAAAAGTTACGACGATTTCATTCGCTATGCGGCCACAGCCCTACTGACAACCGACGAACTTAACGACTTTCAACAATTCTTTGAGCCGATGATGGATATTCCAGCCCTCACCAGAGCGATTAAGCTGGGAATTACCGAAATATCCGCGCGAGTTGAGCTGATTAAACGAGACAAAGAGGCGGTTATTTCCGCGTTGTAAATAATTTGGTCGCATTATTTTACGGTTTTTGACAAAATCTATTGACATTTTATTTTATTAGTGATATAAATGAATACAGCTTTCATTGACAAGTCGAGTAAATCCTTGTCCGAAAGCGCACCTTGACAAGTTGAGAGAGTTTATAAACTGGAGGTGAGATTTTGCGATATTTTAAGAAGTATCCCGAAACCTCATTTTCGGTCGTGCCATCCGGGCGTCGATCAGTGCTTCCAGCACGGGCGTTCGCCCAGATGAGGAGAGAGTTTGACCATGTCTATCATTACGAAAGATATCGTTGAAGAACGTAAGACAGCCCTCGCCAGAAAGAATGAGGCGGAGAGGCAAGAAATAGAAATATTTCTTCGCCCCGACAACCTAGCGTCAATCGCTGCACATCTCAGCCTTCTGGTCAGGAAATACTATCTTGATCATGGCAGGTACCCCGGCATCCAACTAGTTGATACTCCAACAGTTACATGGTCAGTTGTATGTAGCGAGGAATGCAAAATCAAACTGCTACAGAAGCTCAGGCAGGTTGATGATCGTATTCAAGACGTAAGTTTTGAATACGACGGCCGGGGAGGCTGGGTCCCCGACTGGCAGAAGAGCACACACACTCCGGGATCGGCTATCGTACATGTACGATTTGACATCCAAAGGCTAGATGTTCTAGATATCTAGTCCCCTAAACGAACATGGCGAGTCTGTAGAGACTCCCAACTCTCTCACTTGTCATGTTCGCTCCATAGATGCGTGTCTATGCTGATGAGTCGAAAACGACGAAAGCGAACAATTTATTCCAACACCACACACTCTTCAACTACGGGCGGATTTCCATCGACAGAAATTGCCAGCATTTGCATATCACAGCTTTCATACTGCGCATTTTTAGAAATGAATATTTCAGCAGCAAAGCGCATTTGTTGCTGTTTTTTATTTGTAATTGCCGCCAAGCCATCGCCGAAATTGTCATTTTTCCGATATTTGACCTCTGTAAAATATAAAACATTGTCTTTTTTACTAACAATATCAATTTCGCAATATCGCGTTCGCCAATTCCGTTCTATGATCTCATGACCATCAGCCACCAACCAATCCGCCGCCGCCTGCTCACCTTTATCGCCAATTTGACGCGTCGTGTCTTTTTGCTGGTTTTTAGATTTTCCGTCATCAGATACATTCTGCGAATTCGCCTCAACATTAGCATATTTAGCCAACGGCGCAAAACTCAGCCGATGCAGCGGAGTTACGCCCAGATTATCAATAGCCGCTCGGTGCTTCGCCACTCCATAACCAACGTGTGAAGAAAAATCATATCCCGGATAAATATTATCCTGCTCTGCCATAAATTTATCACGAGCCACCTTAGCAATAATCGACGCCGCCGAAACACTCGGAATCAGACCATCGGCTTTCGCTATAATTGTTACGTACTTTTCTAGCAGTGTACCCGCCAAAAAATTGACCGTCCCATCGATAATAATCTCATCAAACTTCGAGCCGCTTTTCTGGCATTTCGCTTGAATTTCTTTGACTGCGCGCCGCGTAGCCAACTTAAGCGCCTCGCTCATTCCTATTTCATCCAGCTCCTCAGCAGAAACCCAACCCAACGCCCAAGCCGATGCTTGCTCGCGAATTTCCTCATCAAGCAATTCACGTCGTTTTTTGGTCAATTTTTTACTATCATCAAGCCCTTCAATTTCAGCGCCGCCCAAAACCACCGCACCAATCACCAACGGTCCAGCCCACGCGCCGCGCCCGACTTCGTCAATTCCCAGAATCACCCGACAATCTTCCCTTTTTCGTCATAAAATCAGCAATAATCCAGCCAATCCAAACCGTTGCCGCGCCTAATGTATTCGCCAAAATATCCCAATTTGTGTCGTCCAATTTTATGTTCGCCAAGCCCACCTTGACCATAAATAATTCCGCCAACTCATTAATACAACCCAGCGCCGAGACTAAAGCAAATACTGAAAACGTCATCACCAGCCAATACACTCGCCACTTCATCGACGAAACCAAATACGCCCAGAATAGCCCCGTAAATAGCCCACCGCCCACAAAGTGCGTCGTAAAACTAGTATCCTGCCCGTCAATTAACGGCGATGGCAAATACCAAGATATGAAAAACAACAAACACGCTACGTAGAGTAGCCAGCGATATTTTCGCTCATTATCAAAGCCGTTTTTCTTCAAAACATAAGGAGCCACCACAGCTAAAATCGTCGGAACAAGGACGGATATATAATGAAATATTGCCATATTGAGATTATAACATGAGAAAACCGCCTCAGATTAAGAGACGGTTTTAACAATAGACCAATTGACAATTACGCGTCTTTATGGCGAGCTGCAACTTCGGCAGCCTTAGCGTCAAGTTCAGCCTGAGCGGCATCTTTTTCAGCTTGTTTTGCAGCAGCAGCCTGAGCAGCCTCTTCCTTCAAGCGTTCAGCTTCCGCTTCTGCCTTAGCGTCATGAATGTCATTAACAGCAGCGCGATCGAAATTCTTAGCCGTCAAGCGAGCTGACTTACCGCTACGCTGGCGAAGGAAGCTCAAGAACTTGCGACGAACCTTAGCGCGACGAACAATCTCGATCTTCTCAATTAGCGGACTGTGTATCAAGAATGACTTTTCAACGCCAACGCCTGAAGCAATCTTTCGAACCGTAATTCGTGATGTGTGTGATTTTTTATTGTCGGTGCGGATGACAACACCCTCGAACATCTGAATACGCTCTTTGTTGCCTTCCTTAATTTTCTGGTAAACGCGAACTGTGTCACCGCTGCGAGCATCGACAACTGCTTGCTTTTTTTGTGCTTGGTTGATTTTGTTGATTAAATCAAAACTCATAATTTTTCCTATCTTCCGAACTCGCTCCGACTGGCCACGCAGTTGTACCTCTGCGGCTCCACGTCAAACAAGGCTCGAATATTTAACTCTCGTACAATTACATAAGATAATAACACAAATCTGAAGAAATATCAATTAAATAAAATTGGAGTATAATATAGTTATGGATTACAATAAATTAGCACTCGAACTACACGAAAAATACAAAGGTAAAATTACGACCAGCCTCAGAGATAAAGAGGAGCTTAATCGCGACAAGCTTAGCGCTTATTACAGCCCTGGCGTCGGCGCAGTCAGTCAAGCAATTGCCGAAAATCCAGCCGATTTACCAAAATACACTTGGACAAACAATCTAGTCGCCGTAATCTCAGACGGCTCAGCAATTTTGGGCTTAGGCAATTTGGGACCAAAAGCCGCCATGCCAGTTATGGAAGGAAAAGCTTTGCTATTTAAGCATTTTGCCGATGTCGACGCAGTGCCAATTGTGTTAGACGTTCATGAACCAGAAGAAATCATTGCCACAGTTAAAGCCATCGCGCCAAGCTTCGGCGCTATCAACCTCGAAGATATCGCCGCACCAAAATGCTTTGAAATTGAAGAGCGATTAAAGGCAGAATTAGATATTCCAGTCTTCCACGACGACCAACACGGTACGGCTGTCGTTGTGTTGGCGGGCTTAATTAATGCCGCTAAATTGACAGGACGAAACCTAGCAGATTGCAAATTCGTAGTCATCGGCGCGGGCGCAGCTGGCACAGCAATCATCAAATTGTTAAACCTTTACGGAGCAAAAAACATCGTAGCGGTGGATAGCCGAGGAATTGTCGGAAAATCACGCACAGATTTGAACGCTGAAAAAACCGCGCTACTAGAATATGTCGATGCATCACAATCTGGCTCAATTGAAGACGCTATCACTGACGCAGACGTATTCATCGGCGTATCGCGCGCAGGACTTCTCACTCCAGAATTAGTCAAAAAAATGGCGAAAGATCCAATCGTATTCGCACTAGCAAATCCTGTTCCAGAAATTATGCCAGATGTCGCCAAACAAGCCGGTGTCGCAATCATCGGTACGGGTCGTAGCGACTTCCCAAATCAGGTCAACAACTCTCTGGCATTCCCTGGAATTTTCCGCGGCGCATTAGATCACGGAGTTAAGAAAATCACCGATCAGCACAAATTAGCGGCCGCCGAAGCGCTAGCTAACCTGGTCGAAAATCCAACCGTCGATAAAGTCGTCCCAACTGCATTTGATGAGGGTGTTGTTGAAGCTATTGCAAATGTCATTAGATAAGCCTAAGCACCAGCACCGTCAGCTGCCTCAATGCGCCTAGTCCGCCCAGTAAATACTGGCAATAATTCTTCCTGGTTATTTTTGTCGCAAGCACCCAAAAGCATTAATAAATGAGTTACACCGTTCTCTTCTAGTATCTTTCTCACAGACTCATCATCCACCTTATCCATAGCGATGTGCGACACATACATCCTTAGTGCGTCAGATGTTTGGGCTTTCCAGCTAAAGATACTAAAAGGATACTTATTTTTATCTCGATATCTTAAGGTCGTCCAAGAATCACGTAATCCAGAATCTGACGTTGCAACAATTTCTGCCGCTAATTTTAATTTATTATAAAGACTGGGCAAAATACTCTTCTGCTTTTTCTTAGTCTCATAGCCAGACATTCTGTGTTCAATTCTCTTGGCTGCTTCAGTACGAGCATCGACTACTATCGTAACATCATTACCGCTTCTCTTAATATATAAAACCTTAGCCATTTCATCATCTAACCACGGAAATGTTTCGTGACTAAGCTCTATATAATCCCCGACCTTCAAGTTAACCTCCACCGCCTGAACATCCTGATCACTCACCTCGCAATTTCCCTGGCGTGATTGCTTATTTCTCTTTCTCTTCCTCGCCTCATTCAAAGATTCAGCAGCGATTTTAGGTGCCGCTTCATAGCCATTCAATTTCTCCGAAAGCACCTTCAGGGCGTTGTCTAAAGCCCCACTCAGACACTCTTTAGCCATAGATTCAGCAAGACTACGAACCACTGGACTGTTTTCTTTAATTGTCGCTTCTTTATACTGCTTGGCTAGTTCCTCTTCGCTTGGCAATTTTATGGATTTTATAAACTCAAGAACACTGTTGGCAAATTTTAAATCACCCTCAGGATTAATACCATTACATTCCTCATCTTCAACCTCCTTAAGTTTCCGACGCTTAAAGTCCTCCAAGAAACTACTCAACTTCATCTTGCCATCATTACCTGGAATGTATTCAGGTCTAGTAATTGTAAAATCATCAGGTAAACCAAAAGCTCCATCCTTAGTAAGTCTATTAATCACAGTCTCCCTTGCCTTTGCGATAAAGCGCATATATTCACGATCTGCAAGTTCAGGACTAATTATTTTATTAGCATGCTGCCATCGTCTTACGTCGGGAATCGCATACTCTTCAGCTTGGCAAAATTCTGGAATATTCACTTCCGCCAGCTTTTCGGGAAAAACTACACTAAGATTTTCCCTTATAAATTTCTCGTATGTTCCATTAAATATACTTCTTAATGATTCTTTGACTTCCTCTATATCAAAATCTATCTCTATGCAATCTGGAAGCCTGTTATACTCCTCCTCAATTTGCTGAAACAACCCAAGAACCTTCCCATAAGATTCTTGATATTCACCGCGCAACTCCTCACCTTCAACAAGAAACGGTACATGCTTAATAATAGACTCTACATAATCTATAATTTGACTTATGTAGTTTTTATTAAGATCCTCTGTATGAGATAGTTTATCTTTAACAACATAACCATCCCGTTGTCTTTCGCTCATAAACTAATATCTTATCAGTTTATGGCTATAAAGTCAATTATATTACTCTATTAACTTCTTCTAATGTCGTTTCGCCGCGAAGAGCCGCTAACACGCCAGCCTGAAGTAGCGTCACCATGCCATCTTCTTTTGCAGCCTTCTCAATCGCTTCCGTGTGAACATCCTCAACATCGCCGCGCAAGAATTTCTGAATATTCTCGCTCACGACCAATTGCTCCATTACTGGAATTCGCCCCTTATAGCCGAATGGAACGTCGTCTGTCGGCACTGCACGCCAAAGCTTAAACGTATCCAAATCTGGGCAATCAACATTCTCTGGCAAATCCTTCAAAACCTCTTTCACCCACTTACGAGTCGCCTCATCCGGCTCATATTCTTCCTTGCTATCATCCCACAATCTCCTCACTAGCCGCTGAGCAATCACCAGCCGAACCGCCGAGCTAAAAATCGGGTTTTGCCCAATCATATCGATCATACGACTAAACGCCGCCGCAGTTGAATTGGCGTGAAAGCTGGACAACACCAAATGTCCCGTAATTGACGCCTGAATCGCAGTCTTCGCAGTTTCATTGTCGCGAATCTCACCAACCATCACCACGTCTGGGTCAAGACGCAAAACACTGCGCAAGCCATCAGCAAACCTCTGTCCATTTGTCGTATCAATTGGAATCTGAGCAATCCCAGGAATCGTATTTTCTACAGGATCTTCCAGCGTGATAATCTTTCGATCTGGCGTATTAAGGGCATTAAGAATACTATATAACGTCGTGGATTTTCCCGAACCAGTTGGACCAACCATCAACAACATTCCGCGCGGATGAGAAATAACTTCATCAATTTGCTCACGCTCTTTCTTTGAAATACTTAAGAGATCCAAGTTCAACATTGATTCGTCAAAATTAAATAATCGAAGCACCAAGTCTAAGCCATACACCGTCATCACAGCCTCCACACGCAAATTCAGCACATGCGATGCGCCATCTCTATGAATTTCCTGTTGCATATGCCCAGATTGAGGCTCTCTGGAAGCAGTAGAAATATTCGCACGAGACGCCAAAGTCGCCATAATCACTCGATATCTATCCCTACTAAGCTCCGCCACCGTGTGCAAAGCTCCGTCAACACGCATACGAATTCGAATCGATTCGCGCTGGTTCTCAATATGAATATCCGACGCACCCAACAAATCCGCTTGGTCAATCAAATAATTAAACACGTCATTTGTGCCCACGGAAGCCAAAGTCTGAGTAACCTGTGCTAGAGTATCGCTATCACCCTCCTTGGCAATTTCAATATTGTCGTAAATCACTTTTTTCGGCGGATCAAACCTGAGCATAATTGACCGAAACGCTGAACCAGAAATTAAGAAAAAGAAGATTCGCTTGCCGTTTTCAACATACTGATCTCGCATCCGCTTCATCAACGACTCAGAAGTTTGCGACGTAACGCCAAATCGATAAGATTGGTCTTCCTCGTTAAAGGCTAACGGGACCAGCCGACCCTTATACATTTCTTCTATCGTCAAAACACCCTTAAGCAAAGGTAAAGTTTCTTCAAATTCCCGCCCGTCAAGATATTGAAGTCCTAAAATTGACGCTCGACGACGAGTAGCTTCCTCATCTTGCTCACGGCGTCGCGCCTGAATTTTATCTTCGTCCATATGAAAATTATACCAAAAAGCTTACGGTTTGACGAGTGATATAATAGTGATATGAATCCAGAAATTACTCTGTTAGTCCATAATATTCGCTCGACGCACAATGTTGGGGCAATTTTTCGCACAGCCGAAGGATTTGGCGTAAAAAAGATTGTTCTTAGTGGTTACACGCCGTATCCAGAATTGAGTTTATGTAGCAAGGCGCCTGTTTGTGCGCTTGTCGATGGAGAAATTCGATCTGAAGACCCTCGCCTGCCGCATATTCGCGAAAAAATCACCAGCCAAATTCATAAAACCGCTTTGGGTGCGGAAAGTTTGGTGCCATTTGAGTTTTACGAGGATATCAATGATTGGATTAAAGAAAATCAGCGAACAGAAAACTTGCCAATTGTCGCGCTGGAGCAATCAAAAGACAGCGTGATGTTGCCAGAATTTCAGCCACCTGAAAAATTCGCGCTACTGCTTGGCGAAGAAGTCCACGGAATCACGCCAGAGCTTTTGGACAACTGCGACTTCACCGTAGAAATCCCGATGTTCGGCCAAAAAGAATCATTCAACGTGTCGGTCGCAACAGGAATTGCGCTGTTCGGACTGATTTTCCCGAGAACGAAATAATCTCAACAACACATAAATAAATCCCTCAAGTCTACTTATTGACTTTATTAAACATATGTGTTATATTTATATGAGCTTTCTCTGGAATCCCCCAGAGAAAGTAGTACCCGCACAAAAGGAGAAATGCAATGATGGACATTGCTATGATCATCACGACTATATCGGTCATGTACCTGGCTACATGGGCACTGTACTCCCACGACAAGATGTCGGGAGTCGTGCCATCAATCCTGGCTGTGATAGCAGCGACGGCAATTATGCTGGAGTTCGCTGCCTATATGGTAGTTCTGCTACCGATATTGCCCTGGTCAATATCAGCGGCAGTTTTTACAGCGACTGCCACACTGTTCGCTACGTGCTCATTGGCACGTAGCGCCGAAGCGAGGAATAAGCTGCGGGGCAAGAAGTCCCGCTGATAGATAGTTAGCTCGCCTTGAGACTTTTGGTCTCGGCTGAGACCTCTGTCAGCGGGCTAACTATCACTTTAGAACTACACACTCTTCACCCAGAGTGTTTTTTAATTGGCTTAATAGGTTATCATTAGCATCCACCTTAAACGGCAGACGCATGGCTGATTTTTCTTTCTCGCCCAACACCAAAACCACGTCAGTCGTGCCAGCATTCTCGCCGCAAACAGACTTCATTTTTACCAACCGCGAATGATCATTCGGGTCTTTAATATACACAAATAACTTTGAAGCGGGAATTTCTGGCGCAACATTAACAGGCGCCGAATGAGTTTTTGGCTGCGGTTTGGCGGCGTCATTCTTTACAGCAGACTTCGGAGAAACTCCATTTTTCTGATTGCGATAAGCTTCACGGCGCTCTTTTTTTACAGCAGAGCTAATTTTTGGCGCATCCATTTTACGGCCAGTCGACTCATAGCCATTGATATCGTTGTCCGTAATTGCAATAATATCATCGGCAATTAGCTTACTTTCATTGCCCAAATTTCCGTCACGATCTCGAGCTGAATTTTTACCAGAAACTCGAATCACCGCGTCCTGAACCAGCTTGGCGCCAACTTTCTCATACAGATTTGGGAAAACAATTATTTCACCCTCACCGAACTTGTCCTCAATTCCCACGAACGCCATTTTTGAACCGCTTTTCGTGACGATTGTACGAACAGTGCTAATAATTCCCCCAATCGTCATCATTCGACTGTCGTACTCAGGAACTAATTGCGTCAATGGTTGAGTTTGCTCGCTCAAATACGTTTCATACCTATCAAGCGGATGTGCCGAGATGTACAACCCCAACAATTCTCGCTCCCACATCAAGTGCTCTTTATCGTCGTGTTTCACGGGAGCCTTCTGGAGATGAAGAGTCGATTGGACGCTCGCTGCATCATCGCCACCCAACATTCCAAACAAATTGGTCTGTCCGCTGGCGGCTTCTTTTTGGAGCTTGGACGCAAATGATGTAATAGAATCCAGATTGAATAGCAAATCAGATCGATCACCCATATCATCAAACGCACCAGACTTGATAAGCGACTCCCAGGCTTTTCTGTTGAACTTGCTGGTTGAAACGCGCCTAGCAAAATCCTCAACCGACGTAAACGGACCATCTTCGCGCGCCCGCAGAACTTCCTCGACCGCACCAACGCCAACGCCCTTTACTGCCGACATTCCGAAACGAATTTTATTCTCATTCGGCACCACAGCAAACTCAACGAATGATTCGTTTACGTCAGGACTCAGCACACTAATTCCCATATGCTTACATTCGGTGATTTCAATTGCCAGACGATCAGTGTCATCATGGTCGCTAGTCATAAGCGCCGCCATAAACGCGTCAGGATAATGCGCTTTCAAATAAGCCGTCCAATAGGCGATCAAACCATAGCAAGCGGCGTGCGACTTATTGAAACAATAGTTAGCGAATTCTTCCAGCTGAGTCCAGAACGTTTCCGCAATTTCCTTAGTCGCGCCACCAACTTTAACTGCGCCCTCGACGAATTCAGGCTTGACCTTTTTCATCAAGTCAATTTTCTTCTTACCAACAGCCTTACGCAATGTATCAGCCTGACCACCAGTAAATCCACACCATTCCTTAGAAATCTGCATAAACTGCTCCTGATAGACCAAAATTCCGTAAGTATTTTTCAGCGAGTTTTTCATTCCAGAATGCAAATAAGTTATTTCTTCCTCGCCGTGTTTACGCCTAATAAAGCTGTCAATAAACTGCATCGGGCCTGGACGATAAAGAGCCACCATAGCAATAATATCTTCAAACGTAGTCGGCTTTAGTCCGCGCAAATATCGCTTCATTCCCGCCGATTCCAACTGAAAAACACCAGTTGTGTCGCCGCGCTGAAACAGCTCATAGGTCTTTTTATCATCAAGCGGCAACTCCGAAAGATTAATTTCTTTCTTGTAAGCTTTTCGGATAATCCTCATGGCGTTATTGATAATCGTAAGGTTCGAAAGTCCCAAAAAGTCCATCTTCAATAGGCCCAACTCTTCAACTTCGCCCATCGGGAACTGAGTTGCCACCACGCCCTTTTGCGCCATTTCAAGCGGAATATAATTGACCAACGTATCTGGCGCGATCACCACGCCACAAGCATGAACACCGTGGCTACGAATCGTCCCTTCCAACTGAATTGCATAATCCAAAACTTCCTTCGCAGTCGGATTATTTTCATATTCATTCCGAAGGTCCGCGTCTTCTTTAATACTTACCGACAACGGAATATGACGCCCCTGGCTTGGCGGCGGGACTAACTTCGCCAATCGGTCGCTCTCAGCGTACGGAACCTCCAAAACCCTGGCGACATCACGCACTGCCATACGACCAAACATCTTACCGAACGTTGCAATATTACTGACGTGATCCTCTCCATATTTTTTCGCACAATACTCAATCACTTCATCGCGACGCGTATCCTGAATATCGACGTCGATGTCGGGCATAGAAATACGATCAGGATTAAGAAATCGCTCAAACAGCAAACCATATTTTAGAGGGTCAAGATCTGTAATATTCAGCGCATACGCAATAATCGAACCAGCCGCGCTACCACGCCCCGGACCAAAAACAATTCCTTGAGATTTTCCCCAGTTGATAAAATCCTGGACGATCAAGAAATAACCTTCATAGCCCATATTACCCATCACACCGAGTTCCATCTTAGCGCGCTCACGAACCTCCTCGGATAACTGAGGGATAATCTCGTCAGGATCCAACTTTTCAGCCTCCTCCTTCGAAGCTCCATTGTAACGTTGTAGCAAACCTTGATATGTCAATCTGAGCAGATACGAATGTTCGTTCTCGCCGTCTGGCAATGGATATTTTGGAATAAGAATCCGCCCAAGCTCAATCTCAACGTCGCAGCGATCAGCTATTTTTTTCGTGTTGCGAATAACTTCAGGAAATTCCTCGCCCCAGTGATCAATAATATCGCGCGGGTCCGTCAAATGAAGCTCAAAATCCTTCAAGCTCATCCGCTTTTCGTCGCTGAGATATGAACCCGTCCCAACACAAAGCAGAATCTCGTGCGCGTCTTGATATTCATGCGTCAAATAGTGACCATCACAAGTCACCACCATTTCAATACCAAGCTCTTTTGAAAGCTTAATCAAGCCCTCGTTAATCTTCGCCTGCACATCCCAATGCGTGTTCGACTTCGGGTGTCCGTGGTCCTGCAGCTCCAAATAATAGCGATCGCCAAAAATTGACTTATACCACTTGGCAATCTCACGAGCGCGATCATAATCATCCTCTTTCAGCGCCACGCCAATTTCACCACTCGCGCAACCACTCAGGACAATCAGCCCCTCATTCAACTCCTCCAGCAAATCATGGTCAATTCGCGGCTTATAATACATTCCCTCCAGATTGGCGCGCGTCGACAACTTCATCAAGTTGTGAAAACCCGTGTTGTTCATCGCCAGCACAGTCAAGTGAAAACGCTGCTTGTCCTTACCTGGATCGCGGTCAAATCGTGAACGAGTCGCCACGTAAGTTTCAATTCCAATAATCGGCTTAATTCCCGCTTTTTTGGCAGTTTTGTAATAGTCCAAAATGCCACTCATCGTGCCGTGATCAGTTACGGCGGCAGCCTCCATCCCGAGCTCCTTAACCTTATCGACCAAGTCATGAATCTTAGTCAATCCGTCCAGCACCGAGTGAAAGGTGTGATTATGGAGATGCACGAAATCTGACGGCTTCAAAGCCGCCGACGATAATTGTTCGCTCGTCCCCTCAGTCATTAATAACAATTATAGCACGCTATTGACGACGTTGCATTGTCTCAATTAAGTGGTTGATAAAATCAGCCAACGGCGGGAAAATGTCGGCAAATTGCCCCAAAATCCAAATCAATATCGCGATCAATAACGTCGCACCCAAAGCACTTCCCAGACCAAAGAAAATTCCGCGAACAAAATTCACCCAGTAAACCTGGTGGCGAGATTTATGAAAATCAAAGAATAAATCCTCCAAAATCGCCCGACGAGCATCGTTTTCGTTATCACGAACGACTTTTTTTGCTAGCTTATTTGGCTGTTCTTTGGCTGACTTTTTCACTCTTTCTTACCTTTTTCTTTGAGAAAAATTTCGAGAAAAATCCACTCTTTGAAGCGAAGCTTTTGGCTAGTTCCACGCCAATTGAAACCGTACTTACAATTCCATTCAGACTAGCAATTCGCTGGCTTATCGCCTCCACGTTCTGCTGAGTTTGGCGAATTTGGCGCGTTAATTTGATGATGGAAATTGTCATAGCGATCATCATGATGACAAAAATCACCATCAAAATCACTAATATAATAAGCAATCCGTTCATGCTATTTATTATACATTATTTTAGACGATCCGTCAGATGAGCACGTAATTTATCGCCAAAATTAGGATCACGTAACCCAAAGTCAATCACCGTTTTTAGATATTCCAATTTGTCACCAGTGTCATAATAAGTGCCGTTCGTAATTTCTACGCCGTAAAAATCAAATCCGTCGTCAATCATTTGTTGCATAATTGGCTGAATTGTAAACTCGCCGTTGCCGTCAAATTCTTCCTTGGCTTTGTCTAGATAGCCGAAAATCTCGCCCGGAAGCAAATAGCTACTGACGCTAGCCAAATCAGAAGGTGCGTTCTCCTTGCCCGGCTTTTCAACGATATTCGTCATTTTTATAACGCCGTCTTTTACCCCTTGACCATTGATGACTCCATAACGATCAAATTCCGCGTCATCGGTGATTTTCTTACACGATAGAACCGCTCCATCTAAGCTTTCTGACGCCTCAATCATCTGCTTGAAACGACTTGGACTAGCCGCAATAAAGTCATCCGCAAATGTGTAAATCACAGGCTCATCATGATGAATCAAATGCGAAGCACAGGCCAAAGGCGTTGCGTTGCCGTACGGACCTTTCTGGCGAATATAAATAAAGTTCGCCATATCAGCCAGATTCTGCACCGCGTCAATGAATGGCTGTTTTTTAGGGCCGCCAGCGCGCAAATTAGCCAAAAGTTCTTCATTCGGCTCATCAAAATGGTCCTCGATTGCTCGCTTATTCGCGCTACCGATAATGATGATATCTTTAATGCCAGCTTCGACCAATTCCTCGACGACGTATTGAATAATCGGCTTATCAATCAGCGGCAACATCTCCTTTGGCATGGCTTTGGTTTGCGGCAAAAATCGCGTACCAAAACCGGCAGCGGCGATGATAGCTTTAGTTGGTTTTCTCATATTTCAGCTCCTATCCCCTATTATTTTCAGCAATTCTAAAGTTTCTCGCGAATCAGTTTTTGCGCAAGGCTTGGGTTGGCTTGGCCCTTAGACTTCTTCATAACTTGCCCGACCAAATAGCCAATAGCCTTATCTTTTCCAGCCTTAATATCTGCAATTGAAGCCGCCGAAGCTGGATCGTTTAGAACTTCGTCAACGATTGCAGCAATCGCCGATTCATCAGAAACCTGCAACAAATTCTTCTCTTCGGCAAGCTTACGCGGATTTTTCGCGCCAGCCAGAAGCTCATTAAATAACTCCTTCGCATTCGTGCTGGAAACTTCAGACTTCTCTGTCATTTCAGCCAATTCTATCAAATCGTCAACCGCCACGCGTGCAGATTCGTTGTCCGTTTGCGCGTCATTTTCATCGGAAGTTGTCAATGCGCTCGCAAACCAATGCGCGACTCGCTTAGCGGACGCCTCGCCAGACTTTTCCTGAACTTCCAATGTAATCTGGGCATAATCCTGATTAGACAAAAGCGAATTGATAACAGATTTATCCAAGTTTAGCGCGCTCCATTTTTCCCTATATTCACCAGGAAGCATCGGCACTTTGGACTGAATTTCAGCAATCACCTCGTCAGTCAACACAACTGGCGGAATATCTGGGTCTGGCATATAACGATAATCCTGCGCGTCTTCCTTTGACCTCTGAGAAATAGTTATCTGCTTGTCATCATTCCAGCCTCTGGTTTCCTGAACAACTTCTTCGCCACGCTCCAAGATATCGACTTGGCGCTTGAACTCGTACTCAGCAGCCCTTTCAACGCTGCGGAAGGAATTGAGATTCTTAATTTCTGCGCGCTTTCCCAATTCTGTCGCACCCTTCTTTGCCACCGAAATATTAACGTCAAATCGCATATTTCCGTGATACAAATTACCGTAAGTTACACCCGCGTAAACCATCAATTTATGAAGTTCCGAAACGTAAGCTTTAGCCTCCTCGGCCGAATGCATATCTGGCTCAGAAACAATCTCAATCAGCGGCGTGCCAGCGCGGTTAAGGTCGACCAACGAATAGCCGTCGTGATGTGTCAGTTTACCAGCATCTTCCTCCATGTGAGCATGATCAATTCGCACGCGTTTCAAAGAACCATCTTCCAGCGGCGCATCGACATATCCAGCCAAAATAATCGGATTATACATCTGTGAAGTCTGATAGCCCTTTGGTAAATCTGGATAAAAATAATGCTTTCGGTCAAATCGGCTAACGTGCGCAATTGGCGAATTCAAGGCTTTTCCAGCGCGAACCGCCAACTCAACAGCGTGCTTGTTCAAAACTGGCAACATCCCCGGCAAACCAAAGTCAATCTGATGCGTCTTGCTATTCGGCTCAGCGTCGCGAGCGTCATTATCGGCCGGGCTAAATAGCTTGGTTTTCGTCGCCAACTGAACGTGACATTCGATACCAATTGTCATTTCATAATCGTCATATACACTCATTATAATGCTCCCAAATCTTTTAATGCCTGTTCAAAACTCGCCATCGCTCGACGAAAACTCTGTGCTGTTACCGTTACATTGGTTTCGTGGGCAATTTGATTGCGCAATTTATGCGCCGCCCAAAGCCCATTTTCATCGCTCCAATATCCCTTGCGAGATTTCATACGTTCGCCCATCGTTTCGCCAGCCACACCACAGTCGCGCATAGCTTTGTCTAGCAACTTGTCTGCCTTCATTATCGCCATTTGCATACTTTCCGATTTTCTGGTTTCGACATTGCGCAAAATTTGCCGCCAAACCCTCTGATACATTTCCTTGTCAATTTGACCGCGACCACGAGAAGTCAATTGAATGAAAATCATCAGCAAGGCGCCGATAATCAACGCCGCAACAACTATCGCGACTATCAATCCGTCCATCAAATCTTCTCCACTTCCGAAACCAGCTTCAGCAAGTTCTTGTCCGACTTGTAATCGCCAATAAGCTGCACGCCAATTGGCAAACCTTCATCGCTATTTCCAGCTGGCGCGGCAACCGCAGGAAGTCCAGCCAAACTTGCCGGCACAGTCATAATGTCCGCCAAATACATTTTTATCGGATCGCTAGCATTCTCCCCAATCTTAAACGCAGGAGTCGGCGCAACCGGCATCAATAGCGCGTCATATTCGGTAAACAGTTTTTTAAACTCGTCAATAAGCAGCGTCCTGGCTTTTTGAGCTTGCATATAGTAAGCGTCAAAGAATCCACTTGACAATACGAAACTTCCTATCATGATTCGTCGCTTATTCTCAGTCATAAATCCTTCATTTCGACTACGACCGTAAAGTTCCGCCAAAGTCTTTACTTCCGCTGCTCGATGACCATATCGCACGCCGTCATATCGCGCCAAATTCGAGGACAATTCCGCCGGCACAATTATGTAATACATCGCCAGCGAATGTTGCATCATACTCAAATCTACTTCTTCAATTTCATAGCCAAGCTTCTTCAATTTCTCCGCATAATCAAGCGTTTTTTGGCGGACTTCCGCGTCCACGTCGTCGGTCATACATTGCTTAACTAGACCTATTTTTTTCTTTGCAAATTCTGGTTGGTTATTCCAAAAATCAGACAAAGTCGTCATATCTTTATCATCGCGACCAGCCATAATTTCCATCACCAAGTCCGCATCTTCAGCGTTCGTAGCAAAACAGCCAATTGTGTCCGTGCTTGACGCCATCGCCACTACGCCGTAGCGACTAACCGCCCCGTAAGTCGGCTTAATTCCAACTACGCCATTAAAGCTGGCTGGCTGACGAATCGAACCGCCAGTATCCGTACCAAGCGCAAATGGAACCACGTCAAGCGCCGTAACTACCGCCGATCCACCAGATGATCCACCAGCAACTCGCGTTTCATCTGCAGCGTTCTTAGTTGGACCGAATGCCGAGTTTTCCGTCGAACCACCGTGCGCAAAAGCATCCAAATTCGCCTTACCGATGCAAATCGCACCTTCCGCTTCCAATTTTTCAACAGCCGTCGCCTGCAATGGCGCATTAAAGTTTTCTAGCATTTTTGAAGCGGCAGTCGTTGGCGCACCAAACGCCAAAAAATTGTCCTTCACAACAAATGGCACGCCCGCCAATCGTCCAGAAACCTCGCCAGCATCAACTTTTTCTGCTCGTTCCAGCGCACGCTCTTCCGTCAAGCTAAGTAGCGCATTATATTCCTCAATTTCACGCGCTCGTCGCAACGCTCCTTTTACGTTCTCGACCGCGCTCTTGCCAATAAAATCACTAATCTTACTCATTACAATACCTGCGGAACTTTCACTTGGTTATTCTGTTTTTCTGGTGCCAAATCAAGCAACTTCTCAACAGGAATCCCCGCCTGAATTTCATCTTCGCGCCAAACATTGCTCAGTCCCGTAACTTGATAAGTCGGCTCAACACCCGACACGTCAAGCTCGCCCAACTGCTCAATATAGCCAATTATATTTTCCAAATCTTGGCGCAGTCCGTCGGTTTCGTCATCAGTCAATGCCAGACTACTCAAACTCGCCAAGTGCTGAATATCGCTGGTAGAAATAGTTATCATATCAATATTATACCACTAAAAAAAGCCGCCCATCAAAGTGAGCGACTTTATTTTTCCAAGTTTTATTACATTGAGTAATCTTGGTAGTTCTTGTAGCGACTGTAGTCTGATGGAATAGTTTTTGCTGAGCTGCCCGTGTCGTGCGCTTTAACGGCAATTGTGATAGCGCCAGTCAATAGTACGACAGAAGAAGCCACAATCAACATCAAAGACAAAGCCTTTGACATGTTGCGTCCTTTGACAATTTGGCAAATGAAGTAAGCGCTAGTAGCAACAATTGCAAGAGCTAATGCGTATGGCAAGAATTCACCCAAGTACAAGCTCTTATAGAATTCGCCGCCGTCACCAACGCCGATAAATAGCAATGAGTTGATCAAAATGCTTACTAATCGAGCAACCAAGTCGACAGCTGGAATAATCAAAACCGCCAAACCGCCGTAAGTTACCAATTTGTAAGCTGTTCGCTTTGTGTAGCCTTCACGCTCCGGAACAGCTTTTGATACGCGAGAGAATAGAACTAGTGACAATACAGCCAAAAGCACAGCAAATACTGACGCTGCAACAATTCCCGTTCCCTGAGTTACCATCGATGGCGCGAAAAATCCGCCGACACTTCTTAATAACATTGATGTTGAGTTCGTCCACAAACCAAACACCTTAGTTATGATGTCAATCAGCAACATGATTGAAACAATTGCCGAACCCATTGCTAAAGCGTATTCCAAAGTTAGCATCTTTGCTTTGCCCTTATTTGGGTCTTCATATGCGTATTGTGGATATGCTTGGTAAGCATTTGGTTGCATCGGCATTTCTGGTTGCGCGACGTTTGTTGGCTGTGGTTGTTCTTTTGTTGCCATAATCCCTCCTAATCTAATAATATTTTTATTCTACATCGTATGACGAATTTCTGCAATTAAATCACGCAGTTCTGCCGCTTTTTCAAACTCCAAATTAGCGCTATGCAATTCCATCTGCGCCGTCAGATCTTTAATCAAAGCCGGATATTCGTCTTTTGGAATTTTCTTCAGGTTGAGCTTTGGCTTTTTATCAGATTCTTTTTGCGGAATAATCGAACGCAAACCGTCGTCAATTTTCTTCTGAATAGTTTGCGGCGTAATATTATGCTCTTCGTTATATTTCTGCTGGATCGCTCGACGTCGATTCGTTTCGTCAATTGCTCGACGCATACTATCCGTAACATTGTCTCCATACATAATAACTCGCCCATCAACGTGCCGCGCCGCCCGCCCAATCGTCTGAATCAGTGCCTGCTCACTACGCAAAAAACCTTCTTTATCAGCGTCCATAATTGCTACCAAACTGACCTCCGGAAGGTCCAGACCTTCGCGCAACAGATTAATCCCAACCAGCACGTCATACGTTCCAAGTCGCAAATCTTTCAGAATATCGCCACGCTCCAGCGTATCAATTTCGCTATGCAAATATGCCGTCCTTACGCCGTTTTCCGTCAAATAAGCGCTCAAGTCCTCCGCCATTCGCTTGGTTAATGTCGTCACCAACACGCGATGACCTTTTGCAATCGTCTGGCGAATTTCCTCCATCAAATCATCAACCTGTCCGTCGGTCGGTCGAACTTCAATCGGCGGATCAAGCAACCCAGTCGGTCGAATAAGCTGCTCAGCTGGCTTTGGCGAGTGAGAAAGTTCATAATCTCCCGGCGTGGCGGAAACATAAATTGCCTGATGAATATGCTGATTGAACTCGTCAAATCGAAGCGGGCGATTGTCCAATGCGCTCGGAAGACGAAAACCATGCTCAACCAAAACTTCCTTACGGGCGCGATCGCCATTGTACATTCCTCGAACTTGCGGCAATGTCATGTGCGATTCGTCAACCAAAAGCAACCAATCGTCCGGAAAATAATCAATCAAAGTCGCAGGCTGCTCGCCAGGTTCTCGGTCGGTCAAATAGCGCGAATAATTCTCAATCCCCTTCACGAAACCAGTTTCCTTCAACATCTCCAAGTCATATTTGGTACGCTGACTTAGCCTTTGCGCCTCTAAAAACTTGCCATTATCCTCAAACCATTTCAGTCGCTGATTAAACTCATTCTCAATTCCAACAATCGCTTTTTCAATTCGCTCACGTGGCGTCGAATAGTGGCTGGACGGGAAAATTGTCAATTGGTCTGGTCGATCCAAAATCTCGCCAGTCAAAGGGTCAATCTTCGTTAGCCGCTCAATTTCATCGCCAAAGAATTCCACGCGAACCGCAGTGTTTTGACCTGCCGGAAAAATATCCACGACATCGCCGCGCACCCGAAAAGTTCCGCGCGCAAAATCGACGTCATTGCGTTTATACTGAATGTCGGTTAGTAGGCGGATAAACTTGTCCTGAACTCGCCTTTCGCCAACGGTCAATTTAATAGCCATATCAGCGTAAGTTTCTGGCGAACCAATGCCATAAATACAACTCACGCTCGCCACGATAATTACGTCGCGACGTGTAAGCAGCGCAGAAGTTGCAGCGTGCCTAAGCCGATCAATCTCGTCATTGATTTTCGAATCTTTCTCGATGTAAGTGTCGCTTGAAGCGATGTACGCCTCTGGCTGATAGTAGTCAAAATAACTAACAAAATAATGGACTTCATTGTCCGGAAAAAATTCCTTAAACTCAGAAAAAAGTTGAGCCGCCAAAGTCTTATTATGCGCCAAAACCAGCGTCGGTACATTGCGCTCGGCAATGATATTCGCCATCGTAAACGTCTTACCTGAACCAGTTACACCCAGCAAAGTTTGCTCGCGCTGACCTTTTTCCAAACCATCGACTAACTGAGCAATTGCTCGCGGCTGATCACCCGTGGGCTGATATGAAGAAGAGAGGC